>NZ_JABBWX010000010.1:0-370291 GCF_014161375.1 Microbispora sp. H10830
TACGGCCGACGTCGATGATGACCTGCACCACCTGCTCGACGGTGAGCGCCTCGGCGAGCTGGGCGGTCGCGCCCTGGAGGCGGGCGGTGCGCAGCGCGGCGGCACCGAGCTGGTCGGTGAGGCGGCCATGCATCTCCTCGGCCTCGCGCTGCGGCGTGACGTCGGTGTTCGCCCCGACCCACTCCACCACCTGGCCGTGCCTGATGATCGGCACGGCCCGGACCTCGAAGTGCCGGTAGCCGCTGGCCCGGGTGCGCACCCGGTAGCTCCACTCGAACGACGTTTGGCGACGCAGCGCCTCGCGCCACGCCTCCTCGGTGCCGGGACGGTCGTCGGGGTGCACCGCGTCCAGCCAGCCGTGCGCGAGGTACTCCTCCAGGCCCTGGCCGGTGATGGCCCGCCACTGGGGTGCGTCCTCGGCCACCGCGCCGCCAGGCGAGGCGATCCAGAGGATCTGCGACTGGATATCCAGCAAGGTCGCCAGGCGCTCGTACATATGTTCCGCCGAACGCTTGCCCGGATCATGCACGTCATGCCTGACCTGGGATGCCGCACGGGTCAGACCGAAGACGTCCGAATCGACCAACCCGAACGGGTCACCCGCTGTTCTCATGCCGTGGTCGCCGTCCGCCAGTGCGCTCGGCACATAGCTCCGGAACGTAGTGGTTCCCACTCCCGCCCGAGCGGCAAGTTCGCGTGAAATCGCCTGAAGGACATGGACGGCGGTCTGCCGAGAGGAGCGCGATAGTGTTCGGAGAAGGAGGTCTCTGGCATCGGGCACGAAGGTGTAGAACTCCGGCTCCTGTTCTATCGGTCGCAGGAGACCGCTGAGGATGACCTCGGCAAGGTGCTCCGGGGACGATCTGGGCAGAAGCGCTCTCTGTATGAGCCGCATCAAGGACAATGATGGAAACGAGGCAGCCGCCAGATAACCGGCGAGTGAGTAGGCCTCAGGCGAGGCCACGGCTCGAAAGCGCAGGATCCTGTTTTCGATCGGTTGCCTGTACTCGTCCTGAAGCCAAGCGTCGAGAGCAGCCGGCTGATCCTCTAGATGCGTTACTCCGATGGACCTGACGCTGCCGGCCATTACCTGAGCCCAGTTCGCGAACCACGGCGCCGACAATCCGACCACTGGAACGGGAACCGGCTTGTCCGCCCTGTCCGAATGAGGCATCTTCGGCTGCAGCCTGAGCGATGTGTTAGCGGCGAAAGGCTGGGTGAGAAATGCCTGGTGAACTGTCACGCTGGTCGCTGTTCTATGCCACAGGCGTTCCGGTAGCGGTTGCAGAATCGCCGTCGGCGAACTCGATGCCCATCTGCGGACGGTATGAGTCATCCTGCCGGTCCACCAGTGCGCACCTGAACAGTCGCTCAAGAGGAGCACGAGCCGACGCCCTGACGGGTCGGTCAGAGCGCCCGGCGCAACCGCCGAACCGACTGTGATTCCGTACGGCCCCTCTTCAAGGCGCATGAGTTGCACATTTCGAAACGCGCCCAAATTCGTGTAGAGCCGTCGAAGCTCCTCGGCCAAGGGGCGCCACAGTTCCATCGACGAGCCGAAATCAACTACCAGGGTCAGGTCTAGACGACGTTCCATGGCAGGAACCAGAACCGGCACCCACGGCGCTCGGCGGCGCGGAAACTGCCGTGCTATACGATCGGCTGTCGCTCGCTCGTCCACCGTCGATCGGCGGTGGGCCGGCACTCGATGACGCAGCGGCCGCAGAGCGCGGTTGAGCCTCAGCGCGCTGGGGAGCATCGGACCTGTGGGCACCTGAATCGGCATTGCGACCTCACCCGTCGAGTCCGGCGTCGCACGCGAGTAGATCTCCACCTGATTCGCTGGGACCAGCGGCGTTTCTCCGTCTGGTGACCTCGGTGATCCATCGATATCCCCGGTCGGTTTCTCGAGCGTGGGTGGCCTGTTCTCCCGGATCCGTTCGCGCTCTTCCAGGTACTGCGCGAGCCAGAGCCGTTCCGCGAGCTCCACGGGGGTCGGCGGTGGTCCGATCGCACTAAGGGCGAGGTGTAACCGTTCAAGGTTTGTCGTCACCGTACGCGTCCGTTTCATCGGTGTCGCGATCGAGATAGGGCATGAGCCGGTCGGCCAAACTCAACCGGTCCTCCGACCTGGCATGGTGAAGGAGGTAGACCGCGTTGAGTAGTTGGTCGGTCGCCAGGGCGCCGCTGCTCTTCTTCGCAAGAAAGCGTTCGATGACGTCGTGGCTAGCAGCCGTCAAATCGGGGCCCAAGTGCGCGGCGACAATTCGGTGCAGTTTTTCGCCGCCAGGCTGATGCAGACGGAGCGTCACGCACCGCCGCAGAAAGGCGGGCGGGAACTCCCGTTCACCGTTGCTCGTCATGATCACTAGAGGAAACGCTCGACAGCGCACCACACCCCCGGAGACGGCCACCGGTCTCCCGTCGGCTGTCATAACCTCCGCGGTCGGTGAGGTATGGCGCTGCAGCTCGGGAATCTCGAAGTAGCCCTTCTCGAAGACCGTAAGTAGGTCGTTGGGGAGATCCATGTCGCTCTTGTCGATCTCATCGATCAGCAGTACGCGCGGCCGCTCGAAGGGAAGCAGGGCTGTGCCCAGCGGACCCAGCCGGATGTACCGGCCGATCTCCTCGTCGGCGGTCGTTCCGCCGGTGAGTTCCTCTCGGCTGGCCGCGTACAGCCGGGTCAAAGGGTCGTACTGATAGAGGCCGTCCGAGAGGGTCACGCGGCTCGTGATGGGCCAGTGCAGCACGGGGCCGAGGCGTAGTTCGTACGCCACCGCCTCGGCGAGGGTGGACTTGCCCGTGCCGGGCGGGCCGGTCACGAGGAGAGGACGGCGCAGGAACAACGCGGCGTTCACTTGCTCCACCGCCTGCGGGTCGGGCTGGTAACTCGTCGCGTCGTGATCCCCAGCCTCCTCTGCCCACGCCGGCTGCGGCAGCGCAGGGCCGCCACTGAAGACCCTCCAGGGAGGGGGCGCGGGAAGATCCGTTCCGATCCTGTCGTGGGGGGTGCCTGATCCCGTGTAGATGAACCACTCGGACATGTGTCGTCCTCTTTCACGATGCCGCGAGCGGCGGGTCGGGCATACGGGTCGGGTCGTCCCAGAAGAGCGCGATTCTCTGGACAGGTTTGGAATCCATTCCAGCTATGCGTAGTTGCTTAACGCGGAAAGGAAGCCGATCAGGTGAGGACTTCTCCACGATCGCGGAAACCTCGGATAGGAACTTGCGGCCCGCGCAGTCGTCGTGACTACCGGACCGGCACGAGGTCCTTGGCCACATCATGATGGGAATGCCGAACTTGAGTGCCTTCCCGATCTCGGTGGGCGTTGGTGAATCGGCGTGAACGATCGTGGTCCGGGTATCGTCAGCCAGCCAGCTGAGCGTGGCCTTGTCTCGGCAGCCGATGAGGCTCGGCGACTCGCAACCGACTTCACGAAGCTTGCGCCAGCGCCTGATGGCCTGATCCCACCGCTGGCTGCCACCTCGTCGGCGCGCCACGTCGCGCATCACGACCGGATAGAGGAGGCCGAGTTGAATCCGATCGTCCGGGTCGTTGTTGGTGAACCAGTTCTCGACCCCAGTTCCGCGCGTGAACCAGTCGTGGGGCATCATGAATTCGATGATGAAGTCCTCGCCGGCGACCTCTGCCAGAAGGCGGGGCATCTCACGTTCTACGCTCGCCCTTACCTGCTCGGAGGGGACAGGGTCGGGGATCGCGTGTGTCCATCCCCTACCGTCGCCTCGCCAGATGGAGAATTCGAGGCGGTAGCCGCCGAGGCCGCTGGGAGCCATGCGGATGATGACCGCCGCGGATGTGGGTGTTCCGCTTGTGGTCCGCGGCTCTCCCAGGTGTCGGGTCAACCAGTGCCGCGCCACGCTGGCCTTGTGCGCGTCGTCCAAGTTGCCGATCACACGAAAGAGGAAACGAGCCAACGCGTCGGGTTCCTCGATCTCCTCTGCGGCGAGAGTGACGGCTCTCCAGAGAGAGGGACCACCTTGATCGGCGAGGAGTGGGAACTCCTGCGCCAGCAGAACCTCTGGGGTTCTTCTCAGACCGGCGTCGGCAAGACAGCGGCGTAATTGTCCCCGAGGACCCGGACCGATCTTTCCCAGCCAGGTGTGCGGAAGCAGGTCGTCAAGCGGCTCCCAATACTGCCGCAGGGTGGAGATGGGAAGCATGCGCCCCACCCGCTGACCCGGCGTCAGATCGGCATCGGTGATCATGCCGATTACATGGTCGGTGTCCGGCAGGTAGACGGCGGCGCCGCTGAAACCTTTGGCGAGAAACTGACCGTGACCGTTCCATGCGTTTACCTGACACCATTCGCGAGCCATGACTTGGCGGTCGTCGATACGGAGCTCGGCGAAGGTGCCGGAAGCTGTTTTTCCCGCTGCGAAACCATAGGAGAAGAGCTTTTTGTCTCTCCAGATGTCCATATCGATGGGGTCGGCGAACTGCGCAGGTGGCACGGGGGCGGGTTGTGAAAGTTTGAGCAACGCGAAGTCGCCTCTCGGATCCTCCCTCTTCCAAGGTCCTGTCGCAACCACGCTCGCGGGATAGTGTTGCCGAGGATGGGTGGCCGGGAAGACAACGATCGGATCCGGCACGTTGTGCACAACATGAGCACAGGTCAGCACGTGATGGCTATCGATCAAAAATCCGGAGCCCACTGTGTTGTCGGCTGCCCGATCGATCCGAGCATGCCACGAACTACCCACTACTTCTCCTGGCGGGCCCAGGTGAGCTTGACGATGAAATGACCCTCGGTGGAGGCCTTGGCTACCACTGCGCCTGCGGCTGCGTTGAATTTGACGCCGAACTCGAGCTCGACCTCGTCAGGGTTCAGCTGCTTGTCCCGGAATGAGTCGAGCACCCTCGTTGCCGCGTCTCGCACGTTTCGCAGCGAATCCTCGAATCGCGATTTCGCTTCGATGATTCCGTGCCCGCCGATCCCAACCGCTTGAAAACCTTCTGCATCCTGTTCGGCGACCTCCACGACGATCGGCTCGCCGTCGACTTCCCAGCGCACTAGCTCACTCATGTATCTCCTCGTCTAGGGCAACACGCCGAAATCTGGGTAGGGGCAATCTCGGCTCCGACCGCAACGACGTGCCCGCGGGGTAGCAGTGCGGCTGAAATCACACCTCAACGGGTACGATCCGCACTTCCCTGATCTCTGCGACCACCAACGGTGCCAGGCTTGACCGTGCCCGCTCTGGGATGTTGCCTGATCGCAACCTATTGCTATTACGGTCGGCCTATATTCAGGGAAATGCGCAATTGTTTCCCAAGCGGCTGCCGCGGGAGGATATTCGCCCGACACATGCCCGCTCCCGCTGAGTTCGACCGCTCGGTCATAGGCCGGGCGGCCTCGTCCGCCCGACTCGTCACACCGCTCCTGTGGGGTCGTGCGGTGCCGTCGCCGATAAGGCCGCCCGGGGGCCGGTCACGTCGTCGTGCAGGCGCTTCCGTTGAGGGTGAAGGCGGCCGGTTTGGGATTCTCACCGGTGTAGGCGCCGTTGAAGCCGAGGTACAGCGACTGGCCGGGCTTGATGGTCTTGTTCCATTCGTAGTTCTCGGCCGTGACAGCGGTGCCGGACTGGGTCCAGACGGCCGACCATCCGTTGGTGACCCGCTGGGAGGCGAGCGGGAAGCTGAAGCCGAGCTTCCATCCGTCGATGCCGGCGGTGCCGGTGTTGGTGATCGTGACGGTGGTGGTGAATCCGCTGCCCCAGGTGGTGGTCGCGTACGTCACCCTGCACCCGGACCCGGCCGACGGGGACGGCGACGGGCTGGGGGACGGCGACAGGCCGAGGGACGGCGACGGGGTGGGTGAGGACGTTGCCCCGGGCTGTGCGATGGCCGTGTACGGCGCCGACGGGTTGCTCAGGTTTCCGGCGGCGTCGCGGGCGACGACCTGGAAGGTGTACGGCTTGCCTCCTTCGAGGCCGGAGACGATGTCACGGGGCAGGCCGTTCTCGCCCTCGTAGGCGTAGCCGTGGTCGGTTTGCCGGAACAGGTCGTAACGGGGCGGGACTCCGCTGTCGTCGCTGACGGTGTACCAGGCGAGGAAGATTCCGCCGGGTATGTCCATCCCGGTCACGGAGGTCAGCCCGGTCGGGGTGCCGGGCGGCGTCGTGTCCGTCCCGGGGCTCGGGCTGGCGGCGGGCGGCTCGACCATGGCCCGGGCGCGGACCAGGTCGGAGGGTGCGCTGAGGTTGCCCGCGCGGTCCCGGGCCACCACGTAGAACAGGTAGTCGTGCCCCGCCGTGAGGCCGGTGACGATCGCCGTCACCTGGTCGGCCCGCATGTCGAGCGTGGCCTGCTGCGCGCGCAGGAAGGCGCCGCCGGTCCACACGTAGACCTCGTAGGTGGAGATCCCGACGTCGTCCGTGGACGGCGTCCAGAGCAGGCCGACCGCGCCGTTGACGTAGACGTTCTGTGCGGCCAGGCCCTCGGGGCGGGTCGGCGGGGTCCGGTCGACCGGCGACGGGCTTGGCGGCGGGCTGGAGGGCGGCATGCCGCTGAGATAGTTCGCACTGGCCGTCAGTTCGTTCGACGGCTGGCCCGCGTTCCCCGCCCCGTCCCTGGCGACCACTCGGAACGTGTACAACTGCCCCAGGGTGAGGCCGCTGACGATGGAACCCGGATCGGTCGTGGTCCGGATGGTGGTGAAGGCGCCGCTCTGCTTCACCTGGATGTCGTAGCCGGTGACGCCGACGTCGTCGGTCGCGGCGCCCCAGCACAGCGACACGCCGATGCCGAGGCTCGATCCGGGGGCCGCGGGCAGGGGGCAGTCCCGCAGCGTCCCCGGCGCGCTGGGCGGCGTGGTGTCCTCGGCCGCCGCGGAGGCCGGGGGGAGGGCCGCGGCGGCGAGGGCGAGCCCGGCGCCTGCGAGGCCGGCCCCCAGGAGAGCGGCTCGCACAGCCGCGGCTTTACCGAGACCCTGGACGGACATGGAAGTCACCTCTCTTCGGGCGGTCCGGCGCGCCGGAGTGCGCCGGACCGCGGATGGGGATCAGGAGCAGGTGGTGCCGTTGAGAGTGAAGGTGGTGGGTTTGGGGTTGGCGCCGGTGTAGGTGCCGTTGAAGCCGATCTGGATGGACTGTCCGGGGGTGATGGTCGTGTTCCAGTCGAGGTTGGCGGCGGTGACGTTCGCTCCGGTCTGGGTCCAGGTGGCCGACCAGCCGGGCGGGGTGATCTTCTGGGTGCCGGGGAAGGCGAACTTCAGTGTCCAGCCGCTGATCGCGGTCGTGCCGGTGTTGGCGATGGTCACGGTCGCGGTGAACCCGCCGCCCCAGTCGCTCGTGCCGTAGGTCACCTTGCACCCCCCACCGGCCGACGGAGACGGAGACGGCGAAGGGCTGGGCGAGGGGGACGGGCTCGGCGAAACCGACGGGCTGGGCGACGGGCTGGGCAGGCCGGACTGGGCGGTCGCGGTGAGCGTGGCCGAGGGCTGGCTGGTGTTGCCGGCCGCGTCCCTGGCCACGACGTAGAACGTGTAGCTGGTCCCGGCCACCAGCTTGTCCGCGACGTACAGCGTGGACGTGGACGAGCCGATCTTGGTGAAGCCGGAGCCCTGCTTCATGTAGACGTCGTAGCCGGTGACCCCGGTGTCGTCGGTCGAGGCCGTCCAGCACATCGGGACGGCGTTGGCGAAGTCCGCCCCGCAGACCCACAGCCCGGTGGGCGCGCTCGGCGGCGTGGTGTCCACAGAGGGCGAAGGCGAGGGCGAAGGCGAAGGCGAGGACGACGGCGACGGAGAGGGGGACGGCGAGGGAGACGGGCTGGACGTGCCGCCGGGCGGCGTGCCCCACACCAGCGTGTTCCCGTCGTACACCGGCACGTGCGACGCCGCCGACGCCGACCAGTCGTTGGCCGGGTCCCAGGCCGCGCCGTTCGGCACCGAGATCCGCAGTTGCGTGCCGCGCCGGTAGAGCTGGGCGTCGCCGGGATAGATGGGCTTGCCCGTGCAGTCCACCTCGGCGTAGTAGGTGCGGTCCTGCGCGAGCGTCGGCCCGGTCACGGCACAGCCGTTGCTGTCTCCGCCGGTCACCTTCACCTGGGAGACGGAGGTCGAGCCGTCGAGCGTGAAGTAGTAGCGCGCCTTGCCCGACTGGAGGACGCGCGGTGGCCAGTTCGACGTGTTGGTGATGGTGACGGTCAGCGAGGTGCCGTCCACACCGCTGTAGACGTTGCCGGTCTCGGCGTAGATCTCCTCGTACTTCTGCTCCGGGGCGGGGAAGCCCGCCACCGGTGTCCCGCCGTACTCCTCGGCGAACCGCGCGAGCACGTTGGTGATGCCGGAGTTGTAGTCGATCGCCACCTCGTTGCGGACGTAGTCCGTGCGGCTGTCGGTGTAGGCGTCGGTCTGGTCCGGGCCGCCGGCGAGCGCGCCGTACAGGACGTGCAGGTTCGGGCCGGTGGTGTCGCTCATGTAGCCGAGGTACTGGCCGCTGGCCGCGCGGTGGTGGACGTGCGTCGGCGGGTTGGTCCCGAAGCCGACCATGTAGCTGGAGTGCCGGGGATTGTCCCCGAGGGCGTAGTCGACCTGCCGCTTGGCGAAGTCGTGGTAGCGGGCGTAGAGCGGGTCATCGGGCCCGAGGTGGTCGGCGTAGACGAGGGCCACCCAGGCGGTGTTCAGCGCCATGCGCAGCGACGCCCAGTTGAAGACGTACGCCAGGCCGCCGGGGGTGACCGGTCCCTTCTTGCCCTTGTATCCGACGGTCCAGTAGTCCAGGTAGCGCTGGACGTCGTCCTTGTACTTCTGCTCGCCGGTCAGTTCCGCCATCTGCTCGTAGACGGCGTACTCCTTGTCGTTCCAGCCCAGGCCGAAGGTGTAGGCGGGGACGGTGGTGCCGCCCGCGCCCTGGCCGACGTCGGGCTCGCCGCCCATCTTCGGGTAGAACTCGCGGGCCTTGTCCAGGTAGCTCCCCGTGCCGGTGGCCCGGTAGAGCCAGACGGAGGCCCAGGCCAGCTCGTCCCAGTACATCTTGGTCGCGCCCGGGTGGTCGGAGCCGCCCTCCCAGGTCGAGTTGTAGTAGCCGGAGATGCCCGGTACGCAACTCGTGTACGCCGTGTCCTGACCGTTGGAGCCCTTGGTCGTGTCGGCGAACGTGAACAGCTGCCTGGCGTGCGTGAGCAGCGTGTCGGCGTACGCCGGGTCGGTCTGCCGGAAGGCCATCGAGGAGGCCGCCATGGCCGCCGCCGTCTCGGCGACGACGTCGGTGCCCTTGCACGTCGGCGTGATCTTGTAGACCGGCCGCGACATGCCCTTGATGTCGATCACCTCGGGCGGACCCCAGTACGCGTGGTCCACGCTGCCGTCGCCCACCTGGACGTACAACGTCTCCGGATCGGGATGGGCGGCGATCAGGTAGTCGGTGGCCCACTTGAGGTTGTTCAGCATGGGCGTGAGCTGGGTCCCGTAGCCGGTGCGGTTCTCGACCAGCCCCCAGGCCAGCATGGTCGTGGTGAACGCCATCGGGAAGCCGAACTTGACGTGGTCGCCCGCGTCGTACCAGCCGCCGGACAGGTCCGCCCCGGCGGCCTTCCCGTCGTTCAGCGTGCGGTCGCCGCGCCACTCCACCCGGCTCCAGGCGGGCTTCCTGCCCGACTGCTGCGCCTCGTAGAAGTAGATCGACTTCTGCAGGGCCTCGGTGTAGTTGTACGAGCTCGCCGCTTGGGCGGGCGCCGGGCCCGGGACGAGCAGGGCGGCCAGTACGGCGGCCACCCCGCCCAGGGACAGGAGTCTCATGGATGGCCTCGTCTCAGGAGCAGGTGGTGCCGTTGAGGGTGAAGGTGGTGGGTTTGGGGTTGCTGCCGGTGTAGGTGCCGTTGAAGCCGATCTGGATGGACTGTCCGGGGGTGATGGTCGTGTTCCAGTCGAGGTTGGCGGCGGTGACGTTCGCTCCGGTCTGGGTCCAGGTGGCCGACCAGCCGGGCGGGGTGATCTTCTGGGTGCCGGGGAAGGCGAACTTCAGTGTCCAGCCGCTGATCGCGGTCGTGCCGGTGTTGGCGATGGTCACGGTCGCGGTGAACCCGCCGCCCCAGTCGCTCGTGCCGTAGGTCACCTTGCACCCCCCACCGGCCGACGGTGACGGCGACGGTGACGGCGACGGAGACGGGCTGGGCGAGGGGGACGGGCTCGGCGAAACCGACGGGCTGGGCGACGGCGACGCCGAAGGGGACGCCGAGGGCGACGCGGACGGCGACGGCGAGGGCGACGCGGACGGGGAGACGCTGGGGCTGGGCGACGGCTCGGCGCCGGGCGGCGTGCCCCAGATGAGGCGGCCGTCGTTGCCGTACAGGGTCATGTGGTCCGCGCCCTTGGCCGACCAGTCGTTGGACGGGTCCCACGTCGCGCCGTCGGCGACGCCGATGCGGAGTTGCACCTCGCGGCGGTACTCCGACTGGCCGCCGGGGAAGATGAGCGTGCCTGTGCAGTCGACCTCGGCGTAGTAGGTGCGCCCCTCCAGCAGGTGTGGCCCGGTGGGCTGCTTGCACTGCGTGTAGGACGTGCTCACCGTGACCTGGCTCGCCGTCGTCGAGCCGTCCAGGGTGAAGTAGTAGCGGAACTTCGCCTTGTCCAGCACGGTCGCCGGCCAGGCCGACTTGTTGACGACGAAGGTCTTGGCCGCCGTCTCCCGCGTCGTGTGGGTGAGCGTCGGCTCCAGATAGAACTCCGGGCCGTCGGGCGTCTCACGGGGCAGCGTGGCCAGGGGCGAGCCGCCGTACTCGCCGTAGAGGACGGCGAGCGAGCTGGTGATGCCGGAGTTGTAGTCGAGGGAGACCTCGTTCTTGACGTAGTCGCCGCGGCTGTCGGCATAGGCGTCGGCGCCGTCCGGGCCGCCGACCAGCGCGCCGTACAGGACGTGCCTGCTGACGGCGGGCTCGCCGTCGGGACCGGCGTTGGTCCAGGAACCGTGCGCGCCGCGGTGGTGCGGGTTGCGCGGCGGGTTGGTCCCGAAGCCGATCATGTAGCTGGAATGCCGGGGGTTGTCGCCGAGCGCGTAGTCGATCTGCCGTTTGCCGAAGTCGTGGTAGCGCGCGTAGAGCGGGTCGCCCGAGCCGAGGAAGTCGGCGTACTTCATCGCGACGAAGGCCGTGTTGGCGGCCATGCGCAGCGAGGCCCAGTAGAAGATGTACGCTAGGCCGCCGGGCGTGATCGTGCCCTTCTTGCCCTTGTATCCCACGGTCCAGTAGTCCAGGTAGCGCTGGACGTCGTCCTTGTATCGCTGCTCGCCGGTCAGCTCGGCCATCTGCTCATAGACGGCGTACTGCTTGTCGTTCCAGCCGAAGCCGAAGTTGAAGACCGGCACCTGCTGTCCGTTGCTGCCCGGGTCCTCCTGGGCGCCCATCTTCGGGTAGAACTCGCGCGCCCGGTCGAGGTAGCCCGCGGTGCCGGTGGCCCGGTAGAGCCAGACGGAGGCCCAGGCCAGCTCGTCCCAGTACATCTTCGTGGCGCCCTCGACCTGCCCGCCCTCGCCGGTGGAGTTGTAGAACCCCTGCGCGGCGCTGACGCAGTTCACGTACGCCGTGTCGCGGCCGTTCGTCCCCTTGGTCGTGTCGGCGAACGTGAACAGTTGCTTGGCGTGGGTGAGCAGCGTGTCGGCGTACGACGGGTCGGTCGGCCGGAAGACGATCGACGAGGCGGCCATCGCGGCGGCGGTCTCGGCGGCGACGTCGGTGCCCGGGCACGACGCGGTGATCTTGTAGACCGGCCGCTTGTGGCCCTTGGCCTCGACGGTCTCCGGCGCCCCCCAGTAGGAGTGGTCCTCACCGCCGTCGCCGACCTGGACGTACAGGACGTTCGGCTCCGGGTGGGCGTGGATGAAGTAGTCGCCCGCCTGCCGGAGCGTGTTCAGCAGGTATGGCAACTGGCCCGAGCGCTCGTAGGACGCCCGGTAGTCCGCGCCGCCCCAGGCCAGCGTCGTGGTCATGGCCGCCATCGGGAAGCCGAACTTCACGTGGTCGCCCGCGTCGTAGAAGCCGCCCGACAGGTCCACCCCGGCGGACTTGCCGTCGTTGACGGTCGAGTCGGCCCGCCAGGTCACCCGGTTGGTGGACGGGAGGTGCCCCGACTCCTGCGCCTCGTAGAACAGGAACGACTTCTGCAGCGCCTCGCCATAGTTGAAGGAGGCGGCCTCAACGGGGGCGGAAGTCGAGGTGACGGCCAGCAGGGCGCCGGCCAGTGCGGTCGCCGTGCTCGCGCTCAGCAGCCGTCGCGGTAGTCGCATCACGTGCCCCTCGGAAAGGACGACGGGCCGGCCCCGCCGTGCGGGGCCGCCCCGGAAGCGGGCGGGACGATCTCGGGATGACTCCCGCCCGGATCGTGCGTACGCGAGGCGGCGCGATCCAAGCACGCTCCGGTCACGGAGCAGTACGTCCAGGTCAGGACGGCCGAGGGCACGTCGGGGAACTGAAACTTTCAGCTCGGCGCGGCGCTCGGAGCAGCGGCATGAGCACACCCGCGAGGAGAACTCCGGCGACGACCAGGGTCGCCGCGGGCAGCGCCGTCCTGCCGAACCGGCGGTGAATGAGTTTCGGACTGTGTGCCATCGGAAGCGGCCCGCCTGCCTCGCGCCCGGACGCCCAGGACGTCCGGCCGCGAGGTGTCACCCGCGCGGGTCGTGCCGGACCCGGCGCCGGAGTTCGCCCTACGGGCGGCGGCGCGGTGTGGCTACGCCCGCGCCGGCGTGGGCGCGTACGTGTCGATCTCGTGGTGCCGCATCCGGTGGATCAGCGTGTCCAGCGCCCAGGCGCCGGGCCCGAAGACCACGATGAGGAAGAACGACCAGCAGAACATCGCCGCCGCCTCGCCGCCGTTCCGGATCGGGAACAGGCCCTGCGGCATGTGGACCGTGAAATACGCGTACGCCATCGAGCCGGAGCACAGCAGCGCGCTGACGCGGGTGAACAGCCCGACGAGGACGAGCGTCCCGAAGACCAGCTGGATGGCCGCCGCCCACCAGCCCGGCCACGTGCCGAAGGCCAGGGCGTGACCGGTGCCGCGGTTGCCGCCCAGCACGCCGAAGATCGTCGCCACGCCGTGGCAGACGAACAGCAGCCCCGTCACGATGCGGAAAAGCGAGAGGACTGGGCCCCTGATCTGGTCCGTTTTCATGTGATCACCTTCTTGTCGTGCCTGCCGGACGGGCCGCGCCGCATACGCGCGGCGCGATCCGGGTCGGCCGATGGGAACGCGCCGGAAAAGCCGGGATCCGGCGGAAGTGAAACGGGAAACTCCGGCCGTCGCCTATTCGCAGTCATGGCGAAGTAAATCGGCCGTGATTTCCTGTGCTCCGTGGCTCACATTGTCGGCGAATTGGACGTCCGGCGGCGTGAAGCCGCGCGGAGGTGCGAGCAAAAGCCCCAGAACCACTGGTCAAAGCCCGAAATGAGCAGCATCGTCGCTGGCGGCTTCGGCGGTTCGGCTGTGGACCACGGCGGCCGCGCCGCGCTTATTCGACGGCGAATACGCGCAGGGCGGCGTAGCCCCAAGAATGCTCACAGAAGTACCCATAGTCAAGAGTTCAAGTAATTCTCCGTCAGGAAATGGCGACACCATGTCGGCAAATCCGTGACGTCACCCCGGTCACCTGCTGGTTCTCCGGGCACCCGGGCGGTCCCGCTCCGGCAGGCGGCGTGAAACTTTCTCGCATCACCGCCGGGAACCCTGCGGGCTACCTCGTCCAGAGGCACTCCTGCGCCGTCCGCACGAGTGCCATCAACCCGGCCGACAGCCGTTCGCCCCGCCACGCGAGCGCGTACGTCAGGCGAAGGTCACCCGCGTCCAGGGGGACGAAGGCGACGTCGTCCCTGCGGACGGACGTGACGACCAGGGAGGGTGTGGGCAGCAGGCCGACGCCGGCCGCGACCAGGTCGAGCGCGGCGGCGAAGTCGTCGATCTCGTCGGCCACCACGTGCTGCCGGTGCGGCCCGACGCGGGCGGCGAGCCGTGCCCACATCCCGCCGGGCGGGCGTTCGCGCGGCAGCAGGACGCGGTGCCGCGCGAGCCGTTCGGGCTGCAGGCGGGGCAGGCCGGCGAGCGGGTCCCCGGCCGGTACGGCCAGGTGCCCGACGGGCACGTGGAAACGGGCGGCGGTGGTCAGCTCCCGCGGGAAGGGGGCGGCGAGGATGGCCGCGGTCACCTCTCCGGCGGCGAGGGCCGCGACGGCGGCGGCCCGGCCGGCCGGGTACAGCTCCACCTCGGCCGGGGGATCACGGCGTGCCATCCGGCGGGCGATCCGCGCCGCGAGGCCGCCCACCGGCGGGGGATAGGCCAGGCGGACACCGGCGCCCTCGGGCGCGGTGAGCCGCCTCGCCTCGGCCGAGAAGGCGGCCGCCGACTCCAGCAACGCCTCGGCGTACGGCAGCAGTGTCTTGCCGGCCGGCGACAGGTGGACCTCCCGGCTGGTCCGCTCGAACAGGCGGACCCCGAGCGCGCGCTCGAGACGGCCGACGGCCTGGCTCGCGGCGGGCTGGGAGACGCCCAGTTCGGCGGCGGCGCGGGAGAAGCTGAGATGCCGGGCGACGAGGGCGAAGCAGCCGATGTCGCGCAGCGGCGGGCCGGAGTCCACGCTCCAGTATGGGGAGATCAGGCGGTCCTGCGCAGACGCAGGTCGCAGCCCGTCTGACGGTAGAACGCCCACTGGTCGTAGTAGACCCGCCCGCTGGCGAACACGCCGTCGTCGCCCATCGTGTAGGCGCCCGCCGCCGGGAAGACCACGCGGCGGCCCGTGCCCATGACCTCCGTGCCGCCCGGCAGCAGCAGCACCCCGGTGTGGGTGCCGCTGAACGTCCACTCCGTGATGATGGTGTCGTCGAGGACGGCCCGTGAGGTGATCTCGTTGCGCATGTCGGGAAACGCCGTGAAGAGCTGCCGGAAGTACCAGCCGATCTGCTCGTGACCCTCCATCACCCCCGCGGGCGTGACGAAGACGGCCCTGGTGGTGAAGCAGCGGACCACCCGCTCCTCGTCCTGCGAGCTGATCGCGTCCGTGAGCGCGTCGAGCAGCGCGCCGATCTCAGCCATGCCCCTCCCGTCCCCCGTGCTGGAACTCCTACCCCCGGCAAAGGGCGGTGACGCAGGCGCGCGGCGCGCAGGGGTGTGCGCGTCGGAGGTCAGTCCTTGCGGGCGACCCCGCACAGCGCGTCGACCTCAGGCGCCTCCCCGAACTGGCTGGGGCCGGGCCGCCATCGCGACACCGACACCACCCCCGGTTCCAGCAGCGTGAGGCCGTCGAAGAAGCGCGCGATCTGCTCGGGCGTCCGCAACCGGTAGGGGTCGCCGCCCTCGGCGCGGATGCGCTCCGCCTCGTCGGCCGCCTCGGGCAGGACGACCTTCGTGCCGTCCTCGAACACCAGGTGGCTGCCGGACGGCAGGGCGTCCATGAGCTGACGCACGATCGCGTACGCCTCCTCGTCGTCGAGCACCTGGCCCATGATCCCCAGCAGCATGAGCGCCACCGGCTCGCCGAAGTCGAGCGTCTTCGACGCGGCGTTCAAGATCTTTTCAGGTTCGCGTACGTCGGCCTCGATGTAGTCGGTCACGCCGGGCGGGCTGCTGATCAGCAGGGCGTTCGCGTGCACCAGCACGAGGGGGTCGTTGTCGACGTACACGACCCGGGACTCCGGCGCCACCCGCTGCGCCACCTGGTGGGTGTTGTCGGCGGTCGGCAGGCCGGTGCCGATGTCGAGGAACTGCCGGATGCCCACCTCGCCCGCCAGGTGCCGTACGGCTCGGCCGAGGAAGCCGCGCGACTGCCGGGCGATGTCGACGATGCCCGGGTACGCCTGCCGGATCTGCTCGCCGAGTTCGCGGTCGACGGTGAAGTGGTCCTTGCCGCCCAGAAAGTAGTTCCAGATGCGTGCCGAGTGCGGCACGCTCGTGTCGAGCTTGGGACGGTGCTCCTCGCCGGGGCCGTCCGCCGAGCCTTCGCTCACCTGGTCCTCCTGCGGTCACGTGATCAATGCCCCACCTTAGAGACTCGCGGGTCCGCGGCATAGCCGTGAGAACCGGCCCTTGAGTCTCCAGCCGGTGGAGAGACCAGACTCGGTGTCATGGACGACGAGGGGCTGTTCACCATCGGATGGCTCTCCCGCCGCACCGGGATGCCGGTGCGCACGATCCGGTACTGGTCGGACGTCGGCGCGCTGCCGCCCGCGGAGCGGAGCGAGGGAGGCTACCGGCTCTACGACGCCGGCGCCGTGGCCAGGCTGGAGCTCATCAGGACGCTGCGGGATCTCGGTCTCGGCCTGGACGACGTACGGCGGGTGCTGGAGCGGAAGGTCACCCTGGCCGACGTCGCCGCCGTCCATGTGGACGCACTGGACGCGCAGATCCGCACCCTGCGGATCAGGCGCGCGGTGCTCAGCACCGTCGCGAGGCGGCGGTCCGGCACGGAGGAGACGAAACTGTTGAGCGATCTGGCACGGCTGTCCGCCGAGGAACGGCGGCGCATCATCGAGAACTTCGTGGACGAGGTCTTCGGCGGCCTGGACGCCGATCCGGAGCTCAGGAACCGGCTGCGGCACACCGAGATCGGCCTGCCCGACGACCCCACGCCCGAGCAGGTGGACGCCTGGGTGGAGCTCGCCGAGCTCGTCCGCGACCCGGGCTTCCGGCGGCGGATGCGCGACATGGTGGAGCACAACACGCGCAACCGCGCCGGGCAGGAGCCGGGGGCCTTCATGTGGTTCGCGAAGAAGGTCGCCTGGCAGGTCGGTGAGGCCCGGGAGAACGGGATGCGCCCCGACTCGCCCGAGGCCGCCGAGGTCGTCGGCCGCCTGCTCGGCGACATGGACGCCGACGGCCGGGCGGCGGTCAGGGAGCGCCTGGAGGCCGGCCTGTTCGCCGAGGCCGAGCGCTACCGGCATCTCATGGCCGTGATCAACGGCCGGGAGCCGAAGCCGTCCCACGCGGACGATTTCGCCTGGCTCCTCGCCGCCCTTCGCGCCCACCCCTGAAGTCCGGAATCCCGATCACGACCGCGCGACCCCTCGCGCGACGGGCGCGGAAGAGCGGCATGTACATTGCGGTCGTCGATCAGGAAGGGGCGGCCCTCATGGGTGAGTCGCGTCAGGCGGTGCGTGTGCTGCTCGTCTCGGGGAGCACCAGGGGTTCCTCGACCAACACCGCGGCATTGCGGACCGCCGTCCTGGCGGCGCCGGACGAGGTGGAGGCCGTGCTGTACGAAGGGCTGGCCGACCTGCCCGCTTTCACCCCCGACGAGGATCCCGGGCATCCGCATCCCGCGGTGCGGGTGCTGCGCGAGAGGATCACCGCCGCCGATGCCGTGGTGTTCAGCACGCCCGAGTACGCCGGAGCCCTGCCGGGCAGCTTCAAGAACCTGCTCGACTGGACGGTGGGCGGCGGCGAGCTCAACCGCAAGCCGGTGGCCTGGATCAACGTCGCCGCTCCGGGGCGGGGGGATGCCGCCTACGCGGAGCTGGCGAAGGTCCTGGGCTACGTGGACGCCGTGATCGTCGATGAGTGTTGCGTGCGCCTGCCGGTCGCCAGGGACGCGGTCGGGGCGGACGGATCGGTCGCCGACGCGGAGTTCCGCGCCCGGCTCACCGATGTGCTCGGAACGCTCGCGCTCCACGCCCGATAGTCCCTGCCCGAGGGTGGCGGACGGCGGCCGGTCACCACGTCCCGGAGGAACGGGCGGAAGCGGTCGTCACGCATCTGATCCGGTTCTTCGGCTGACCCGGCTCGGCCTTTCCGCCGCCTCGCGGCGCCCGCCCGCGGGCCGCTCCACACGGCCGGGCGGTCGCCGTGGAACCGGTCCCCGCCACGCTTCGGCGTTGACCGAACTTACCCCGGGCAGCGATGACGTATGTCGTCGACGAGAACTTCCCCTACCATCCCCGGCCCCGACCCGGCCGCGGTGCGCCGGAGACGCCGGACGATCCTCGTCGTGATGTGCGCGGGCATGTTCCTCGTGCAACTCGACGTGACCGTCGTCAACGTCGCCCTGCCGCACATCGGCTCGGACCTCCGCACCGGCCTGCCCGGCATGCAGTGGGTCGTCGACTCCTACACCGTCGTCCTCGCCGCGTGCCTGCTCGCCGCCGGCGTCGTGGGAGACCGGCTGGGACACCGTGCCGTCGCCGTCGCAGGGCTCGCCCTCTTCGGCGCCGCCTCCCTGCTGTGCGGCCTCGCCCCCGGCGTCGGCACGCTGGTCGCGGCCCGCGCCCTGCAGGGCTTCGCCGCCGCACTGCTGCTGCCCAGCACCCTGGCCGTGGTCAACACGACCTTCCCCGAACGCGCAGAACAGGCCCGCGCCCTCGGTGTCTGGGCGGGGGTGTCCGCCCTGGCGCTGCCCTGCGGCCCGGTGCTCGGCGGCCTGCTCGTCACCCTCGCCGGCTGGCGCTCGGTCTTCCTCGTCAACCTGCCCGTCGTCGCGGTCGCCGTCGTGCTCACCCTCCGCCGGGTCGGCAGGGACGAGCCCGCACCCGACCGGCGGCTGGACGTCCCGGGTGTGCTCGCCGCGGGCGTCGCCCTGCTGGCCGTCGCCTACTGCGCCATCGCCTACGGCCACTCGGGCGTCTCCGCCCAGACGGCGGCGGCCGCCGTGGTCGCCGTGCTCGGCACGGCGGCCCTGGCCTGGTGGGAGCGCCGGGCTGTCGAGCCCCTCTTCCCGCCGTCCGTCCTCGGCAGTTCCCGCTTCGTCGGCGCCAACGCCGTCGCCGCCCTGATGAACTTCGTCGGGATCGGCTTCGTCTTCGTCGTCACCCTGTATCTGCAGGGTGTCCGCCACCACGACGCCCTGTCCGCCGGCGCCATGCTGCTGCCGCTGTTCGCCCCCCTCGCGCTGTGCGCGCCGATCACCGGGCGGCTCGCCGCCCGCTACGGGCCCCGGCTCCCGATGCTGGGCGGGCTGCTGCTCGGCACGATCGGCGCCGCCTGCCTGGCGCTGGTCACCCCCACCGGCCCCTACGCGGCGCTCCTCCCCGCGCTCCTCGGCCTCGGTCTGGGCATGGGCCTGCTCACCGCGTCAGTGGTCGCCGCGGCGCTGCGCGCCGGGCCCCCCTCCCGCCCCGGCCTGTCCTCGGGCGTCAACAACACCGCCCGGCAGGCGGGCGGTGCGCTCGGCGTCGCCGTCCTCGGCGCCATCGTGCAGGACCCCGCCGACGCCGTGAGGTTCACCGCCGGCCTGCGATGGGCGGGCGGCCTGTCGGCCCTGCTGTGGATCGCCGCGATCGTCATCACCCTCCGTACGGTGCCGGGCCCTGAGGACCGGGACGCCGCCGGATGACCGTTCCCTTCATCGGGCCTCGGTGAGCGGCGCGGGAGCCGGCAGGCCGATCCGCTCCCGTACGGCCTGCTGGAAGTGCGCGCAGCCGGTGACGTCGTCGTGGTCGCAGCCCAGCGCGCACTCGACCACCTCTAACGCCGCGCGGGCCTGTTCGATGCGCCGCAGGAGCTCGGCCTGCCGCCGGCGGAGGATCTCCCGCCGCTCGGACGCCGCGCGGGTGGCGATCATCTCGCGGATCTCGTCGAGGCCGAGCCCGGCCTCCTTCGCCCGCAGGATCACGGCCACGCGGAAGAGGTCGTCGGGGCCGTAACGGCGCCGGTCGCCCGCGACCCGGGCGGGCGTCAGCAGTCCCACCGACTCCCAGTGCCGCAGGACGTGCGTCGCGAGGCCGAACCGGGCGGCCGCCTCGCCGATGCCGATGGTCGCACTTGACTTCATGTCGACATTAAGTCGGAGGCTGTCCTCCATGTCGAACCACACCCTCATCGCCCTTCTCGACCGCGTGGACAGGCATCCGGGCCAGGTGGCGCTGCGTGCCCGCTCCTACGAACTTCTCGGCCTGGCGGCCGGGAGCCGTGTGGCGGACGTCGGCTGCGGCGCCGGACCGGCCGTCGCGGAGATGGCCGCCCTGGGGGCGGAACCGATCGGGCTGGACACGGACGGGCAGGTGATCGAGGTCGCCCGGTCCCGGCACCCGGGCCTGGAGTTCCGCCGGGCGGACGCCTGCGACCTGCCGTTCGGGGACGGCGAGCTGGCCGGTTATCGGGCCGACAAGGTCTACCATGCCCTGGCCGATCCGGCCCGGGCGGCGGCCGAGGCATGGCGGGTGCTCGCCCCGGGCGGGCGGATCGTGCTGGTGGGGCAGGACTGGGACACGTTCGTGATCGATTCGGACGACCCCGCCCTCACCCGCGTCATGGTGCGGGCGAGGGCGGACGCCGTTCCCAGCCCGCACGCGGCCCGCCGTCACCGCAACCTCCTGCTCGACGCGGGCTTCGCGGACGTCACCGCCGAGGTCCGTACGGGCGTCTTCACGGACGGTTCGCTCCTGCCGATGGTCACCGGCATCGCCGAGGGCGCGTACGCGGCGGGGGCGGTCACCCGGCGGCAGGCCGACGACTGGATCGCGGAGCAGACCGGCCGCGCGCGGCGGGGCAGGCTGTTCCTCGCCGTGCCCATGTTCCTGGCCGCCGCCCGCCGCCCATGAGCGTACGGCTTGCCGAGGGCGGCCCCGCCGCGTGACGGGATCGGCCCGGGGTCGGTGGTGATGAAGACGACGGAGATCGCGTCGCGCGGAATGTCGGTGGCCACGGCTACCGTTCGTCCGGTGACGATGTTCGATCTTTCATTGCCGGCCACGGCGGGAGCCGTCCGCGTCGAGGAAGGCGCCTGATGGTCACGGTGGACGACGTGCGGCGGGTCGCGCGGGCACTGCCCCGCACCGAGGAAGCGCTGGTGCGCGACCATGTGAAGTTCCGGATCAGGGGCATCGTGTACGCCTCTATCTCCCCGGACGAGACCTTGATGGGCTTCGCGTTCCCCAAGGAGGAGCGGGCGGCCCTCGTGGCCTCCGAGCCGGAGAAGTTCCTCATGCCCCTTCCCTCGGACGAGCGCTACCAGTGGGTTCGGGTCAGGATGGCGGCCATCGACGAGACCGAGATGCGCGAACTCATCGTCGACGCCTGGCGCATGGTCGTGCCCAAACGAGTGGCCGCCGCCTACGACGCGACCTGACCGCCCAGCCCCCGTCGTCGGGCCGCGCTTCCCGTGAGGTGGCCTTGATCCGCTGCCCCATGCCCTCCTCATCGTGGTGCCCATCCTGCCGGCCCCCGACGGTTAAGCTCGATGCGAGGTGTCTCGAACCGCTCAACCAGCCGGGGTACCACAAGCGTGAGGAGGTAGCGGCATGACGGCCGAGCCGCACGATCTGATCGGCGTTCGGACGCCCGAACAGATCGTGGAGTCCCTGAAGGGCGATCGGACTCCGCGTAACATTCGCGCGTGCCTTCCTCCGGAAGATCGCGAGTACTTCGACAGGGACTACCGGCAGGCTATGGGCAAGGCCACCGAGGAACTGGACCTCGCGCCGGTGCACGCCCTGCTCGCTCATTGGTGGCACATGGCCAGGATGAAGGCGACCGGGGAGTATGAAACGGTCCTGGAACACGGCGCTCGAGTCCAAGAGCAGATCGAACGTGGCGAATATGTCCAGGGGAGATCGTTGCGGGAGGTTCTGGCCGAACGAGCATCCGAGCTTGGCGTGGAACTTGACCTCTAGATGTACACGGTCGATAAGAGCAAGCAAGTAGACGAGCAGATCGCCGCTCTTCCCGCAGAGGCGCTCGCGGCGTTCCACGAGGTGACTGTGTTTCTTCAAGTCGCGCCGTGGAACGGCCACTCCTTTGTCAGTGCACGGCCAGACGCCCCGATGCGGACGCGAACGTTCGGCGACGGCGGTTATGGCATGGTCACCTACCTGATCGTGGAGTACCGGCGCCTGGTCGAGATTATTCACGTGACCTGGTACGGCTGAGCACTGCAGGCATCCGGCTTCTTCGTTCGTGAGCGAGATGGCATGCGACGTGATGCGGCGCACACGAGGGGAAAGCGATGCGACACCAGGGCCAGGTCCGCCCGCGCCGCTGCCGAGAAGCGGCGCGAGCATCATGTACGGATCCCACGGCCGGTCGCCCTGATCCATAAGCACGGTCGACGAATCTGCTCGGGACCGGACGAGGGGCCGGAGGGCCGCGGACGAATCTGGTAGCCGGGACAGTAGGCCCGAACCCCGCAAGGGAGGATCTCTGTCCCGGCTCAGACCCCGGCGCCGCCGTCGACCCGCAGGACGGCACCGGTCACGTAGGAGGAGCGGTCGCTCAGCAGCCAGGCGGCGGCCTCGGCGATCTCGGCCGGCTCGGCCCCGCGGCGCAGTGGTGTCAGCGCCGTGAGCCGTTCCTGGAGACCGGGGGACTCCGCTTCCCAGGCACGCATCATCTCGGTGAGCGTGTTGCCGGGAGCGATGGCGTTGACGCGGATGCCTTCGGGGCCGTAGGTGACGGCGGCCGACTCGGTGAGGCTGTTGACCGCCCGTTTCATCGCAGCGTAGGCCGGGAGCTCCGGGTTGCCTCCCCAACTGCCGACGGACGAGTTGTTGACGATGGCGCCCGTGCCCGCGGTGGCCCGGATCGCCTCCACCTCGGCGACCATGGCCAGCCAGACGCCCTTGAGGTTCACGGCGTAGATGCGGTCGAAGCCGGCCTCCGGCATCCGGTCCATCGGGCCGGGCTGCTGGCCGGTCGCCCCGTTGTTGAAGGCGACGTCGAGCCGGCCGTACAGGTCCACCGCGCGGCCCACGGCGGCCCGCACGCTTGCCGCGTCGGCCAGGTCGCACACCACATGGTCCGCGGTGCCGCCCGCCATCCGGATCTCCTCGGTCACCGCCTTCAGCTCGGCCTCGGTCCGGGCCGCGAGCAGCACCCGGGCGCCCTCCCGGGCGAACAGCCGCGCCGCCGCGGCTCCGATACCGCGTCCGGCGCCGCTGATGAAGGCGACCTTGCCGGCCAGCAGACCAGGAGCGCCGGGCATGGTGGGGGTGGATGTGCCGGTGGTGATTGTGTTGTCCATGGCAGTGAGCCTGCGCCGGTGGGCGCGGCCTATCCAGGCATCGGCAGTACCTGGATCGCCTCCGCGCTCCGTGCACACTGGAAGTGTGAACCGACGAGAACTGGCCGACTTCCTGCGCAGCAGGCGCGAACGGATAAGCCCTGCCGACGTGGGGCTGCCCGCCGGGCCCAGGCGCCGTACGCCGGGGCTGCGGCGTGAGGAGGCGGCGCAGCTGGCGTTCATCTCGACCGAGTACTACACGCGGCTGGAGCAGGCCCGCGGTCCGCGTCCGTCGCGCGAGGTGCTGGCCGGGCTGGCCCGGGCCCTGCGCCTGTCGGACGCCGAGCGCGCCCATCTCCATCACCTCGCCGGAGCCCCGGCCGCCCCGCCGCCAGGGCCCTCGCGAGAGGTGCGGCAGAGCATCCTGGACCTGCTGGCGCGGCTGCCGCAGGCCGCCGCGTTCGTGACGTCCGCGACGCTCGAGGTGCTCGCCTGGAACGATCTGGCGGCCGCCCTCATGGAGGACTTCTCGGCCTTGTCCCGGCGCGACCGCAACCTGGTGCGCCGCGTGTTCCTCGGCCCGCACCATGAGGGACGGCGGTTGTACGGGGTCTCCGACGCCGGCGAGTTCGCCCAGCACGCTGCCCGGCGCCTGCGTGCCGCCGCCGGCCGCTATCCCGACGCGCCCGAGGTGACCGGGCTGGTGGCCGAACTTCTCGCGAAGAGCCCGGAGTTCGCGCGGCTGTGGGCGTCCCACGACGTGTCGGACGGGCCCACGCTGTGCAAGACCTTCCAGCACCCGATGGTCGGCCCGATCACCGTCAACTGCGACGTCCTCGACATCACCGACCGCGACCAGCAGGTGGTCATCTACACCGCCGTCCCCGGTTCGCCGTCCGACGAGGCGCTACGGCTGCTGTCGGTCATCGGTACACAGCGCATGGACGCCCCCCGCTGAACAGCCCTGGCCAACTGTCGAGTTGACCCATAAGCCTTGTCAATAGATCCCCGGCACGACGACGATCCACACCCGGGTCGCCCTGCCCGACGATCCCACGCCCGTGCCGAACGCCGCAGCCGGTGGCGGCGCTGCGCTTCTGTTCGCGGGTCAGATGCTGCGGTGGTTGCGCACAGCGGATTCGAGTTCAGACAGCTGGGGCCCGAGCGCGGCGTCGACGGCGAGCGGGTCACTGACGTGCAGCCGCTGCATGGCTCGCCGGGTGGACAGGCTGGTGTTGATCTCGTGCTCGCCGCGGCCAAGCGCGTCGAGCAGGTCGGTCACCACCTCTTCGACCGGGCGGCGGCCGAAACCCAGGTCCTCCCCCGCGGCCGAGCTGTCCATCATCGCCGTGGCTGTGGCCCCGGGATACCAGGTGGCGACGTGCACGCCGGTGCCGTGAAGCTCCCGGCGCAGCGCGTGACCAAACGCGGCCAGGCCCGTCTTGGTCGCCGCATAGGTCGCGTAAAAGGGCAGCGGGAGCAGTGCCATGCCGCTGGCGATACCCAGCACGACGCTGTCGCGCCGCCGGCCGAGGCCGTTCACGTCGGCGGAGCGCTCGGATTGGGCGGCCGCGCGCAGATCGGGCAGCAAGGCGCGCGTGAGCAGGATCGGCGCGGTCAAGTTGAGACCCACCATCGCCCGCACATCCGCTACATCGCACTCTTCCAGCCGGCCCGCGCGCACGTTGCCGGCATTGTTGATCAGTAAATCGACCTTGCCCAGCACCGTGCGCGCAGTGTCGGCGACCTTCTCCTCGGCCCCCTCGGCGGTGATGTCAGCGGCCAGCACTTCGGCTGCGCCGCCGGCCCGCGCCACCGCCGAGGCGGTCTCCCGCAACGCCTGCTCGCGGCGCCCCACCAGCAGCAACCGGGCACCGCGCCGGCCGAACTGTTCGGCCAGCGCGCGGCCGATCCCACTCCCCGCCCCGGTAATCACGCCAGACCGGTCGGTCATGTCAATGGGCAGCGGTGTTTCGGTCTGGGTCATGTGCGCTCCTTGGCATTGTGCGGGCCCGTTTTCACTTCTGGTCGGAGCCCGGGAAAACGTCGGCTAGTCGCCGGCTACGGCCGCTGCCTGACACGCCGCGAATCGGGATCAGTAATCCGCCCCGTCGGCCACCGGATCGGCGACCGCCGCCGGCGGCGTGCAGGCGGCTGAGCAACAGCAGCCCCCTAGCCGTCACATGTTCGGATAGCCGGAACATAGCACATGTTCGGGCTTTGCGAACATGGTGGGCTACCATGACAGTGTGGCAAGCCGAACAGCGACCGATCTTGTGCATCCTGATCGAGAGGAACTGGTCTTCGCTCGCGTCATGGGGGCGCTGAGCGATCCGGTGCGCCTCGGTGTGGTCGCTCGCCTGGCAGAGGCCGGACCCGATGGCGAGCTGGCGTGCGGGACCATCACCACACCGGTGAGCAAGTCCACCCAGAGCGCTCATTTCAAGATCCTCCGAGAGGCCGGAGTGATACATCAGCGAGACCAGGGAACCCGGCGCCTGAACCGGCTACGCCGAGACGACCTCGACGCTCGCTTTCCGGGCCTACTCGACCTCGCCATCACCCACGGGCGCGACGTGATCGCCGAGTGGGCGGGCCAGCCGCAGGCGACCGAAAGATCTGGTTGACCATCGTCCGGCCCCTGCTCGCCGGATGGTTCAGCCGAACGGCCGGGGACCGCCGACCGCCTCAGCCGCAAGCGCCCGGTACTGGTCCCCTAAGGGCTGCCCGTGCTTATGAATGGGGGCTCGGTCGAAGTGATCCATAAGGGGGGTGAATGGATCCGGCTCTGTCAGGTGCGGCGCGGGGAGGATGCGGGGCGTCCTGTTGATCTGGCGAACGAGGAGCCGGCATGACATCGTCCTTTCCCGCATCGACCGTGCTCGGATATCCGAGGATCGGGCCGCGCCGGGAGTTGAAGCGGGCGCTGGAGGCGTACTGGGAGGGGCGTTCCTCTCGGGAGGAGCTGGAGGACGCGGGACGGCGGCTGCGTGCGGACACCTGGCGGCGGCTCGCCGCGCTCGGCCTGGAGGGCCTCCCGTCGAACACGTTCTCCTACTACGACCAGGTGCTCGACACGGCGGTGCTGCTGGGCGCGGTGCCCGGGCGTTACCGGCACGACGACGACCTGGCGACCTACTTCGCGATGGCCCGGGGCGCCGAGGGAATCGCCCCACTGCGCATGACCAAGTGGTTCGACACCAACTACCACTACATCGTTCCCGAGATCGGCCCGGACACGGTCTTCTCCCTCGACGCCGCCAAGCCGCTGACAGAGGTACGCGAGGCCCGCGCGCTGGGGCTGGAGACCCGCCCGGTGCTGGTCGGGCCGGTGACGTTCCTGCTGCTGTCGCAGGCCGCGCCGGACAGTCCTGACGGCTTCGCTCCGCTCGACCGGCTGGACGACGTGGTCGAGGTGTACGCGCGCCTGCTGGCCGAACTGGCCGCGGAGGGCGTCGGCTGGGTGCAGCTGGACGAGCCCGCCCTGGTGACCGACCGCACCGCCGCCGAGCCGGCCGCGGTCGAGGCGGCGTACGGACGGCTGGGACGGCTGGAGAACCGGCCGGCGCTGCTGGTCGCCTCCTATTTCGGGGATCTCGGCGACGCGCTGCCCGCGCTGGCCGGAACGCCGGTCGAGGCCGTCGGCCTCGACCTCGTCCGGGGCACGGCCCACGGTGTGGACGCCCTGGCCGGCAAGACGGTGGTCGCCGGCGTGGTGTCGGGCCGGGACGTGTGGCGCGCCGACCGGGACCGCGCGCTGGCCACGCTGCGTGCCGCGCGGGAGCGCGCCGGGCGGGTCGTGGTGAGCACGTCGTGCTCGCTCCTCCACGTGCCCTACGACGTGGAACGGGAGACCGGCCTCGATCCCGCGCTGCGGCGGCGGCTGGCGTTCGCGGAGCAGAAGGTCGCCGAGGTGGTCGAACTGGCGGCTCTGCTCGCGGCCACACCCGGTCGTCACCTGCCCGAACACCTCGCCGCGCAAGAGCGTCCGCACACCTCCCGGCTCCGGACGGCGGAGGGCCGAGCCCCCTACGCCGTACGGGCCGCGGCGCAGGCCGAGCACCTGAAGCTGCCGCTTCTCCCGGTCACCACGATCGGCTCCTTCCCCCAGACGGGCGAGCTGCGCCGGGCCCGGGCGGCCCTGGCGGCCGGGGAGATCGGCGCGGCGGCGTACGAGAGCATGGTCCGCGCGGAGATCGATCAGGTCATCGCGCTGCAGGAGCGGCTGGGGCTGGACGTCCTCGTGCACGGCGAGCCCGAGCGCAACGACATGGTGCAGTATTTCGCCGAGCACCTCGACGGTTTCGCCGTCACCCGGCACGGCTGGGTCCAGTCGTACGGCTCGCGCTGCACCCGCCCGCCCATCCTGCACGGCGACGTGCGGCGGCCGGAGCCGATCACCGTCCGCTGGGCGCGATACGCCCAGTCGCTGACGAGTAAGCCGGTCAAGGGCATGCTCACCGGTCCGGTGACGATCGTGGCGTGGTCGTTCGTCCGCGACGACCTGCCACTGCGCGAGGTGGTGTTCCAGGTCGCCGACGCCGTACGGGAGGAGGTAGGCGACCTGGAGGAGGCGGGTATCCGCGTCATCCAGGTCGACGAGCCCGCGCTGCGCGAGCTGGTGCCGCTGCGGCGCGCTGAGCAGGCCGCCTACCTGGCGTGGGCCGTCGCGGCCTACCGATGGGCCACCTCGGGCGCGAGCGCGCACACGCAGATCCACACGCACCTGTGCTACTCGGACGCCGACGAGATCCTCGCCGCGATCGACGCCCTCGACGCCGACGTCACGAGCATCGAGTCGGCGCGCTCGCGGGGGCGCCTGCTCGGCGCGGTCGGCGCCTTCCCCAGGGGATTGGGGCCGGGCGTCTACGACATCCACTCGCCGCGGGTGCCGGGCGCCGGCGAGGTGGAGCGCCTGCTCACGGAGGCGCTGCGGACGGTGCCCGCCGAGCGGTTGTGGGTCAACCCCGACTGCGGGCTGAAGACCCGCTCGTACGAGCAGGTCGAGGCGGCGCTCGCCAACGTGGTCGAGGCGGCGGCCCGCCTGCGCGAGCGGTACGCCTGACTCGGACCGGTACGCGTCCGGAGCGGGCCCCGGGCCGGCCGGCGGTACGCGGACCGTCCCGCAACCGCGAGTGGGGTCCCCGCGGAGAGCGATCCGGTCGCTGTTCCGCGACTGCGGCTAGAGGTCGACGCTGGCCAGGACGACGCCCCGATAGAGGACGAGCGGGGCACCGCCGTCGAGGCGGGCCAGGACGATCTCGTGATCCGGGCCGGGACCGGCGCCGCAGGATCCTTCACCGCCGTGCTCGACGTGGCCGCGCTGCCGCCCGGCTCGCTCACCACTGTGAGCGAGCCGTCATCGCCGTCATGCCCGCTGTCGCCGCCACCGTCGCCGGTATCGCGAGTGTCACCGGAGAACAGGATCCGGCGCCCGGGAAGGGCCGTGACCGGGAACGCTCCGGCCGGTCCGGCCGCGGTGACCCCCTCGGACGTGAGGGCGACCACGACGCCGTCCGGCGCGAAGCGGATGCCCGTCACGCCCGGGGTGTCCGTCCCTGGGCCGGACGGCTGCCCTCCCGGTGGGGTGGCGGGGAGCGGCACGGCCTGCCGGGCCCGCGGAAGGGTGACGGCCCGGCGTGCCTGGGCCTGCCGGAGGTCGACCTCCCACACCTCGGCGGGCTTCGGGTCACCGATGTCCGTGTTCCGGGCGAGCACCGCGACGAGCGCGTGCTCGCCCGCGACGGCGATCTTCACGCTGCCGTCGCCCGTAGGGAAGCCCTTGACCGGAGTGAGCGTGCCCGTCCGCAGATCGGCCACGACCAGGTGCGGCCGGGTACGGCCCGCCATCGCGAGGGCACGGCGGCCGTCCGGCGTGAAGGCGGCCGGCCCGACATCGTCCACCAGCCGGCGGACCTTGCCGTGGAAACCGGCGACGGCCAGCACCGACGCGCCGTCGTCCTGCCGCAGGATCGTCGCGTACCCGTCGCCCGTGAAGGCGCCGGGGGCGCCGCGGCTCGACCGGCCCACGGTCACCGCGGTGCCGTCCCGGGTGCCGGTGATGACGAGCGCGTCGTCCCGCAGCGACGCCAGGTAGCGCCCGTCGGGGGAGACGGCCACCGGAAACGCCGGCACGGAGGTCCTCGGGGTCGCGGTGCCGTCGCGCAGGTCGACGCCGCCGGCGTCGGTCGATCCCGGGCCGTACCAGTACACGCCCCCGTTGGGTGCGCGCTCGCACTGCGCCTCGGGCCCCGGCTGCTCGATCCGGCCGTCCGTACGGACGAGCAGGCACCGCCCGGTGGTCGCGGACACGGTGGGGCCGACGGGGAACGTCCCCTCGACGAAGACGTGAGCGGGAAGCGTCGCGTCGACCACGTCGCCGGAGACCAGGACGGCGTCGCGGGGATCCCCTGCCAGGCCGCGTACCGCGATGGGAGCGGCCGGGTCGCCCAGTGCGACCTCCACGTGCCGGCGGACCCAGGTGCCCTTCGCCAGCGCGTCGCCGAACCGGCCCACCCGGATCAGGCCGAGCATGTCGTCCCGCGTCTCGTCGGGGACGCGGGCGAGGAAGACGGCCCCGCCGTGTCCTTCACCACCGGGCCCATCACCACCGACGCCGGCGGGCAGCGGGTTGACGCGTGCGGCCAGGTTCTCCGGCCCCGGCGGTCCGCCGGGGGAGCAGGCCGCGAGCGAGAGCAGGGCGAGCACCACGGCCGCGGGCGTACGCAGACCCATGAGCGCGATCTTAGATCCCCCGTCAGCCGCGCTTGGCGGAACTCCGGGGGACCACCAGGCCGGACTCGTAGGCGAAGACGACGAGCTGGGCACGGTCTCGCGCACCGAGCTTGGTCATCGCCCTGCTCACGTGGGTCTTGGCGGTGAACGGGCTGATCACCATGTGCGCGGCGATCTCCTCGTTGGTGAGGCCGCGCGCGACCAGGGCGACGACCTCCCGTTCGCGGTTGGTGAGCTCCTCGAGAGCGGCCGTCGGCACGGCGTCCGGCGGGCGGGAGACGTACTCGCTGATGAGCGTCCGGGTGACCGCCGGGGACAGCAGGGCGTCGCCGCGCGCCGCGACCCTGATCGCCTGGAGAAGCTCCACCGGCTCGGTGTCCTTGAGCAGGAAGCCGCTCGCGCCCGCGCGCAGCGCGTCGAACACGTAGCGGTCGAGCCCGTAGTTGGTCAGGATCACCACCCGGGTGGCGGCCAGGCGGGGATCGGCGGCGATGCGGCGGGTCGTCTCGATGCCGTCCATCACCGGCATCTGGATGTCCACGAGCGCGATGTCGGGGACGTGCCGCTCGGCCAGCGCCAGGCCCTGGCTGCCGTCGCCCGCCTCGCCGACCACTTCCACGCCGTCCTCGGCGTCGAGCAGCGCCTTGAATCCGGCCCGGATGAGCGCCTGGTCGTCCACCAGCAGCACCCTGATCACGCCGCTCCCTCCGCAGCCGGCAAGGGCAGCTCGGCGTGGATGGTGAAACCGCCGTCCGCCCTTGGACCGGTCTGGAGCCGCCCGCCGAGCGCGGACACCCGCTCCCGCATGCCGGTGAGCCCGACGCCCACACGAACCGCTTCCGGCTGGGCCACGGTGCCCGTCTCGGAGGTCCCGTCCGCTCCGTGTCGTGGCGTCGCCGCGGCGGGCAGACCCCGGCCGTCGTCCTCGACGCGTACGACGAGGGTGTCGGGCAGGTAGCGGACGTGCACGGACGCCGAGGCGGGGCCCGCGTGCCGCGCCACGTTGGTGAGCGACTCCTGCACGATCCGGTAGGCGGCCAGGTCGACCTCGGGCGGCAGGGCGCGGGGCGTGCCGCTGATCGCGAGCGTGGCCGGCACGCCCGCCGACCGCGCCCGCTCGACCAGCTCGCCGATCCTGTCGGCCCGGGCCGTGCCGGGCGCGTCGTCAGGGCCGGGTTCGCGCAGCACCTCCAGCGTCGCGCGCAGCTCCCGCATGGCGTCCGCGCTCGCGTCCTGGATCGCCAGCAGCGCGGCCGGCACGTCGTCGCCCCGCTTGCGCGCCAGATGGACGGCCACGCCGGCCTGCACCTTGATGATCGAGATGCTGTGGGTGAGCGAGTCGTGCAGCTCTCTGGCGATGCGCAGCCGTTCCTCGCCGGCGCGGCGCAGCGCGACCTCCTCGCGGGTGCGCTCCGCCTCGACGGCGCGCTGCTCGGCCTGGCGCAGGTACGCCCGCCGCTGCCGGGAGACGACCCCCGCCACGTTGGCGGCGACGAACCAGCCGACCAGCAGGCCGACCCGGTCCACCACGTCGCGCGGGGTCCGCGTGCCGAGGTCCGACAGCTCCACCAGCAGGACACCGGAGAGGTAGGCGGCGCTGACCGACGCCGCCCACAGGCGCCGGCCCGCGGTGGCCGCGGAAAACACGGTGATCAGGAGGGGAAAGACGGTCGCGGTCTCGGGATGCACCCGCAGGGCGTAGACCAGCATGCAGGCCGCGGCGACGACGAGCGCCGTCACGGGCGCCGTCCGCCGCGCGGCCAGGGCGGCGGACCCGCCCACCAGGAGCAGGTAGCCCACCACCCCCAGCTGCGCGGGGCCGCTCGGCGAGCCCGGAAGCAGGGTGGCGACCGCCAGCAGCACCGCCACGACAGCCGCGATCGCGGCATCCGAGGCGTAGAACCGGGGAAGGCGGCGGGGCCCGGCCTCCATCCGGTCGCCGGAGAGGGCCGGTCCGTCGGGGAAGGCCAACAGGTCCGCGAACGCCCGCGGGCCGGGCGACGCCGGTGCGTCCACGATCACCGGTGAGTCAGGGGACGCCAATGGGCTGGGGGACGCCTGCCGTCCGCGATCGCCGTCCATGTCAGCAGGGTAGACCGAGCCGTTTCGCGCCGCCTCCTCCCGGCGGACCGATCCCGCGCTACTCCCGCCGTAGTACGGCCGCCACCTCGCAGCCGCGCCGGGAGCGGCTGGGAACGCCTTCCGCCGTACGACGACGGGGGCGCCCGCGCTCGGCAGGATCGGTCCGCATGACAGCACGACCGATGAGGAGGCCGAGATGCCGACGCCATATCGCTATGTGACCCCGGTGCCAACGGAGGCGGCGGCCGGGCTGATCGCCCAGGTCTACGCCCAGATCGCCCGTGATTTCGGCATTGCCCGCATGCCGCTGTTCCTGACGTTGTCCCCGGCTCCCGAGGTGCTCGCTCCCACATGGGCGATGCTGCGTGAGTCGCTGCTCGCCGGGCAGGCCCCGAGGGCGGCCAAGGAGGTCGTCGCCACCGGGGTCTCCCTCGCCAACAAGTGCCCGTTCTGTGTCGACGCGCACACCGTGCTGCTGCACGCGACCGGCGAGCACGAGCTGGCCGAGACCGTCGCGCGCGGGGAGAAGCCGTCCGATCCGGAGCACGCCCGGCTGTTCGCCTGGGCCACCGGCACGGCCACGTCCGGGCAGGCGCCACCGTCCCCGCCGGGTCACGCGGCCGAGGTCATCGGCACGGCCCTCGCCTTCCACTTCATCAACCGGATGGTGTCGTCGCTGCTGACCGACGACCTCCTGCCCGCCGGCCTGCAGCGGTCCCGGCTCGTACGCGGCCTGGGCGGCAGGGCCCTCGCCAGGACGGTACGCCGCAGGTTGCCGCATGGCGAGGCGCTGCCGCTGCTGCGTGGGCTGCCGTCGGGCCCGGTCCCGGCCTGGGCGGCGGGCACCCCGGCCGGGACCGCGTTCGCCGCGCTGCTGGCCGCGGCGGGGGAGGGAGTCCATCTGCTGGGCGACACGGCCAGGGAGGCGGTGGTGGAGGCCGTCGCGGACTGGGACGGCGAACACCCTGCGTTGTCCGGCTGGCCGTCCGGTCCGCTGGCGGACGTCGCACCCGCACAGCGCCCGGCGGCCAGGCTCGCCCTGCTGGCCGCCCTCGCGCCCTATCGGGTGACCGACGCCGACGTCGCCGCCTGGCGGGAGGCCGGGGGCGGACGGTCCGACGCCGACCTCGTGCGGCTGCTGGCGTTCGGGGCGATCACCGCCGTCCGGCGGATCGAGGCCGCCCTCGCCGTGCCGGCCTCCTGACATCGGGCGGCTCTCGGGAAGCGTCCGTCTCCTGCGGCAGGCGGGCGGCGGTGGGAGGTCAGACCTCCAGTTCGCCGGACCATATGGTCACGGCGTGCCCGGCGAGCTCGACGCGGTCGCCGCGCAGGGTCGTGCGCACGGTTCCGCCGCGCCGCGACACCTGCTCCCCGACGAGCGCGTCCCGGCCGAGTCTGCCCGACCAGTGCGGCGCGAGCACGCAATGGGCCGAACCGGTGACGGGGTCCTCCGGCACGCCCACCCGGGGGCCGAAGAACCGGGAGACGTAGTCGGCGGCGGTGCCCTCGCCGGACGCCGTCACGATGACGCCCCGGGCCTCGACCTCGGCCAGCCGCGCCATGTCGGGGTCGGCGGCCCGGACCTCCTCGGCCGAACCGACCTCGACCAGCAGGTCGAACTCGCTGCGGCCGGTCCACACCGGCGTGACGCCGAGAGCCTCGGCGAGGCCGTCCGGCGGCGGGCACGGCGCGGCCTGCTTCGCGGGGAAGTCCATCGCGATCAGCCCGCCGTCCGCCTGCTCGGTCGCGAGCACGCCGCTCTTCGTGTCGAACTCCAGCCGCCCCGACTCCCCCAGGGAGTAGAGGACGTGCGCGGTGGCCAGGGTGGCGTGCCCGCACAGCGCGACCTCGACCGCGGGGGTGAACCAGCGCAGCGAGCGCGGCCCCTCGTCCCGCTCCAGCACGAAGGCCGTCTCCGAATGGCGCATCTCGGCGGCCACCGCCTGCATCCACTCGTCCGGCACGGTCTCGTCGAGGAGGCAGACCGCGGCGGGATTGCCCCGGAACGGCCGGTCGGTGAAGGAGTCCACGGTGAAGATGCGCATGTCTGCGGATTCTACGGCCGCCCGCCTCCACCAGCGGGACGGCCGAGCGCGGCGAGGGTCTCCCGGGCGACCTGGAGCTCCTCGCGGGGCCGTACGACGAGGACCGGCAGGCGGGCGTCCGGCGGGCTGACGACGCGATCCCGGTCCACGTCGTCGACGGCGGGCGGCTCGACGCCGAGGAGCGACAGCCTGCCGCACACCGCCTCGCGCACCTCGGGCTGGTCCCAGCCGATCTCACCGGTGAACACGAGCGCGTCGAGCCGGTCGAGGGCGGCGGTCGAGGCGGCGATCTCCCGGCTCACCCGGTAGGCGAACACGTCGAGCGCCAAGGCGGCGGCCTCCTCGGACGATGCGACCAGGTCGCGGGTGTCGCCGGACAGGCCGCCCGAGAGCCCGAGCAGGCCCGAGTCGTGCTCCAGCCCGTCGCGCAGTTCCTCCAGCGTGAGGCGTGAGCCGGACAGCAGCCACAGGAGCATGCCGGGATCGACGCTGCCGGAGCGCTTGCTCATGGGCACGCCCTCCAACGGCGTGAACCCCATCGAGGTGTCCACGCTGCGGCCGTTCCGCACGGCGCAGACCGAGCATCCGCCGCCGAGATGCGTGAGGACCAGGTTGACCTCCTCGGCCGGGCGTCCGAGCAGTTCGGCCGCCCGGTGCGTCGCCCACGCGTACGACAGCCCGTGGAAGCCGTAGCGGCGCAGGCCCCACCGGCGCCGCCACGTGGCGGGCAGGGCGTAGGTCGCGGCGGCGGCGGGCAGCCCGGCGTGGAAGGCGGTGTCGGGACACAGCACGTGAGGGACGGACGGCAGCACCCGCCGGGCCGCCTCGACCAGCGCGAGCGCGGGCGGCACGTGCAGCGGCGCGAGGTCGGCGTATCCGCGCACGGCCTTCACCACGTCGTCGTCGGCGACCGCCGGCGCGCGGACGGCCTCGCCGCCGTGGACGAGCCGGTGACCGACCGCGGTCACCTCGGCGTCCGTCCCGGACAGGAAGTCCGACAGCGTACGCTCCGCCGCGGAGGGATCCGGGCCGTGCTCGCTGTGCTCGGTGCGCAGCACGCGGCCGTCCCGCACCAGATGCAGCTGGAGGCTGCTGGAACCCGCGTTGACGGTGAGCACGGTCGGTGTCATGGCGTCCGTCTTTCCGGCGACCCGGCGGGCAAACCCCGGCAGGCCGCCGGACAGAGCGGCCGGGGAGATCGGCGGGCGGGGGAGACTACGGACGCACGGCGCAGAGCAGGCGGTTGTCGCCGCGCTGCCACAGCGTCCCGATCTCGGCGAAGCCCGCCGCCCGGAGGGCCTCGACGTGAGTGGACAGGTGGAGCGACTCCGAGCCGTGGTGTGCGGCGGTGGCCGGCCGGGGCGCCGCGACACCGGCGAGCTCGGGGTCGGCGGCGATCGCGTCCCACCACTGGCGCCAGTCCTCGGGACGGCCGTCGGCGAAGCGCCGCCGCTCCTCGCTCTCGTGGACGGCCCGCTCCAGCCGCGCCAGTTCGGGAGTGGTGTCCTCGGAGCTGAAGTGGTCGCCGTTGAGGAACAGCCCACCCGGCCGCAGCACGGTCGCGAGCTCGGCGTACACGGCGCGCAGGTCGTGCTCGGCCAGCCAGTGCAACGCGGTCGTGCTCACCGCCGCGTCGGCCGGGCGGTCGAGGCCGAGCGCCTGGCTCCATCCCGGTTCGCGCAGGTCCAGGTCGGCGAGGCGCAGGCCGTCGCGGTCGCCGTACGCCGCCCGGGCGAGCGACAGCAACAGAGGATCGGCGTCGACCGCGACGATCCTGGCCCGGGGCAGGCGGTCCAGCAGGCGGGCCGACAGCGAGCCGGGGCCGCAGCCGAGGTCGATCACCAGGGGATCCGGGCGGCCCACGCCGCCCTCGACGGCGTCGATCAGCGCGGTGAAGCGCTCCTCCCTGTCGGGGAGGTAGCCCTCCTGCTGGCGGTCCCAACGATCGATCCACCGGGTGGCCACGTCGAACGTGAGCATGCCGTCTCCTTGTAACTGGCGTGTATGCTTTCGGCAGTTACAACGTAGAACGCAAGGACGTAACTGGTCAAGTGAACTTCAACAGTCACACTGATGGCGTGGTGGCGGTCGCCGTCGGCCTGGTCAACGCGCTGACCGAAGGCGAGGCGCGGGGCCGGTCGTACGAGCCGCCGACGGGAGAGGCGCGGGCCGCCGCGGTCGCCGGCGTTCTCGCGACCGGCGACAGGCGGGCGCCGACGGTCACCGAGGCGGAGGCGGGCGCGCTCGCCGAGGTCGCGGGGCGGCTGCGCGGCGTGTTCGAGGCGGTGACGCGAGGCGACGTGGACGCGGCGGCGCTCACCGTGAACGGACTGCTGGCGGAGACGGACGCGCGCCCGCACCTCGACCGGCACGACGGGGAGCCCTGGCACCTGCACTTCCACGGCGCGGGCGGCACCCTGGCCGGAAACTACGCGGCCAGTTGCGCGACCGGCCTCGCCGTGGTGCTCGGCGGCGAGTTGCACGACCGGCTCGGCGTGTGCACCGCGCCGCACTGCGACCGCGTGTACGTGGACACCTCCCGCAACGGCACCCGCCGCTTCTGCTCCACGGCCTGCCAGAACCGGGTCAAGACGGCCGCGTTCCGGGCGCGCGGCGCCTGACGGCGAGGCCCGAACGCCAGGTCCGATCGCCGCCGGACCTCCCGGCGCCGTTGTCGCCATGCTCGACACCATGAACGAAATCAACGACATGAACGGCAAGTCGGCCCTGGTCACCGGGGGTGGCCGGGGAATCGGCGCGGCGGTCGTCCTCAAGCTGGCCGAGCGCGGCGCGGACGTGGCGCTGACCTACGAGCGCGACGAGGACAGCGCGGCCGCCGTGGCCGAGAAGGTGAAGGGGATGGGCCGGCGGGCGCTGGTCATCCGGGCCGACAACGGCGACGCCGCGGCGGTCGCCGCGGCCGTGGACGAGGCCGCCGCGGAGTTCGGCCGGCTCGACGTCCTCGTGAACAACGCGGCGGTCTTCCACGTCGCGCCGATCGAGGAACTGGGGCCGGACGAGGTCGACCGTACGCTCGCGGCCAACGTGCGCGGGCCGTTCCTGGCCGCGCGGGCGGCGGCGGGCCACATGACCGAGGGCGGCCGGATCATCACGATCGGGAGCAACGTCGCCGAGCGGACCGTCTTCCCGGGCTTCGCCCTGTACGCCATGAGCAAGACGGCCATGACCGGAATGACCAAGGGACTCGCCCGCGACCTCGGGCCGCGCGGCATCACCGTCAACCTCGTCAACCCCGGCCCGACCGACACCGCCTCGAACCCGGCGGACAGCCCCATGGCCGACACGGTCCGGGGGCTGACGGTCCTCGGCCGCTACGCGCAGCCGGACGACATCGCCGAGACCGTGGCCCACCTGGCGGGCGACGGCGGACGCTACGTAACCGGCGCGACGATCAACGTCGACGGCGGCTGGGCCGTCTGACGTCCGTCCGTGCGCACCGCTCGGGCGAGGAGCGGAGATCTCGCGGCCGTTTCGCCCGGCTGGAAGGTGATCACGCCCCGGCCCGCTGACGGCCGCGGGACGGGGAGGTGTCAGGCGTCGGCGGCTTCGACGTCGGCGATCACGCACGAGATGTTGTCGGGTCCGCCGCCCTCGTTGGCCAGCTCGATGAGCCGGTGGACCGTCTCCTGCGGATCGGCCACGGTGGTGAGCACGTGGTGCAGCGCCTCGGGTTCGAGCACGGAGGTGAGCCCGTCGGAGCACAGCAGATAGCGGTCGCCCGGGAACGCCTCGCGCAGCGACAGGTCGGGCTCGGCCAGGCCGCTCGTCTCCAGCGCCCGCAGCAGCAGGGAACGGCGCGGATGGCGGGCGGCCTGGTCGGGGCTCATGCGGCCGTCGTCCACCAGCGACTGCACCAGTGTGTGGTCGCGCGTGATCTGGTAGAGCGCGCCGTCACGCAGCATGTACGCCCGCGAGTCGCCCACATGGGCCAGGGCGAACTTCCCGTGGCCGTCCCACAGCATCGCGGTGACCGTGGTGCCCATCCGCTCGAGCGCCGGGTCCTGCGCGGCGAGGTCGCCCAGGCGCTGCCCCGCCTCCCGTACGGCGTCCGCGAGGGCGGCGACGACGTCGGCGGGACCCGGACCGTCCTCCAGCCCGGCCAGTGTGGAGATGACGGCCGCACTGGCGACCTCGCCGTGTCCGTGCCCGCCCATCCCGTCGGCGATGGCGAGCAGGCGCTCGCCGGCGTGCACCGAATCCTCGTTGTTGGCACGCGAACGCCCGACGTCCGACCCAGCGGCGTACCGAATACGGTTGTGCGTCATGGTTTTGAGTAAACCATTGGTTGAGTGACTTCACAAGCACGGTGCTAGTCTCATGTCCATGAGCCACGACGCCCAGGCCGACAACACAGCGGACACGACGGCGCGCCCGGCCGTCAGCCCGCTCGAGGCCGCCGTCGAAGCGGCGGTCGAAGCGACCGTGAACGCGGGCGACATCGCCCGGCTCGCCGACGTCGGCAGGGCCGCGGTCAGCAACTGGCGCCGCCGGTACGAGGACTTCCCCCAACCGGTCGGAGGTACCGCCTCCAGCCCGCTTTTCTCGCTCCCCGAAGTGGAGGCGTGGCTGCGCAGGAACGGCAAGTCGTTCGAGGTGTCCCAGGGCGACCGCGTCTGGCAGCGGCTGCGCGCGTCGGCCGACGACCTGCGCCTGGGCGAGGTGCTGGGGGAGGTCGGGGCGTTCCTGCTCTACACGCTCCGCGACCCCGACGGCTGGAAGCGGCTGTCCGCCGCCCCCGACTTCGCCGTACGGCTCCCGGGCGCGGTGGCCGAGACGACCGCCGACCTGCCCCCGCGTGCGGGGGACGCGACGCCGGTCGAGCCCGGCCTGCTCCGGCTGGTCGCCGGGATGGCCGAGCGGAACGGCGTGGCCGGCACGTTCGAGTTCCTCTGCGAGCGGTACGCCGAGGCGCACAGCCGCAGGCTGGCACTGACCCGGCCCGACGTCGCCGCCCTGATGACCCGGCTGGCCTGCACGGAGGCGCGTACGGTGCTCGACCCGGCGTGCGGCATGGGCACGCTCCTGCTGGACGCCGCCGGGGCCGGTGGGGCGGGAGACGAGGTGCGGCTGCTCGGCCAGGACGCCAACGAGACGGTCGCGCTGCTCGCGGCGCTGCGGCTGCTGCTGCGCGGGCGGGACGCCCGGGTCCTCCCCGGGGACGCGCTGCGGCACGACGCGTTTCCTCCGGACCGGCCGATGGACGGGCTCGGGGACGCGCTCGCGGACGCGGTGGTGTGCGACCCGCCGTTCAACGAGCGGGCCTGGGGCCACGAGGATCTCATCGGCGATCCGCGCTGGCAGTACGGCATGCCCCCTCGGGGCGAGCCGGAGCTGGCCTGGGTGCAGCACTGCCTCGCCCACGTGCGGCCCGGCGGGCTGGCGGCCGTCCTGATGCCGGGCGCCGCCGCGAGCCGCCGCCCGGGACGCCGCATCCGGGCGAACCTGCTGCGGACGGGCGCGCTGCGCGCGGTCTTCACACTGGCGCCCGGGGGTCCCGACCTGTGGCTGCTGCGCCGTCCCGAGCCCGGGGAGCGGCAGCCCGGGGCGATCCTGGTGGCCGACGCGGGAGACGACCCGGCCTCCGTCGAGGCGGTCTGGCGGGCCCACCTCGCGAAGAGCGAGCTCCCGCGCGGTGGCCGCACGGTCAGGATCATCGACATCCTCGACGACGAGGTGGACGTGAGCCCGGCACGGCACCTGTCACCCCGGGTCGACACGCGGGGCTTTCCCGCGGCCAGGGAGCGCTTCCTGGAGGCGGTCGCGGCGCTGGCCGGCGACGTGCCCGACCTGGAGGTGCTCACCGGCGGCGCGGCGGGCTGGGACGCGTCGTGGGCGACGGTGGCCGAGATGGCCAGATCCGGGCTGGTCACCATCAGGCACTCGACGCTGCGGGCACTGCCCGCCGACGCGTCCGAAGGCGAGGCGTCTGAGGGCGGGGTGCCCGAGGGTGAGGTGCCCGAGGGCGGGGTGCCCGTGCTGACGGCCGACGACGTCGCGGCCGGGACGGCGCCGTCGCGGCGGATCCCGCGTACCCCCGGCCTGGTCGCGGTACGACCGGGAGACGTCGTGGCGTCGGCCGTCACCGCGCGGATGGTCGCGGGGGAGGGGGCGGTCCTGGGCCCCCATCTCAGCCTTTTCCGCGTCGATCCAGACAAGGTGGATCCGGAGTTCCTGGCCGGGTTCCTGCGCTACGCGGCGGGCGGCGGCCGGCCGCATCTGGGCAGCAGCCGCGTGGAGGCCCGCCGGGCCCGCGTCCCCCAGCTGCCCCTGGCCGTCCAGCGGACGTACGGCACGGCCTTCCGGCGGCTGCTCGCCCTGGAGGACGGCCTGCGCGAGGCGGCCGCCGCTGGGGAGGCGCTCGCCCGCCTCGGCGTCGATGGGCTGATCGACGGACGCCTCCGCCCCCATGGGTGACGCGGCGTGGAGCTTCCCAGCTGAGAGAGTCCTGTCCACCCGGCCGCTGAGCCCGAGCACCGCGGACGAATCCGGTAGCTTTTTCCCCGATAGGCCGACGGGAGGGGCGCATGGTCATCGGCGACCGGTATGAGCTGGACGACCTCCCCCTGGGGCAGGGCGGTATGGGCGCCGTGTACGGCGGGCACGACCGACGGCTCGACCGCAAGGTGGCGGTGAAGTTCCTGCGGCTGCCCGACGGCCCGGACGAGGAGTTGCAGCGCCGGTTCATCCGCGAGGCGCGGATCCTCGCGAAGCTCGACCATCCGGGCGCGCCCGTGCTGTACGACTTCGGCACCTACGAGCAGCGGCTCTTCCAGGTCATGCAGTTCATCGAGGGCGTGACGGTCGCCGACCTGCTGAGCGAGCACGGCCCGCTGCCGGTGCCGTGGGCCGCGGCGATCGCCGCCCAGGCGTGCGCCGTGCTGACCGCCGCCCACGAGCTGTCGATCTGCCACCGCGACCTCAAGCCGACCAACCTCATGCTCTGCCCGGACGGCAGCGTCAAGCTGCTCGACTTCGGTCTCGCCATGCTGCGCGAGGCGGACGTCGCGGGGTTGACGGCGCAGTTCACCCGGATCGGGCAGATCCTCGGCACTCCGGCGTACATGTCCCCCGAGCAGATCCAGCGGGGTGTCGCCGGGCCGAAGAGCGACCTGTACTCCCTCGGCTGCGTGCTGCACGAGATGCTGACCGGCAACCAGCTGTTCACCGGGCCGACGGAGTACGCCGTGTTCGACAAGCAGGTGAAGGAACGGCCGCCCCGGGTTTCCGGGGTCCCCGCCAAGCTCGATCGTCTCATCGCCGAACTGCTGGAGAAGGAGCCGGACAACCGGCCGCCCGACGCGCACACGCTGTTCGAGCGGCTGCAGCCGTTCGCGGTCGACCTGCCCCCGCTGCCGGGCTTCCTCAACCCGTCGTCGGTCCCCAGCCCCGGGCGCATGTACGCCCAGATGGTCGGCCGCGTCCGCTGAAGGGTTCGCCGGAAGCGCTCACGCGCGCCAGGCCGTCAGGACCTCCTCGACCCGGGGGCGGATCCGCTCGCGGGCCGTCATCCGCGGCGTCCCGGCCATCAGCAGCTCGTCGTAGTCGGTGTCCAGGTGGCGCACGCTCGCGATCACGGCGAGCGTGATGGCGTTCTCGTCCAGCACGCGGGCGGCGGCGGTGCGGCCCACCCGCCCGCTGCCGCGCACGGCGGCGTGCGCGGCGATGGCCTCGGCCCGCTCGGCCGGGCAGCGGGGGAACAGGCGGCGGATCTGCGCCGCCATCCTCGTCTGGAACTCGGCGTCCTCATCGGCGCGGCGCTCGCGGTCGCGTTCGCGGCGGCGCAGCCGCGCCTCCTCGTCGGCCAGGCACTGCTCCTCGGCCCGCGTCAGCGCCTCCTCCTCGACCAGGACGCCGAGCCGCTCGTATCTCTTGCGCCGCCGGTTGAAGCGGACCACCACGGCGGACAGGCCGCTTTCCTTCTTGGCGCGGCGGCTCAGCGCCGCGTTCCCCGCCGGGAGGAAGCACAGGTGATCCATGTCGGCGCAGGTCAGGCAGTGTGGCCGGTCGTCCTCCATGATCAGATAAGGCCCGGTGTCCCCGCATCCGGCGCAGGTCCACGCGTCCGGCGACGCCACGGCCACGAGGTCGGGGGCCTTGCTGTGCCGTTCGGTGATCTGCCGCCGCCGCGCCTCGCTCAGCTCCGGTGAGAGCCAGTGGACGCGGAAGGCGCGCTCCAGGTCCTCGTCGCCCGCCGCCGTGAAGCGCAGCGGCCGCCGGTCGCGGGTGCCCGCCGTGTACGCCGCCTCGCTCTCCACCAGGTCGCGGGACAGGGCCCAGGCGCGCAGATGCGACAGGGCCTCGGCCATCCGGCCGGTGTCCACGGCGGCAAGCCGTTCCAGGCTGTCGGCCCGGCCCTGCCGCCAGGTCTCCACATGGCGGTCGTGCAGCCACCGCAGGCCGGTGAGGACGTCGATCGGGGTCACGTACTTGCGGGTGGCCAGGGCGATCTCCGCCGCCTGGGCCACCCGTCCGCCGAGCTTGCTGCGCATTCCTCCAAGGGTGCCCTATGCAGGTGTGCGCGTACGCCGGTTCACGGCGGCCAGCAGCCCCACGGCCGCCAGGCTGGAGATCGTGGCCGAACCGCCGTACGACACGAACGGCAGCGGCAGCCCCGCGACCGGCAGCAGGCCCATGGTCATCCCCACGTTCACGAACGTCTGGAACGCCAGCCAGCACACCACCCCGCCGGCCGCTGCCCTGCCGAACGGCGAGGGGCTCTTGGCCGCGATCCACAGGCCGCGCCACAGCAGGGCGAGCATCAGCAGGATCACGCAGGCGGCGCCGAGGAAGCCGAGCTCCTCGCCCGCGACCGTGAAGATGAAGTCGGTGTGCTGCTCGGGCACGAAATGGCCCGCCGTCTGCTCGCCGTGGAACAGGCCCTTGCCGAGCAGGCCCCCGGAGCCGATCGCGATCCTGGCCTGGGTGGCGTTGTAGCCCATGCCCATCGGGTCGGCGTCCGGGTCGGCCAGCACCATCAGGCGCTGGAGCTGGTAGGGCCGGATGAGGTCGAGCCGCCACACCAGGAGCAGTCCGGCGGCCCCGGCGGCGGCGAACGCCGCGAACCACCTCTTGGGCGCGCCGGACACCACGATCATCCCGGTGGTCAGCACCAGGAAGACGAGTGCGGTGCCGTGGTCGGGCTGCAGCGCGATCAGCCCGACCGGCAGCGCGGCGAGGCCCAGGGCGAGCAGCACGGCCCCGGCGCCCGGCCTGCGCTCGCCGTCGCGCGGCTCGCCCAGCGCCGTCGCGAGCGCGAGCACCGTGGCCGCCTTGGCGAACTCGGACGGCTGGAACTGCAGCCCGTCACCGAGCACGATCCAGGCGTGCGAGCCGTTGATCGTGCGGCCCAGCGGGGTCAGCACGGCGACCAGCCCGGCCAGCCCGAGCAGGTACGGCACCGGGACGTAGGCCCGCAGCACCCGCAGGTCGATCCGCGAGACGGCCCACATGAGCACGAAGCCGATGCCCACGCTGAGCGCCTGCCGCTGCGGCAGCGTCGAGCCCGGCTCGTTGCGGGTGGCCGACCACACGAGCAGCAGCCCGATCGCCGACAACGCGGCCGCCGGCAGCACCAGCCCCCAGGCGGGGAGGAAGGCGAGGCGCGCCCACCCCCTGCGCCTGGTCGCCCGGCTCGCCGGCAGCCGTACGGACAGGGGACCGAGCGCCGTCATCGCGCGCCTCCAACCAGCTCAGCCCTGCCCGTCTGACCGCTGCCCGTCTGATCCCTGCCCGTCACCGCGCGCCACCCGCCCCGGCGAACGCGACGGGAGGCAGGGAGGCGGACCGCGTGCCCCCGCCGTCCTTCTTGTCCTTCTTGCCGTGCTTCTTTCCGTCGTGCTTCTTCGCCTTATGGGTCAGGGCGGCGATGCCCTCCCAGATCTCGCGGGCGGCGGGTGCCGCCGTGGTCCCGCCCGTGCCGCCCTGCGAGACGACGACCACCACGACATACTTGGGCTTCTTCACCGGGCCGAAAGAGGCGAACCACGAGGTGTCCTGCCTGCCGTACGCCTCGGCGGTGCCGGTCTTCCCGGCGACCGGCAGGCGCGTGAACGAGTACCCCTTGAACGCGCCCGCGGCCGTGCCCGTGCGCGGCACGCCGGCGAGCGCGTCGCGGATGAACCGCAGCGTCTTGCGCGAGGCGTCGATCTTCCCCACCACGGGCGGGGTGATCGTGCGGACCACCGTGCCGTCGGGGCGCACGACCTGCTTGCCGATCCTGGGGCTGAAGACCGTGCCGCCGTTGGCGAGCGCGGCGTATCCGCGGGCGAGCTGGAGCGGCGTCACCAGCACGTCGCCCTGGCCGATCGAGAAGTTGGCCGCGTCGCCGGCCCACCAGACCCCGCCGGAGCGGCAGTTGTCGGCGGCGAGCGCCTTGAGGTAGGCCGCCCGCTTGCGGTCGGACATCTCCGGATAGCCGGTCTTGGCGCGACGGCAGGAGTCCGCCTTGGTCCGCTCCCAGTTGGCCTTCTTCCAGGCGCGGTCGGGCACCCTTCCCTGAGCCTCGTGCGGCAGGTCGACGCCGGTGGGCGTGCCGAACCCGAACTCCCTGGCCATCGCCTGCATCGGGTCCTTGGGGTGTTTGACCGGCTTGAGCCCGCCGTCGTGCTGCCACATCTTCTCCGCGAAACGGTAGAAGATCGTGTCGCAGGACACGACCAGAGCCCGGTGCATGTCCATCCGGCCCAGTTCGGCGCTCTCGAAGTTGTGGAACACCCGGCCGCCGATCTTGTAACCGCCCGGGCAGTCGTAGGAGGCCCGCAGCGAGTAGCCCGCCTTCGCCGCCGCGGCCGTCGAGGTCACCTTCCAGGTGGAGCCCGGCGGCCACTGCCCCTGCACGGCGGCGCTGACCAGCGGCAGGTCCTCGTAGTCGTGCTGCGAGATGCCCCCGGTCCACACGCCCGGGTCGTAGGTGGGATAGTCGGCGATCGCCGTCACCCGCCCGGTCTTCGCCTCCAGCACCACCGCCGCGCCGCTGTCGGCGGGCTCGCCCCGCTTGCGCGCGGCGGTCACGGCCCGGGCGAGCGCCCGCTCCGCCACCTCCTGGATGCGCGCGTCGACGCTGGTCACCAGCGTGTCCCCGGCCACGGCGGCCTCCTCGCGGATCAGGCCGGTGATCTTGCCCGTGCTGTCCACCGCCACCTCCCTGATCCCGGTGCGCCCGGCCAGCTCGCGGTCGTACTGCGCTTCGAGGCCGTCGCGGCCGATCAGCTCCGGGCCGCCCTCGGGGTCGTCGGGGGAGGGCGGCTGCAGGTAGCCGAGCACGTGCGCCGCGGCCGAGCCGAGCGGGTAGGTCCTGACCGGCCGCAACGCGGTGCTGACACCGGGGAACTCGTCCTGCCGCTCCGCGATCCACAGCGCCGTGCGCACGCTCACGTCGTCCGCGACGACGATCGGCTGGTAGGGCGAGCCGGGCCAGCACGGCCTGGGCACGTCCCCGGCGCACAGCCGGGCCCGGTCGGCGATCTCCTGGTAGGGCCGGCCCAGGGCCCGGGCGAGCCGGGCCAGCACGTCCTTCCCGCCGTCGGGCTGGTGGATGAGGGCCATGTAGTCCACCGACACCTGTGGTCTGGTCTCGTTGGCCACCAGCGGCCGGCCGTGTGTGTCGAGGATCCGCCCCCGCACCGGCGGCAGGACGACCGAGCGCGCCCGCGACTCCGTGGCCGCCCTGACGTACGACGGGCCGGTGACGATCTGCAGGTACCACAGCCGCCCGAGCAGGGTCAGCATGAGCGCGGTCACCACCGCGAACACGAGCGCGAGGCGGCCCTGGGGCCGGTTGCGGCCCCGGTTGAGAGGGCGCTGCTTGACGCTCCTACGCAAGCCGCCTCCCTCGCGTGCCCAGATCACGTGAACCGTCCCGTGATCTGGGCACCCGCCCGAACGACCGGCGGCGGGGCAGCAGGGCGAGCGCCGCCGCCGCGAGCGCGGCCAGGCCGGCCGTCCAGGCGACGGCGCCGGGCGCGAGGGCCGTGCCCCACGGCGTGCCGTCGAGCAGGGCCGCGAGCACGCCCCCGGCGAGCGTCGCGCCCAGGGCCACGGCGGCGGCGACGGCGGCGCGCCGCCCGGCCGTGCCGTCCGCGGCGACCCGTGCGCACACCCACCCGGCGAGGCACATGACGAGGGCGAGCCGCCCTATGGTGTGGTCGGCGGGCGGCGCGATGTCGGCGGCCAGGCCCGCGGCGAACCCCAGGAACGCGCCCGCTCCTCCTCCCGCGGCGCCCCGCTCCGGCAACCCCCTGGCCTCCGGCCTGGGCCGCAGATGCGGCGCGAGCGCGACGACGGCGACCAGCACGACGTCGGGGTGGCCGCCGGGCAGCGACAGCCCGTTGACCACGGCGACCTGGAGCACCGGTGCGACGAGGACGACGAGCACGGACAGGACGACCGCCTTCATCACGCCCCCTTCGCCTTCTTCGAGCCGCTCTTCGCGGCGTCCGTATCCCCGCCCCCGGCCTCGCCTTCGCCGGCGGACGCGTCCGCCGCCGCGCCGTCCGGCTGCGGTCCCAGCACCACGGTGACGAGGCCGAGCGCGGTGAACCTGGCGAAGGGACGCACGAGCGCCGTCCTGGTCAGCGCGTCCGGCGCGGGCTCCACCGTGACCACCGTGCCGATCGGCACGTCCGGCACGTACGGCCGCATGTCGCGCGAGCCCAGCGTCACCACCCGGTCGCCGGGCTTCACCTCCGCGGAGGGGTTGAGCAGGCTCAGCCGCAGCAGGCCGCGCTCGGGGACGCCGGTCACCAGGCCGACCTCCCGCGAGCCCTCGAGCCGGGCCCCGATCGAGGCGCCGGAGGCCGTGGCGAGCTGGACCGTCGCCGTGCCGGGGCCGGATCGCAGGATCCGGCCGACCAGCCCGTCACCGTCGAACACGGTCATGTCGCGGTCCACGCCGCCGTCGGAGCCGGTGTCGACGGTGACCGTGCCGTCCCGGCCGAAGCCGATGACGTGGGCCGACGCGACCCGGTAGCCGTCCGCCCGAGCGGGGGACGGGGTCGTGCGGCGGGCGGCCAGCAGGTCGGCGCGCAGCCGGGCGTTCTCGCGTTCGAGCTCCTCCAGGCGCCGCTCGCCCGACGCCCAGCGGACGCCGGCGGACGCCGCGTCCTCCAGCCCGCCGTACACGGCCGACCCGAACACCCGCAGCGGTTCGAGTGGTGTGACGGTGTCGGCTGCGATCAGGGCGGCGGAGACGAGCGCCAGCAGCGCGGGCGCCCGGCGACCGGCGGCCCTCATCGACGCGTTTCGGGGAGGAACACGTCCTGCATGTCGTCGAAGCGCTCGACGCACCGGCCCGCGCCCAGCACCACCGACTGGAGCGGCTGGTCGACGAGGTGGATCGGCATGCCGACGGCCTTTTCGAGCCGCTCGGCGAGCCCGTCGAGCAGGGCGCCGCCGCCGGTCAGCACGATGCCGTTGTCGATCAGGTCGCCCGCCAGCTCGGCCGGGCACTGGTCCAGCGTGGTCTGCACGGCGTCGACGATCGTCTGGACCTGGTCCTCGATCGCCTCCCTGACCTGCGCCCGGTTGATCGTCGCGGTCTTGGGCAGGCCGGTCACCAGGTCGCGGCCCCGGATCGGCAGCGGTGTGGTGTCGTCGCCGCCGGGCCGCGCGCTGCCCAGCTTGATCTTGACGTGCTCGGCCGTGCGCTCCCCGAGCATCAGGGAGTGCTCCTTCTTGACGTAGTTGACGATCGCCTCGTCGAGCTCGTCGCCGCCGACCCGCACGGACTTCGACACGACCACCCCGCCGAGCGAGACGATCGCGACCTCCGTCGTGCCGCCGCCGATGTCCACGACCATGTTGCCGGTCGTGTCGCCCACGTTGAGTCCCGCGCCGATCGCCGCGGCCATCGGCTCCTCGATGATGTGGACGCGGCGGGCGCCCGCCTCGTACGCCGCCTCCCTGACCGCGCGCTGCTCGACGCTCGTGGTGCCGCTCGGCACGGCGACGACGACCCGGGGCCTGGCCAGGTAGCGGCTCTTGTGCGCCACCTGGATGAAGTGCCGCAGCATGCGTTCGGCCGCGTCGAGGTCGGCGATCACGCCGTCCTTGAGCGGGCGCAGCGTGGCGATGTGGGGCGGGGTCCGCCCGATCATCTCCTTCGCCGCGGTCCCGACCGCCACGATCCTGTCCGTGTGCAGGTTGATCGCCACCACCGACGGCTCGTCGAGGACGACGCCCTTCTTGCGCACGTACACGAGCGTGTTGGCCGTGCCGAGATCGACCGCCATGTCCCGGCCGAGCAATCCCCACGGGAAACCCATCGCCGACCAGCTTTCAGAGAGGAGGGAGAGCACGCGTGATCGCTGCCCGGCGGCCCCGCCTCTAAACAGAACGGTCCCTCCCGTACGAACCGGACCGCTAGGCGACGCTGAGATAGAGGTCTCTCGCCAGCTTCGTCACCCGCTCGGCCGACTGCGTGAAGGACGCCCCCGAGGGCTGCAGGGTGAGCACCACCATGATCAGCCGGTCGCCGATCACGCCAGTAGTGTGGAGCACCGGACGGCCGAAATCAACCGGGTTGCCGCCCATTGTGACTGCCCCGATACGGTACGACGTCGCCCTCGCACGGGTGCATTTGACGGGAGGAACCGCGCCATACCCGGACCAGCCCTGCTTGATCGCCCAGGGTCGGGGAACGGCGCGGGGGATGCCGAAGAACTGGTCGAAACCGTCGCGAGCGCACTGGGACGCCTTGCGCAGATTGCCGAGGACGAAGTCGCGGACGCGGGGCTCGGCCCGCCGCAGCAGATACCGGTAGACGAGCGCGATGTCGGCCGCGCTGACGGCGGTGTAGCCCCAGAAGCCGGGTTTGGCGGCGGGTGGCGGTGAGGTTTCGGTCAGGCCGATCCTGCGCGCCATGCGTCGCACGATCTCGCCCTGGCCGCCGCGCCGCCACAGGGCCGTCGCCGCGTCGTCGTCGCTGCCGCGGAGCATGGGCGTCAGCAGCGCCATGTCCCCGGCGGGGATCGTCCCCCTGTGCCGTTCCAGGTAGTCGGTGGCGATGAGGATCTTCACCACCGACGCCGACCGGAACCGGTGGTGCGCCTGCCTCTGGGCGACCGTCCTGCCCGTGGTCACGTCGACCACGGCGTACCCCGCCGTCACCCCGGCCGGCACCCGCACGGGCTTCGCGGGGGACCGGACCGGGCGGGCGGCCGACGCGTCCCTGGTCGCCGGCCCGCTCGCCCCTGCCGTCGCGCCGCGGCCGGGGGCGGAGCCGGTCGGATCGGAGGAGGGGGCTGTCGCCTGCGCCGCCGTCGTCCCTGTCGGGCCCGCGCCGCGGCCGTCTGAGGAGCAGCCGGTCAGGAGCGCCGGGAGCGCGGCGGCGACGGCCAGGACGGCGGCGGTTCTCGATCGCGTCATCCGACCATGCCTACCAGATCGCCTGTCGCCCGATGTGCGGAAATGTCAGGTGCGGCTTTCTCCTTCCCTCTCGGGGTCGATGCGGGACGGCTCAGGCAGGCGTACTCCCCGGCGGCCGGTCGGCGACCGAGCCCGGGGTGACCAACCCGGTCTCGTAGGCGAGCACGACCGCCTGAACCCGGTCCCTGAGGCCGAGCTTGGACAGGATGCGCGCGACATGAGTCTTCACCGTCGTCGGGCTGAGGCTCAGCCGGTCAGCGAGCTCGGCGTTGCTCAGCCCGGTGGCGAGCAGGCGCAACACCTCCAGCTCCCGGGGTGTCAGCTCCGACAGATCCCGATGTACGGCTGCTCTGGCCTCGTCGCGGCGGGCGAACCGCTCGACCAGACGGCGGGTGATCGCCGGTGCGAGCAGGGCGTCCCCCGCGCGCACCAGACGCACCGCGGCCACCAGGTGCTCCGGTGTGACGTCCTTGAGCAGGAAGCCACTGGCCCCTGCGGTGAGTGCGGCGTAGACGTAGTGGTCGAGGTCGTAGGTGGTCAGAATGAGAACGCGCGTCTCGCCCGGGTCGGCAGCCATGATCTGCCGGGTGGCTTCGAGGCCGTCCATCCGCGGCATCCGGATGTCCATCAGCACGACGTCCGGTCGAGTACGCCGGACGGCGGCGACGGCTTCCGCTCCGTCGGCCGCCTCGGCCGTCACCTCGATGCCGTCGGCGGCGAGGATCATCCCGAACCCGCTGCGTACCAGTGCTTGATCGTCGGCGATGACCACGCGCATCGGCCCGTTCACGTGGCGGCCCACGGCACCCGCGCCTTGATTCGGTAGCCGCCGTCGCTTCGCGGTCCGGCCTGCAGGGTGCCGCCGTAGAGGGCGAGCCGCTCCCGCAGCCCGATCAGGCCCCGGCCCTGGCCGTCTCCCGCACGGGCCGTCAGCCTGCCGCCGGTGTCGGTGATCTCGATCTCCAGCCAGCCGCCGCGGTGGCCGATGGCGACGGACGCCGTCGCACCGGCCGCGTGCTTGATCGTGTTGGTCAGGGCCTCCTGGACGACGCGATAGACGGCCAGCTCCACCCCGGGCGGCAGCGGACCGGGCGGCGGAGAGATCTCGACGCCGACCCGCACTCCGGCTGCGCGAACCCGTTCGATCAACGAATCGAGCTGGTCGAGGCCCGGTTGCGGTTCGAGCCCGTCGGCACTGCCGCCCGCCCGCTCGCTCTCCGGCCCGGCCAGCAGTCCCATGACGTTGCGTAGTTCCGCCATGGCGGCTCGGCCGCCGGCTTCGACCGCCAGCAGGGCCTGCTTCGACCGCGCCGGAGCCGTGTCCATCACCGCGCGTGCCGCACCGGCCTGGATCACCATCACGTTCACATTGTGGGTGACGACATCGTGCAGTTCGCCGGCGATCCGGGAGCGCTCTCCCTGGACGGCCTCGCGCATGGCCTCCTCCTGGGCGCGCTGTAGTTCGGCGACCCGGCGGCGGCCGGCGTCGAGCTGCCGCCGCCAGGATCGGACGAAAGCGGCGGCGACTCCGGCGCTCATCAGTACCACGAACGGCCCCAGCCAGCTCGGCAACGCCGGGACGGAGTCCCGGAAGGCGACGCCCGCCAGCACGGTGGCGAGGACGAGTCCCCCGACGGCCGTCGCCCGGTGCGTGCTGTGGGCCACCGCCCCGTAGGCGGCGATGGCGAACGTCAGCACGGTGATCCACGTCGCGTCGTCACGGGTGCCCAACGCCGCGGCCAGCACCACCCAGAAGGTGATCAGCGGGTACAACCGTCGCATCGCCAGCGGCAGGGCCGTCAGAACCACCAGGAGCGGAAGCGGGCCCGAATCCTGCTGGTCGTCGGTGGTGACCAGGGGTCGTTCCAGGTGGTCAGGCGCGGCGTCGCTGCTTCGCGGCGGTGGAGAGGGCCGCAGTCGCAAGGGCTCCAGCAGGGAAGGCGGCTGCTCGTCGACGCGATGAGCATCGTCTGCCGCGCCCGCCGTCGCGGTCACTGCGGCAACGGTCAAGGCGATCGCGAGCAGCAGGTCGGCGAGGAGCGACCGGCGCGAGGCTCGGGCGGGTTTCCCCACTGGGCGCAGCACATCCAGCCCGAACCGCCGCCATCCACGTCGTTCGCTCGCTGTCACCGATGCATTGTCCCGACCGCACGGCACGTCCCGCATCAGCCGCGATGACCGGATCCGACCTCAGCCAGAAGTACATCGGAAGGACGACCCCGCGGCGGGCTCCTCCCCGGGGAGGGATCGATATCGGCATGGCAGCCGACGCGGACGGGCCTGCCCGGTCCCTAACGTCGTTGCCGCCACCGGCCGCCCGCACGGGCCCCGTCGAGGCGGCCCCCACCCGGAAGGACAGTTCATGGATCATGCGATGGAGAGGGAGAGCATGCCCGGCCCCGTCTCGGGACCCGGCGCAGGCGTCGGCGGTGGTGCGTCGACGCCGCCCCGCCGGATCAGCCGAGGCGCCGTCACCGTCGCGGCCCTGCTCGCCTTCGTGGCCGCCACCTCCTGCGCCTCCGCGTCCGGTTCGGTCGTGTCCGGCGCCCCGCCGCGCAACGCGTCGCCCGGCTCCACCGCATCCGCCGCCGGTCCGGCATCCGCCCGGATCGGCATGCCCCGGCTTCCCGAACCGACCGGATCCCGGCCGGTCGGCACCACGTCCCTCCACCTCAAGGACAGCTCCCGCGTCGATCCGTGGGTCCCCGATGTGAAGGCGAGGGAACTCATGGTCTCCCTGTGGTACCCGGCGAAATCCCGCAAGGGGAAGCGAGCCCCGTACATGACGGCCAAGGAGTCGGAGCTCATCCTGAAAGGCGGAGAGATCACCGGCGTGCCGTACGACGCGTTGAGCAGAACGCGGACCAACGCCCTCAGCGACGCCGAACCAGCCGGACGCGAGCACAGCCTGCCCCTGGTGGTGCTCTCCCCGGGCTTCACCGAGCCCCGCAGCTCGCTCACCGCTTTGGCGGAGGAACTGGCGAGCAGGGGCTATGTGGTGGCCGGCATCGACCACACCTACGAGAGCCTGGCCACGACCTTCCCCGACGGCCGGGTCACCACCTGCGTCGCCTGTGAGGCACCCAAGGACCAGGAGTTCTGGAACGCGGTGGGCCGGAGCCGGGCGGCCGACGTCTCCTTCGTCCTCGATGAACTGACCGGCGCGCACCCCAAATGGAAGGGCGCCTCGCTGATCGCCCGCTCCCGCATCGCGATGGCCGGGCACTCGGCAGGAGGCGCGAGCACCATCGCCGCCATGCTGCAGGACACTCGCATACGTGCCGGGATCGACATGGACGGCACCACATTCGCCCCGATCCCGGGCAGCGGACTGTCCCGGCCGTTCCTCTTCCTGGGCACGCAGGCCATGCACAGCCCGGGAGGCGAAGACACCACGTGGGACCGCGACTGGGCCCGTCTGACGGGATGGAAGCGCTGGCTCGTGGTATCAGGGGCAGAGCATGTCTCCTTCACCGACACCGCGCTGCTGGTGGAGCAACTCGGCATCTACCGCAATCCCGGCCTGCCCGGGGCGCGCGCCGTGGAGATCACCCGCAGCCATGTCGCGGCCTTCTTCGACCTGCATCTGCGCCACAGGTCCCGGCCCCTGCTGGACAAGCCGTCGACGCGCTACCCCGAAGTCCGACTGTGTGACGTCGAGCAGAAGGCCTGTGTCTAGGCCGGGACCGTACGGTCGGGCGGTGTGGATCAGCGCCCGTCGAGGAGGGGCTGCGCGGGGTCCCAGCGAGTGCCGTCGGCGGCGTCCCTGCGGCGACGGGCGATCGCCGACAGCGCCTCCAGGACGACCCGGTTGCCCAGGTACGCCGTGATGTCCGCGTGGTCGTACGGCGGGGCCACCTCGACGATCTCCAACCCGACGACGGGCAGCTCGTAACAGGTCCTGCGCACGGCGTCGAGGAGCTGCCGGGCCGACAGGCCGCCCGGCTCGGGCGTGCCGGTGCCCGGCGCGTGGCCCGGGTCGCAGACGTCCACGTCGACCGACAGGTAGACCCCGTCGCAATCGTCGAGCGCGATCGCGTACGCCTCGGTGAGGCACTCGTCGAGGCCCCTGGTGACGATCTCGGTCATCTCGTAGGACCGCATGCGCTGCCCGGCCATCCAGTCGAGGATCTCCGGCCCCGGCCAGTAGCCGCGCAGGCCGATCTGCAGGAAGCGGTCGCCCCTGATGGCCCCCGACTCGATGAGCCGCCGCATCGGCTGCCCGTGGCCGTGCAGGTGGCCGAACTCGATGTCGCCGGTGTCGGCGTGCGCGTCGAAGTGGAGCATCGAGACCCGGCCGAAGCCGTGGTGGCGGGCCACGCCGGTCGCGTCGGGCAGGGCGATCGTGTGGTCGCCGCCGAGGACGACGGGGATCGCCCCGGAGGCCGCGATCCTGGCGACCGCGTCCTCGATCGCGCGCAGGCTGCCCTCGATGTCCCCGGCGTAGGTCTCCACGTCTCCGGCGTCCAGCACCCGCAGGTCCTTGAGGGCGTCCACGCGCAGCGCCAGGCTCGGGCGGGAGCCGTCGTGGGGGAGGTAGCAGGTCTGGCGGATGGCATTCGGGCCGAAGCGCGCGCCCGGGCGGTGAGAGGTGCCACCGTCGAACGGCGCGCCCAGGATGACGACGTCGGCGTCCGCGTAGCCGGCCGGGTCGTCGAGGTCGCACCGCTCGACGCCGAGGAACGTGATGTCGGGGCCGAACATCTGGCCGTAGCGGGACAATCCAACTCCTGAGGTCAAACCGGTCTTATCGGGCATCACATGCTATTAGCTGACATGCTGCGCCTCGACGAGGAACGGGTCGAGCAGGCCAGGGGTGCCCGCCGCGGCCAGGCGCAGCGCCTCGGTGAGGTCCACGTCGCGCACCTGGTAGCCCTGCTTGCCCGCCGCCGTGGTCGCCGTCAGCGTCGCCAGGCGGGCCCGGCGCTGGAAGAACGATCGCTCGATGTTCCAGCCGATGACGCCGTCGCACTCCAGCGCCACCCTCCGGCGCGCGAGCGAGCCCCAGCGGGTGACCAGATAGCCGGACGTCAGAGCGTGGCCGAGCGAGCGGTAGCGGTCGGCGGCCAGCAGGGCGGTCAGCGGCAGCAGGGCGGCGGCGGTGAGCCAGGTCCACGAGGGCAGCCCGGCCCACCACCACAGCGCGAGCAGCGCGGTCAGCACCAGCGCGTGCACGCCGTACGCCCGGGTGAACCTGCGGCGCAGCGCGGCCGGGCCGTGAGGAGTCAGGTCCGCGGTGACCGGCGAGGCTTCCGAGACGGAGGAGGCGGAGGGGGCACCGGCGACAGTGGGGAGCACGAGCCGGGCCACCGACACGGCGGCCGCGCGCGGCGCGGGCGGCAGCAGCAACGACCCGCCGCGCTGGGAGCCCTGCGCCGCCCGCAGCCCGGTCGTCACCGCGGACAGCCGGGCCCCGCGTACGGCACGCAGCAGCAGCGGCTCACTCACCTCGACCCCGCGCAGCCGCCGTTCCTCGATGGTGATGGCCCGGGTGGTCAGCAGCCCCCGGGTCACGTGAAGGGTGCCCTCGGCGTGCCGGGTCAGCCGGAAGTTGCCGAAGGCCAGGACGTAGCCGAGCGTGGAGGCGACGCTCACGAACACCACCAGCACGAGCACCACCGTCGCGATCTCCAGCGGGAGCGACATCGCGCTGAACCACCGCCAGGTCTCCTGGACGGGCCCGACCCTGCCGAGGTCGACGTTGCCCTCCGAGACCAGGCGGGACACGAAGCCTGCGACGACGCCCACGGTGACGAGCCCGGACATCGTGAACGGCCCGAACCTCACCCACTCGGGACGCATGCGCGCGAGTTCGGTCTCCGCGGCCGGCGTGCTCCCGGCGGGGGGCGCCACGGGGGACACGGTTGGGGACGCGGTGGCGGGAGCGACGGGGGAGCGGTGCAGCAGCTCCACGCGCAGGCGGGCGGCCTCGGCGGCGGTCAGCGCGTCGAGCTTGAGCCGGCCCTCGTGCCTGCGCTCCGACGTGCCCGTCCCCACCTCCACCCGGGCCAGGCCGAGCACGCGGTGCAGCACGTGGGAGGTGACGTCCACCGTGCGGACCCGGTCGCGGGGCACGGTCACCACCTTGCGGGTCAGCAGGCCGCGGCGGACCTGCACGTGCTCGGGGGTGATGCGGTAGGTCGTGGTGAACCAGCGGAGCATGCCGAGCACGACCATGAGGGCGACGCCCGCGACGCTCCACAGGTGCCCCTGCCCGCCGCTGCTCGATCCCGCGACCAGCAGGCCGAGCAGCGCCGGGGCGGCCCGTACGACCTCCTGGAACGGGTGGATCACCAGCATGCGCGGGCTCAGCCGCCGCCAGGTCAAGGCCGTCTCGATGACGTCGATCACGTGGCGTCACCCGCCGTCGCCTGCGCGGTCGCGGTGAGCTCGGCGACCAGGCGCTGGGCCGTGTCCCGGTCGAGGCCGCTGACCTTGATCGGGCCGGCGGCGGAGGCGGTTGTGACGGTGACGTTGGCCAGGCGGAAGATCTGCTCCAGCGGGCCGCGCTCGCTGTCCACGGTCTGGATGCGGGAGACGGGTGCGATGCGCCACTCCTGCTTGAACCAGCCCGACTGGGTGAAGACGGCCGCGGACGTGGCCTCCCAGCGGTGCACCCGATAACGCCACTGCGGCATGACCGTGACGTGCGCCACCGCGACGACGGCGGTGACGACGAGACCGGCCACGTGCGCGGTGACGGGCAGGGCGCTCCCGTCGCTGTCGGCCACGAGCCAGGCCACCTGGGCGGCGAGGAGGACCAGCCAGCCGAGGGCGGCCCGCGCGGCCCAGTACCAGACGGCGGTACGGCTCACGCGGTGCTGAGGAGATCGGAGGGTCGGGGTGTCCACGCCTCAACTCTGCCCGATCCCGCGTGTCCCGGCGTAGTGGGCCCGATCCTGTTCTCCCCAGGACAAATGTCATGTCCTCGGCGCCGTGCGGCGGGTCAGAGTGCGGACAGCAGCTCGTGGACGTGGGAGAGCGGGTCGGCGCCCACCGGGCGGACGGCGACCGTGGACACGCCCGCCTTCCACAGCGCCCTGACCTGCGCGGACGCCTCCTCCGGCGAACCCGTCGCCATGACGACCTCCTCCGGCGCCACCTGCAGGAACCCTGCCTGCTCCTCCGCCGCCCGCCGCATGGCCGCGCGCGCGTCGTCGCCGACGTAGAGGTGGACGAACGCCACCACCTCGTGATCGCCGGTCGCGCCGATCCCCTCGATCATCGACCGCAACCGCTCCGGGGCGAGACCCTCGGGAAGGATGGTCCCCTGGGCCACCCGTCCCGACAGGGCCAGCGAGCGCGGGTTCACCACTCCGGCGAGGACGGGCGGCGGCTCGGCCGGCGGGTGGACGAGGCGGACGCCGTCCAGGCTCACCTCGCGTCCGTGCAGGGTGACGGTCTCGCCGCGCAGCAGCGCCCGTACGGACGTGATCGTCTCCTCCAGCAGCGACAGCGGCGACGCGGCGGCGGCGCCCACCTGACGCATCCACGCCTGCACGCCGTGGCCGATCCCCGCGGCCAGCCGCCCGGGGTGGAGGCGGGCCAGGTTGGCCAGCTCCATCGCCAGCAGCATCGGATTGCGCAGCGGCGCGGGGGTGATGCCGATGCCGACGCGCAGGCGCGAGGTCGCGGCCAGTGCCGTGGCGGCCGAGGAGATCGCGCCCGTCCAGCCGAGGTCCTCCACCACCCACAGGTCGGAGACCGCCGTGCCGTCGAGTTCCCTGGCGAACGACGGAAGCGACTCCGGCGGCAGGTCGCGGTCGAAGACGACTCCAAGCCTCACGGGCGGCCCTCCAGAACAAGCGAGATCGGCTCAACGGCCTTCCGAGTATCCAGGACGGAGGGCGGCGTCGCACATGGGGGCGGGGGTGAAGGTGTGGGTGAAGGAGGAGGGCCGGGCCACGGTGGGCCCGGCCCGGATCATGGTGGCACCGGCCGTGCGGCCGTCACTCGCTCGCGCCCTCGGCGGGGCGGTTGGCCTTCTTCGCCTGCTTCGCCGAGCGGGCTTCCTTGATGGCCGTCCTCTTCGCCTTGCCGGTGGACTTCGCGGGCTTCTTCTTCTGACCGTCGTCAGCCATGATTCCCCCGAATGTACGAGGATGCGCCCTATATGCGCATCTGAGGGGGTTGATACCCAAGAGAGCCGTGTGCCATCCGGCATGACTCGTCGACAGGCGAGGCGGGTCGTCACGTTCGGAACGCGCACAGGCACCTGCCGGGGGCAGGTGCCTGTGCCGAAGACTTGGCGCGATCAGACCATCTGGTGCTGCTCGGCGCTGAGTGGTGCGGCGATGTCCTCCAGCGAACGCCGGGCCGCCTCCACGCCCATGAACCACTGCACCAGCCCGGCCGCCATCATCAGGACGGCGCCGATGACGTAGCCGACCACGACGTTGCCGACGACCCCGCTCTCCACCAGGCGGCCGAACAGCACGGGCCCGATGATGCCGCCGAGCCCGGTGCCGACGGCGTAGAACAGCGCGATCGCCAGGGCCCTGGTCTCCATCGGGAAGATCTCCGAGACCGTCAGGTAGGCGCTGCTGGCCCCCGCGGAGGCGAAGAAGAAGACCACCATCCAGCAGGCCGTGAGGGTCACCGGGGTCAGCACGTGTGCGTTGAACAGCACGGCGGTGCCCAGCAGGAGCAGGCCGGACAGCACGTAGCTGCCCGCGATCATCGTCCGGCGGCCGACCGTGTCGAAGAACCGGCCGAGCAGGACCGGGCCGAGGAAGTTCCCGATCGCGATCGGGACGAGGTACCACGGCGTGCTGCCGTCCGGCACCTTGAAGAACTTCGACAGCACCAGCGCGTACGTGAAGAAGATCGAGTTGTACAGGAACGCCTGACCGATGAACAGCGACAGGCCGACGGTCGTGCGCTTGGGATAGCGGCGCAGCAGCGTGGCCGCCACCTCCGACAGCGGGGTGCGCGTCCGCTGGTTGATCCTGATCTCCCCGTGCGCCGGTTCGAGCGTCTTGCCGCTCTCGTCGCGGACCTTCGTCTCGATCTCCCGCACGATCTCCTCGGCCTCTTCTCCGCGGCCGTGGATGAACAGCCAGCGCGGGCTCTCCGGCACAGTCCTGCGGACCAGCAGGATCGCCACCCCGAGGACGGCGCCCAGACCGAACAGCAGGCGCCAGCCGAGACCGGCCGGCAGCAGGCTCGTGTCGAGCGCCGGGATCGCGATGAGCGCGCCGAGCGCGGTGCCGAGCCAGAAGGAGCCGTTCACCACCAGGTCGACCGTGCCGCGTACGCGGGCCGGGATGAGCTCGTCGATCGCCGAGTTGATCGCGGCGTACTCGCCTCCGATGCCGGCGCCGGTGAAGAAGCGGCACAGGTAGAAGTACCAGGCGTCGTGCGAGAACGCCGTGGCCACGGTGGCGGCCAGGTAGAGGGCGAGCGTCACCAGGAAGAGCTTCTTGCGCCCGAACCGGTCCGTCAGGTGGCCGAAGAAGAGAGCGCCGAGGCAGGCTCCCGCGACGTACACGCCGGCGGCGATCCCGACCTCGCTGTCGGTGAGTCCCAGCCCGCTGCTAGGGTCCGTGATCCGGGGGCCGATGACCCCGACGATGGTCACTTCGAGCCCGTCGAGGATCCAGACGGTGCCGAGCCCGATGAGCACGAGCCAGTGCCAACGGGCCCAGGGGAGCCGATCCAGCCGCGCGGGAATGTCGGTGCTTATTTGCGCCATATCGTCCCCTTCTCCGGAAGATATGGCGCCCGTCTACCCCGGATCCGGCCAGAAATTCGTTCTGCTTCTCACCGGTCTCGGCCCGTGGCGGTGCGGACCGGCGTTCAGGCCGTCCTCGTGCTCTCGCTTTCGACGCCCCTGGGCGGCGGTGCGGCGGCGGCGTCGTGCCCGAGCTCGAACCACACGCCGACCCCGGTGCGGCTCGCAGACACGCCCCATCGGCGGGTGAACAGGTCCACGAGGTGGACGCCGCGGCCCGGCGTCAGCTCGGGAGACGTCCAGCACCCGCAGCCCTGTGTCGACAACGTGACGCGTACCGCGGCGGGCGTGGCCAGGACCGACACGCCGTATCCCGGCGGGCGTCCGCAGGAGGCGGCGTGCCGGAGCGACTCGGCGACCAGCTCGCCGATCAGTTGCACGGCGTCGTCGCGGCAGGGGTGGCCGTCGCCGAGCCGGCTCGCCACGAACCGCCGGGCGGCCCGCACCTGGGACGCGTCTCCCGAGAAGGGGCGTGAGATCGCGATTCTCCCCGAGAGGTTGAGAATTGTCATCCCGTGATAACTCCCTGTGCACCCGCCTGCGGATGGCGATTCGAGGTCCGTGCAAGACTTCGTTCATCCTGCACTTTGCAAAACGGCTACGCAATATGGCGAATGCACGATTGCATAGTTTCCTTTTGCGGCGAAAGGGAGAGTTCGGTTCATGAGGGGAGTGGGTGGCCCTACAGTCCGGCTTCGCCGGCTTTCCGGTGAGCTGACGCGTCTGCGGCGAGAGGCCGGGTTCGTCCGCGAGGAGGTCGCGCGACGGCTCGGCGTGGCGGTCTCCACCGTCTACCGGATCGAGGCGGGCCACACCCGCCCGCACACCCGGACCATCCGCGACCTGCTCGACCTCTACGGCGTCGAGGGCTCGGAACGGGACGCGCTGATCGCGCTGGCCAGGGACGCCGCACGGCGGGGATGGTGGCGCGCCTACGACGACGTCCTGCCCGGGCCGTACGTCGGGCTGGAGGCCGAGGCGTCGTCGGTGCGCAACTACGAGCCGCTGCTGGTCCCCGGGCTGCTGCAGACGGAGGACTACGCCCGTGCGGTCATCGGCGCCGCCCTGGTCAAGGACCCGGCGGAGATCGAGCGCCGGGCGGCCGCCCGGATGGAGCGCCAGCGGCGCCTGACCGGGCCCGCCCCACTGGAGCTGTGGGCCGTCCTCGACGAGGCGGCGCTGCGCCGGCCCGTGGGCGGCCCGCCCGTGATGGCCGAGCAGCTGCGCAGGCTGCGGGAGATGGTCGTCCAGCCGAACGTCACCGTGCAGGTGCTGCCGTTCGACGCGGGCGCCTACCTCGGCATGGGCAACTCGACGGCGATCCTGGCCTTCCCCGATCCCGGCGACGCCGACGTGGTGCTGCTGGAGAACATGAGCGGCGAGCTCTACCTGGAGGATCCGGCGGAGATCCGCGGATACGTCCAGGTCTTCGATCATCTTCGTGCCGCCGCGCTCGGCCCGGAGAAGTCCATGGAAATGATCATTTCGGTCGAGAAGGAGATGGCGGGACGATGAGGGGACTTGTACCGGCGGACGACCTGGCCTGCGCGATCTGGCGCAAGGCGGCGCGCTCGAACACCGTCGGCAACCAGTGTGTGGAGGTCGCGCGCCTGCGCGACGGCGTCGCCGTGCGCGACTCGAAGGATCCCCAGGGGCCGCGGCTGATGTTCACCCCCGGCGAGTGGGAGGCGTTCGTCGAAGGGGTCAAGGGCGGGGAGTTCGACCTGTCCTGAAACCTCCCGTCCTCACACGGCCCGTTTCCGTCGCGCACCGTCGCGACGGGGGCGGGCCGTACGGCATTCCGGGGGCGGTCCGGTGCGGCCCGTCCGGAATGGCGGGCGCTCCACCGGGCAGGAGACCTGGCATGCGAAGGGAAGACGACCGATACATCGATACCGAGGACGAGCCGGATATCGCCGGTGAGTGGACCCCGTCCGCCACCGATCCGCCGAACGCGGAGCCGGACGACAAGAACCCCGACGAACGCTGGGACAAGCCGACAGAGGTGTGAGGGAGGACCGCCATGACCATGGGAGTCGACCCGCGGGACCTGGGCGACGAGGACCTGATCCGCGAGTTGCGCCACCTGCACGAGACCCGCTCGGAGACGTTCTTCCACGGATCGGACGACGCGCTGGAGCGCCACACCTCGCGGACGCAGGAGCTGGAAGGCGAGTACCTCGAACGCTACCCGGACCGGCAGGTCGATCCGGAGCGGCTGCGTGAGGGGGCGAGACAGCGCAGTGCCTGACGAGGAGAGCCTGGAAGACGTCCAGGAGATGACGGCGGCGGACATGACGGTCTACGAGGCCGTCGCCGCCCTGAACACGAAGGAACGGCCAGCGACCGCCGCCGAGGTCGCCGCGATGACCGATCTTCCGGAGGACGACGTACGGCGGTGCCTCGACAGCCTGGCCGAGGGCGGCAGGCTGGTGCCCAAGGGCGACGCCTACACCCTCGGCACCCACGACTGGGGCCTCGAGTACTGACGGCGGGGCGTTCAAGAACGGTGCCTTGGCCGGGCGGGTGCTTGAGACGAGCCGTCAGAGGGGGACGGCGGGTGGCTCAGGTCCCTCGGCGGGCTTGAGCAACGATGGAACGGCCAGTGGCGATAGCGGGTCGAAAGCCGGCTATCGCCCTGTCGTCGTGCTGATTCTCGCCACCGTGGGCGCCAAGGCCGCCGGCGGCTATGCACGCCCTCGGTGGGGTGAGACAGTCCGGAAGTGGCAATCGATCTCGAAGCGTGGACTCGGCGATTGTTCGTCCTACGGGACGGCGACGACTTCCCGGACGATCCCCTCGACAGCGTGCTCTCGCTGGCAGAATTCCTCACCGCCGCCGGCCGGGTGGCGGAGACGTACTCGGCCCAGCGGATCGCGGATGGCCTGTGGTTCCTTGCCGGCGACTCCGGGCTGTTCCACGAGCTGTACAACCCGTCCGTGCCCGAGAACCTGCGAGTCCGGTGCGCCGCCGCGATCAGGCAGTTGTACGCCCAATTGTTCGAACCTCTGTGTCAGAACGTATTGAGCCACGGTGATAACGGCGAATCAGTGGAAAACCCACTGAACAGCATCTGCTACATGTGGTGGGACGTCTTTCCCACCTGGGGCAGGCCGGGTGACCCCGTCGCGCGCAGGATCGACGAGGTGCTGCTCGGGGTCATGCGTGACACGCTGCCCAGTGAGAACGTCGCCTGCGTCGAGAGCGCTCTGCACGGGCTGGGGCACTGGCACATCACCTACTCGGACGTGGTCGAGAGCATCGTCGAGGAGTTCCTGCGTCAGCGGCCGGCAATCGGCGTATCCCTGCGCGACTACGCCCGAGCCGCCAGACGTGGCAGGGTGCTGTGAACCGGCGGCCGTCGCGGGCGCGGTGGTATCCGGCACGGTCTTACGCCGGACTCCGCACCCGCCCGCCCCGGCGCTTGGCGCCGGCGGCGAGGCGGGCCGTGAGGCCGGGGGAGGTCAGGAGCAGGCGGAGGCGAGCTGCTGCGTCGCCTGGGTGGCCTTCTGCCCGAACTCGGCGAGCTTGGTCGCGGAGGCCGGGTCCGACAGGTCGATCTTGAAGGACGCCCACGAGTCGGCCATGCCGGCGAGCGCCACCTTCAGATCGCCGTCAGCCTTGCCGGACAGGTCCTTGAGCTGCGCGGCCAGGTCGCCGGTCGCGGTGTTGATGCCCTTGATGTCGCCGGCCGCGGCGGCGGCCTTGGAGCTGTAGTCGGTGAACGCCTTGGTCGCCTCTTCGCAGACGGCCGTCTGGCTCCCGCTGCAGGCGGCGGTCAGACCGAGAAGGGCGGACGCCGCGACGACGGCGAGGCTGTTCCTGAGGATGTTCATGATGCCTTCCTGGGAGATCTGTAACGCGGCAGACACTAGGAATCGCCTCTTTCACGGTGCTTTCAGCCCGCTTGCAACCGTGTCATCGAAGATCCTTGGCCCGGCCGCTCCGCGTCGTATGCTTGCCGCCATGACGCGACGGCTTGCGGAGGTTGCGAAGAAGGTCGGGGTCAGCGAGGCCACGGTGAGTCGCGTCCTCAACGGCAAGGCCGGGGTCTCCGAGGCCACCCGGGAGGCCGTGCTGACGGCTCTCGACGTGCTCGGCTACGAGCGGCCCACACAGCTGCGCGGCGAGCGCGCCCGCCTGGTCGGCCTCGTCCTGCCCGAGCTGCAAAACCCCATCTTCCCGGCGTTCGCCGAGGTCGTCGGCGGGGCGCTGGCCCAGCAGGGGTTCACCCCCGTCCTGTGCACGCGTACGGTCGGCGGGATCTCCGAGGCCGACTACGTGGACCTGTTGTTGCAGCAGCAGGTGTCCGGTGTGGTCTTCGCCGGGGGGCTCTACACGCAGACCGGCGTCGTCCACGAGCACTACCTGCGGCTGGTCGAGCGGCGGCTGCCCACCGTGCTGGTCAACGCGGCCGCCGATCACTGGGACTTCCCCCGTGTCTCCTGCGACGACACGATCGCGGTGGAGCAGGCGCTGGGCCACCTGCGGGCGCTGGGCCACCAGCGGATCGGCCTCGTCGTCGGCCCCGCCGACCACATGCCGTCCATACGGAAACTGGAGGCGTTCCGGGCCGCGGGCGGCGAGCTGGTCGAGCACACGATGCACTCGCTGGAGGGCGGCCACGCGGCGGCGCTGAAGCTCGTGCGGCAGGACGTCACCGGGATCGTCTGCGGCAGCGACCCGCTGGCCCTCGGGGCCATCCGCGCGGCGCGGCGGGCCGGCAGGCGCGTGCCCCAGGACGTGTCCGTCGTCGGATACGACGATTCCGCGCTCATGACGTGCGTGGATCCGCCGCTGACGACGGTGCGTCAGCCGATCGAGGCGATGGGCAGGGCCGCCGTGGAGCTGCTGGTCAGCCAGATCGAGGGCGCCGCGGTCGCGACGGGCGAGCTGTTGTTCGAGCCGGAGCTGGTCGTCCGCTCCTCCACCGGCCGCGTCGGCGTCCCCGTCACCTGACGGCCTGCTGAGGGGGTCATGCTGTGTGGGGGAGCCCGGAGGAGGAGGCGTCCACTCCTCCTCCGGGCGTCCCGTTCCGGGTTACGAGGCGTACGCCTCGAACTCGGAGATCTGGGCGGCCGGCCAGCCGGTGTTACCGGTGACGTTCAGCCGCAGGTGGCGCCGGGCGGCGGCGGGCACGGTGACGGTGACGGTGTTGCCGGTCGCCGGGTCGAACGTGTAGCCCGCAGGTCCGGCGATCGTGGTGTAGTTCGTGCCGTCCGTGCTCGCGAGGACCGTCAGCGTCTGGGTGCGGGCGCCCCAGGCGGTGCTCGGCGGCAGCTTGAGCACCACCCTGCCGACTGTGACGGACACGCCGAGGTCCACGGTGAGCGTCTGCGGGAATGCGTTGTTGGCCGACTCCCAGTAGGTGTTCGCGTCGCCGTCCACGGTGTTGGCCGGGGCGTACGTCTGGGTGCTGCTCGTCGCCGTGACGGCCTTGCCCCGGGCGAGGTTCCCCGTGGGCAGCGGGCTGGGGGAGACGCTGGGTGACGGGCTGGGGGTGCCGCCGGTGCCGTACACCTCGAAGGCCGACAGCTGCCCGGCGGGCCAGCCGGTGTTGCCGGTGACGGTCACCCGGACGTGGCGGACGCTCGCGCTGGTGAAGGAGACGCTCGCCGTGTTCCCGGTGGCCGGGTCGAACGTACGGCCCGCCGAGGGGGACAAGGTGGTGTAGTTCGTGCCGTCCGTGCTGCCGAGGACCGTCAGCGTCTGGGTGCGGGTGGCCCAGGCCGCGCTGGGCGGCAGCTTGAGCACCACCCGCTGGACCGGGGTCACCGCGCACAGATCCACGGTGATCGACTGCGGGAAGGCGTTGTTGGCCGACTCCCAGTAGGTGTTCGCGTCGCCGTCCACGGTGTTGGCCGCGACGTACGTCTGGGTGCTGCTCGTCGCCGTGACCGTCTTGCCCCGGGCGAGGTCGCCGCTGCCGGGAGCGCACGCCGTCGGGCTGGGCGAGGGTGAGGGGGAAGGGGACGGCGAGGTGGACGGCGACGGGCTCGGGCTGGGGCCGCTGCCGTCGTAGATGTAGTTCGGCGCGGGCCACTGGCCGGTGCAGACGGTGGAGTCCGGGCTCCAGCCGGAGTTGCCCGTGCCGTACGCGGGGGCGAATCCGGTGCCGACGCAGTTGTGGATCGCGACGCCCGCGCCGATGTGGGCGGCCCGGACGTCGGTGAAGCTCGCCTTCGCCGCCGCCTGCGCCTGGATCATGTACGTCCCGGTGCCGTCGATGTTCACGTTCGAGAAGTTGACGGTCTGGGTGCTGCCCTCGATGAACTGGATGGCCTCGTAGGAGCTGTCGACGACGTCGGTGTCGGTCACGTTGATCGTCGCGTTGATCGGCTCGTTGAGGCCGTCGAACCAGATCGCGCCGACGCCGAAGTTCCAGTTGTAGTCGCTGTTGCCGGCCCGGATGAGGGTGTTGCGGGCGACGGTGATCGTGCCGGCGACCGCCGTGCCCTGGCCGGAGTTCACCCCCGGATAGCGGTTGGCGACGTGGATGCCGCCGCCGTTGGTGACCGTGTCGCTCACCACGTTGTCGCTGATCTTTATGTCCCGGCCGCCGTACGTCACGATGTTGTTGGCCAGGACCGGCGCGACCACGGTGTTGAACGTGAACGCGTTGTTCACGTTGGCGATCCGGTCGGGCCACATCGCCAGGCCGTCGTCACCGCTGTTGCGGACGAAGGTGTTGGTCACCGTGGAGTTGGTGACACCGGTGTGGAAGTTCACGCCGTCGGCCGTCTGGTCGAGGATGCGGCTGTTCTTCATCGTGAAGTCGTCCATCGGGCCGTCCATCCAGGCCCCGACCTTGGTGTGCTGGAGCCACACGTTGTCGACCACCGAATGGGTCATCGCGCCCCCGAGGGCGTTGACCTGGTCATCGTCCACCCGCTCGGTGATGTCGCCGATGATCGCGAAGTCCCGCAGGGTGACGTTGCGGCTCGGCCCGCCCGCCTCGTGCGGCCGGATCCCGCCGGTGTAGCCGCCGCCGCTGACGTACTTGCCGTAGACGCCGACGGCCTGGTTGCGCTGGGTGGGATGGCGGCCGGTGAGCACGCTGTACCAGGGCCCGGCGCCGCGCAGCGTGACCCCGTCCACGACCACGTGGTCCCACAGGGTGTACGTCCCGGCCGGGATGTAGACCTCCTTGCCCTGGGCCTTCCCGGCGTCGACAGCAGCTTGGAAGGCGGCCGTCGAGTCGCTCGTGCCGTCGCGGTCGGCGCCGAAGTCGTCGACCGACAGCGACCCGGCGGGGCGGGGGATCGCGTCCGGCACGAGCTCGAAGTCGGCGAGGTCCACGACGACCCACGGCGCGACCGAGGTGGAGGCCACCTGGATCCTGACCTTCGTCCCCGCCGCCAGGGTGGACCCGAACATCGTCCGGGTCTCGTCGTAGAAGTGGTGCGGCTTGTCGCCGGGCGTGTTGCCGAACGGATAGCCACCGTAGAACCAGCCGTACCGGGAGGTGAACTGCAGGTCCTTGAGCTTGGTCCCGTTGATCCTCAGATCGACCGGTGCCGTTATGCCCGTTCCGGCCGCGTTGTCCGGCACGCTGTAGCGCACGGTCATGGCGTTGGCGGGCTTGGGCAGGGTGAACTCGACGTACTCTCCCGGCGCGTCGAGGCGTACGGCCCGGCGGCCCGACGCCTCGGACGGCAGGTGGGTGTAGACGCGGTCCGGGCCGATCTGCTCGCCGTTGGTCGCGGCGGCCTCGGCCTCGATCTCCGTGAACGGCACGGTCGCGCCTCTTCCCGGGACGGAGAAGGGCGACGGCGAGGTCGCGGCCGACGACGTGCCGGGGAACGCCACCACACTCCCCACAGCGATCAGCGCCCCCGCCACCGCGACGGCGGCTCCGGATCTTCTCATGAGGTTCCTTTCTGCATGCGAGACCCGGGAGATGCGGCGTGGACGCTGAACCGCCACACCTCCGAAGAAGGTGAGTGGCCCACACGATAAGTTGGTGAACATCCTTCTGCAATATTGCGACGAGAAGTCGCAAGATGACATGCGCATTACGACGACGCATAACCCCAGCCCCGAGCCCTCTGGACCGCTCCGCACATTGGCCGGACGAGGAGCGGGGCCGCGCCGTGCCGATCGCGATCGGCACGAAGGGCCCGCCGGTCCCCGCTTCGGAGCGCGGTAGGCGCCTGACGTGCCGTTCGTGAGCGCATGCGCAAGTGGATGAAAGTGTTTGCGCTCGCTGTCGTATAGTTGCGTCCATGACACGACGGCTTGCGGAAGTGGCCAAGAAGGTGGGCGTGAGCGAGGCGACGGTGAGTCGCGTGCTCAACGGCAAGCCGGGGGTCTCCGACGCCACCAGAGAGGCGGTGCTCACCGCGCTCGACGTGCTGGGATACGAACGGCCCACCCAGTTGCGCGGCGACCGCGGCCGGCTCGTCGGCCTGGTCCTCCCGGAACTGCAGAACCCGATCTTCCCGGCCTTCGCCGAGGTGGTGGGAGGCGCGCTGGCCCAGCAGGGGTTCACGTCCGTGCTGTGCACCCGGACCGTGGGCGGCGTCTCCGAGTCCGACTACGTGGACCTGCTCCTCCAGCAGCACGTCTCCGGCATGGTCTTCGCCGGCGGCCTTTACGCCCAGGGAGACGCCTCCCACAGCCACTACCGCAGGGTCCTCGAACGCAAACTGCCGACCGTGCTCGTCAACGCCGCGGTCGAGCATCTCGGGTTCCCGCAGGTGTCGTGCGACGACGTCGCCGCGGCCGAGATCGCGCTCGCCCACCTCATGGCACTCGGGCACCGCCAGGTCGCGATGCTGCTCGGCCCGCCCGACCACGTGCCGTCCCAGCGCAAGCTCGCCGCGTTCCGCGCGTACGCCGCGGCCAACGGCCTGGAGCTCGGCCCCGACCACGTCGAGCACACGATGTTCTCGCTGGAAGGCGGGCACGCCGCCGCCGCACGCATGGTCGCCGCGGGCGTGACCGGCATCATCTGCGCCAGCGACGTGCTCGCCCTCGGTGCGATCAGGGCGGCCCGCCGGGCGGGGCTGTCGGTGCCCGAGGACGTCTCCGTCATCGGCTATGACGACTCGGCGCTGATGAACTGCGTGGACCCGCCGCTGACCACGGTCCGCCAGCCCATCGACGCGATGGGCAGGGCGGCCGTCGAGCTGCTGGTGGCCCAGATCGACGCGGCCGTGGTGCCGGGGGACGAGCTGCTGTTCGAGCCCGAGCTGGTCGTACGCGCCTCGACCGCCCCCGCGCCCCGCTCCTAGCGGGACGTCCACGAACCTTGGGCGGGCTGGTCGGTGTCATGGACTTTGGCGGATCGGTCACTGCGCCGGAAGGAAACTCTGGTCCTCGCGAAGCCCGCTCCGCTCCCTCGGCCCCGGTGAACGTTTGTGTGGCCCGTCAATCAGCGCGGAGCGCCGGGGGCGGGCGGGTGCGGAGGCCGGCGTAAGACCGTGCCCTGTACCACCGCGCCCGCGATGGCCGCTCCCGAGGCTCACCGGACCGCGACTGTCACGGCCGGCCGGAGCACCCGCCCACGCTTGAGCGCGTCCCTGCTCCCCACGCAGTCGCACATACCTGCTCCTCCAGGCCGTCCCACATTCCTGCTCCCCACGCCGTCCCACATCCCTGCTCCCCACGCCAATGTTCGAGTCCTGTGCACAGCGATGGCATGCCAGCGACAGACCAATCACTGTCACTTTTTTGCAGAGTTAATGACGAACTATTGCTCAGTCCTGCATGCCTCTGTATGTTTCTCGCAACCGAGCGGATCGGGGCGCTCCAGTCGGCCCCGAGCCGTGTGCTTCGACGGGTCGTGGTGCGCGGTTCCAGAAGGGAACGAGGATGAAATCCCACAAGCTCTCGATACTGCTGGTCTCGGGACTTGCCATTGCAGCGGCCGCGGCGTGCGGCACCGACGACAGCGGTAACGGCGGCGACAAGGCCGGCGCGGCGCCCGGCAGCGCAGGGCCGGTGTCGATCTCGGTCAACTGCGAGCCGCCGAAGACGAACAAGGCGGAGCGTGCGACCTTCGAGGAGGACCTGGCGGCCTTCCAGAAGCTGAACCCGACCATCAAGGTCTCGAAGGTCACCGACGCGTTCCCCTGCTACGACCCGCGCACCTTCGAGCCCAAGCTGGCCAGCGGCGAGCTGGAGACGGTGTTCTACGTCAACTTCCCCAACGTGGGCCGGCTGATCGAGAGCGGCCAGGCCGCCGACCTCACACCGTACGTCAACGAGATCAAGACGTTCGCGGACTACAACAGCTCGATCGACCTGTTCAAGAAGGACGGCAAGATCTACGGGCTGCCGACCGACGGCTACGGCATGGGCCTCGTCTACAACAAGGAGGTCTTCACCAAGGCCGGTCTCGACCCGAACAACCCGCCCAAGACGTGGGCCGACGTGCAGGCCGCCGCCAAGAAGATCGCGGGGCTCGGTCCCGGCTACGTCGGATACGGCGAGTACAGCGGCAACAACGTCGGCGGCTGGCACTTCACCGCCTCCATCTACGGCCGCGGCGGATCGGTCGTCACCGACGACGGCAAGAAGGCCGCCTTCAACACCCCTGAGGGCAAGGCCGTGCTGGAGAACCTCCACCAGATGCGGTGGGTCGACAACAGCATGGGCTCCCAGCTCTACATCGACTGGCCGGCCCTGATGAAGGCCATGGCCGGCGGCAAGATGGGCATGATGCTGGGCGCGCCCGACGTGCTCATCTCGCTCCGCAACGACTTCGGCGGCAAGTTCGAGAACTACTCCATCACCGCCCAGCCCGAGGCCAAGGCCCTGTTCAACGGCGGCGCCGGTTACATGATCAACCCGAAGGCCACGCCCGAGCAGATCAAGGCCGGCCTCAAGTGGATCGAGTACAAGTTCCTCACCCCCGGCAAGGGTCAGTTCGACTACGTGCGGGCCAAGGGCGCGAACCTCACCGTCGGCCAGCCGTACCCCGACCTGTACGGCGCGGACACGCCGTCCGGCCAGGCCGTGAACGACCTGCGCAAGGCGAACGCCAACATCGACGCCGCGCAGTTCGCCGGATGGGTGGAGGGCTCCAAGGGCATCCCGCCGAAGGCGGAGCCGGGGCCGTACGCCCAGGAGATCTACAAGATCCTCGACACTCCGATGTCGGCCGTGCTGACCCGCAAGGACGCGAACATCGACCAGCTCCTGTCCGATGCCGAGTCGAAGGTCAACTCCCTGCTGGCCTCGAAGGGCTGACCGCCCTGATAATCCGGGCCTAACCCGGGGCGCCGCCCGCGGTCGTGAGCTTCGCGCGGCCGGCGCCCCGGCAATCACGTCGAGATCGGATTCACAACGATGACCACAGCGAGCATCCCGGCAGCGGGCGGCCGGCGGCGGCAGCCGACGAAACTGCGGCGCGCCGTGCGGCGCAACGTGACCGCCTACGGCTTCCTGTGCGGCGCTCTGATCTGTTTCGCGTTCTTCTCCTGGTATCCGATGATCCGAGAGGTCATCCTCAGCTTCCAGAAGACCAACTTCGTGGACCCGCCCAGATGGGTGGGGCTGGAGAACTTCCGCACCGTCGTCGACGACCCGGCCTTCGGACCGGCCTGGGTCAACACCGCGCTGTTCACGGTGCTCGCCCTGCTGTGCGGCTACGGGATCCCCTTCGTCACCGCGATCGTCCTGAACGAGCTACGGCACGCCCGCGCCTACCTGCGCTTCGTGGTCTACCTGCCGGTCATGCTGCCGCCCGCGGTGAGCGTCCTGCTGTTCCAGTGGTTCTACAACCCCGACTACGGGCTGTTCAACCAGGTCCTGGACCTGTTCCACCTGCCCGGCCTGCAGTGGCTCAACTCGACGAGCACCGCGCTGATCTCGCTGGTCATCGTCTCCACCTGGATGAACATGGGCAGCGGCACGCTGATCTACCTCGCCGCCCTGCAGACCATCCCGAGCGAGCTGTACGAGGCCGCGGAGCTCGACGGCGCCGGCCTGTTCAAGCGGATCCGGCACGTCACGATCCCGCAGACCAAGCTGATCCTGCTGGTGATGCTGCTGTTGCAGATCGTGGCGACCATGCAGGTCTTCATCGAGCCCTACCTGCTCACCGGCGGCGGCCCCGAGAACGCCACGGTCAGCGTCGTCTACCTCATGTACCAGTACGCCTTCAACTTCGGCAACCTCAACGCGGGCAACGCGCTCGGCCTGATGCTCATGATCGTGCTCATGGTGTTCTCCGCGATCTACCTGCGCGTCTCGCGCGACAACACGGTGTGAGGGGAGCGACCATGTCCAACACCACGGTCATGCCCGACCGCTCGACCGGGACGCCGGCCGCCTCCACCCGGCACGAGCGCCGCGGGCAGCGGCGGCCCCGCAAGCCGATGAACACGCAGTTCCGCACCGCCGTCTCGCCGCACCAGCTCAACACGACCCGCGGCCGGATCGTCTACTGGATCGTGCTGGTGATCGTGGTGGTGAGCTTCACCGCCGCGTTCGTCTTCCCGCTCTACTGGATGATCACCGGTGCGATGAAGTCCACCGAGGAACTCAACGCGATCCCGCCGACCTTCCTGCCGTCGCACTTCTCCCTGGACGGCTACCTGGAGGCGTGGGATCTGCTGGGCCTCGGCACGCTGCTCGGCAACACGGCCCTGTACGCCGGGGGCGCCTGGCTGCTGACGCTCGCGGTGGACGTCTCGGCGGCCTATGCCCTGTCGAAGCTCCGCCCGGCGCTCGGCAAGGTCGTGCTGGCCCTGATGCTGTCGACGCTGATGATCCCGCCCATGGTCATCATGCTCCCGGCGTACCTGACGGTGAAGGACGTGCCGTTCTTCCACTGGAACCTGCTCAACACGCCGTGGGCGATCTGGCTGCCGGCGGCGGCCAACGGCTTCAACGTCTTCCTGCTCAAGCGGTTCTTCGACTCGATCCCCAGGGAGCTGCTCGAAGCCGCCGAGATCGACGGCGCGTCACCGGGCCGCATCCTGTGGTCGGTGGTGATACCGATCTCCCGGCCCATCCTCGGCGTGGTCTCCATCCTCACCGTCGTCAACGTCTGGCGCGACTTCGTCTGGCCCCTGCTGGTCCTCCCGGACAGCGACAAGATGTCGGTGAGCATCGGCATCGCCTCGCTCTCCTCCCAGATGCCGCAGAACGTGCTGGTCGCCTCCCTGGTGATCGCGAGCATCCCGACCATCGTCGTCTTCTTCCTGTTCCAGCGGCACATCATGGCCGGCCTCACCGCCGGCAGCCTCAAGGGCTGACCGCCCCTCCCCGTCGCTCTTCACTCGTCACCCGTAAGGAGTTGTATTCAGCATGCCCGGCAACACCTCGACCCCCGATTGGTGGCGCGGGGCCGCGATCTACCAGGTCTACCTGCGCAGCTTCGCCGACGGGAACGGCGACGGGACGGGTGACCTGGCGGGGCTGCGGTCACGCCTGCCTTACCTGGCGGATCTCGGCGTCAACGCCATCTGGCTGAACCCGTGGTATCCCTCTCCCATGGCCGACGGCGGCTACGACGTCGCCGACTACCGCAGCATCGAGCCGGTCTTCGGCACCCTGGCCGAGGCGGAGAAGCTGATCGAGGAAGCCCACGACCTAGGCATCCGTACGATCGTCGACGTCGTCCCCAACCACGCCTCCGACCAGCACGCCTGGTTCCAGGAGGCTCTGGTGGCCGGTCCCGGTTCGGAGGCCCGGGAGCGGTTCTGGTTCCGCCCCGGCGTCGGCGACGGCCCGCCCAACGGCTGGCAGTCGATCTTCGGTGGCCCGGCGTGGACGCGGGTGCCGGACGGCGAGTGGTACCTCCACCTGTTCGCTCCCGAGCAGCCCGACTTCAACTGGAACAACCCCGTCGTACGCGAGGAGTTCCTCGAGGTGCTGCGGTTCTGGTTCGACCGGGGCGTGGACGGCGTACGCATCGACTCCGCGGCCGTGCTCGTCAAGGACCTCGACAGCGTGGAGGAGTCGTACACCGACCACGACGGGGTCCACGAGATCTACCGCGAGTGGCGGCGGGTGTCCGACTCCTACGGCGGGCGGATCCTCATCGGCGAGGTGTGGCTGCCCGACCAGGAGCGGTTCGCCAACTACCTGCGCCCCGACGAGCTTCACACCGCGTTCAACTTCGACTTCCTGTCGAGTGCGTGGGAGCCGGCCGCGCTGCGCGCCAGCATCGACCTGACCCTCGCCACCCACGTGCCGATCGGCGCGCCCGCGACCTGGGTGCTGTCCAACCACGACGTCGCCCGTCCGGTCACCCGCTATGGCCGGGCCGTCACGTCCTGGGACAACGCGGAACGCCGGGACGGCATGCCGTCCGACCTGGAGCTCGGCCGCCGCCGGGCGCGGGCGGCGGCGCTGCTCGCGATGGCGCTGCCCGGGAGCGTCTACGTCTACCAGGGGGAGGAGCTCGGCCTGAACGAGGTCGAGGACATCCCCGAGGAGCTCATCGACGACCCGATGTGGGAGCGTTCCGGCCACACGGTCCGCGGCCGTGACGGTTGCCGGGTGCCGTTGCCGTGGTCGGGCACCGAGCCGCCCTTCGGATACAGCACCGGCGAGCCCTGGCTGCCGCAGCCGGCCCGTTGGCGCGACCTCACGGTGGAGGCTCAGGAGGCCGATCCGGACTCGATGCTCTGTCTCTACCGCTCGGCCCTGCGCCTGCGCCGCGAGCTGCTCGGCGACGGCACGCTGACCTGGCTGCCGTACGGGGACGAGGTGATCGCGTTTCGCCGCGATTCCGGCCTGGTCTGCCTGGTCAACCTCGGCGCCGAGCCGGCCGCGCTCCCGGAGTCGGGTTCGGTGCTGCTGGCCAGCGGTCCCCTCGACGGCGATCTGCTCCCGTCCGACACCGCGGCCTGGATCACGGAGGCCCGATGAGAATCCTGCTGGCGGCGGCCCTGGCCGCCACCGGGCTCGCGGTCTTACAGACGCCCGCGTCCGCCTCGGCGAAGCCCCCCGTCGTGACGCGGGCCGCCCTCGACCCGGCGCTCGTCGCCGGGCGCGGGGCCGGCGTCGACTTCGCCGAGCAGGAGGCGGAGAACGCGGCGACGAACGGCACGGTCATCGGCCCCGGCCGCGACGCGTACACGCTGCCCGCGGAGGCGTCCGGCCGCAAGGCGGTCAAGCTGACCCCCGGGCAGTACGTCGAGTTCACGCTGCCCAAGGCGGCCAACGCGATCACCGTGCGGTACAGCATCCCGGACGCTCCTGGGGGCGGCGGCATCACCGCGCCGCTCGACGTCGCGGTGAACGGCCACAAACGGGCCACCATGACCCTCACGTCGCAGTACGCCTGGCTCTACAACCAATATCCGTTCTCCAACGATCCGAACGCCGGGCTGCTGCACCCCGACTGGTGGATCACCGAGTGCTCCTGCGTGCCGAACGCCACCACGCCGGCCCCGGAGATCGCCAGGCCGTTCCGCCCGAACCACTTCTACGACGAGCAGCGCCTCCTGCTCGGTCGTACGTACCGGGCGGGCGACACGGTGCGGCTGACGGCCCCGGCGGGCGGCGACGCCGCGTGGACGGTCGTCGACCTGCTCGACTCGCACCTCGTCGGCCCGCCGCACGTCGAGGTCGTCGCGGCGAACGTGCTGGTCTTCGGCGCCGACCCCACCGGCAGGCGCGACTCCGCCGGGGCGATCGACAAGGCCATCGCCTTCGCCAGACGGGCGCACCTGAAGGTCTACATCCCGCCGGGCACCTACCAGGTGAACCGTCACATCGTCGTGGACGACGTGACGATCACGGGTGCCGGAAGCTGGTACACGACCATCAAGGGCCGCCAGGTCGACCTGGACACCCCGGCCCCGGACGGCTCGGTGCACACCGGTGCCGGCTTCTACGGCAAGGACGCCTCGGCCGGCGGCAGCCGCAACGTCCACCTGTCCGGCTTCGCCATCGAGGGCGACGTCCGCGAGCGGATCGACACCGACCAGGTCAACGGCGTCGGCGGCGCGATGAGCGACTCGACCATCGACGGGCTCTACATCCGCCATACCAAGGTCGGCATGTGGTTCGACGGCCCGATGCGCAACCTGAAGATCACCAACAACGTGATCGTCGACCAGATCGCGGACGGGCTCAACTTCCACACCGGCGTGACGGGCTCCGTCGTGTCGAACAACTTCTTCCGCAACACCGGTGACGACGCCCTCGCCATGTGGTCAGAGAAGACCGCCGACGCGGGCAACACGTTCGACCACAACACGATCCAGACGCCCGTGCTGGCCAACGGCATCGCGATCTACGGCGGCACGGACAACACGGTCTCGAACAACCTGATCGCCGACCCGATCAGGGAGGGCAGCGCCATCCAGGTCGGCTCCCGGTTCGGCGCCCAGCCGTTCGCCGGCAAGCTCCGCATCGACGGCAACACGACCGTACGGGCCGGCACGTTCGAGCTGAACTGGAAGATCGGCCTGGGGGCGATCTGGTTCTACGCCCTGGAGAGGGACATCGACGCCGGCATCGAGGTCAGCGGCGACCACTACCTGGACAGCACGTACAACGCGATCATGCTGGTCAGCGAGTGGTCGGTGAAGGACCTGTACGCGATCCCGAAGGTCCGCTTCACGGACATCCGGGTCGACGGCACGGGCACCTCGGTGGTCAGCGCCCGCGTGAAGGGCTCGGCGTCCTTCGAGAACGTGGACGCCCGCAACGTCGGCGCGGTGGGCGTCAACAACTGCGGGTCCTTCAACTTCCCGCCCACGGGGTCGGAGTTCTCCCTGACCGACCTCGGCGGCAACGACGGCGGCTGGCTCGCTCCGTGGATGCTGCCCAACACCATCACCTGCGACGACCGCCCACCGGTCGTCCCCCCACCCGCCCCGTCCCCCTGGTGACGGAACACTCGTAGAGGTAGAGGGCTTCCCCGGCCATTCGTCCGGGGAAGCCCTTCGTCCGTTCGCGCGCGGAACGTCAGGGCAGGTCGAAGCGGCCGTCCTTGACGTGCTCGACGAAGGTCTGCCATTCCTCGGCCGTGAAGGTGAGGATCGGGCCCTCGCCGCCTCGCTTTCCGTCACGTACGCCCACGTGTCCATCCTGGAAGGCCACTTCGACGCAGTTCCCGCCGCCGCATGCCCGCCGCCATGTCACCTCGCTGAACGTGGGTCGGCCGGCCATTCACCCTCCCGAATGCTCACCCGCAGGCTGCGTGATTAACCGTGAAAGTACCTAGTTACGCTAAATGTACCTTCGGAGGCCTTGCGCGGATAGTGGCGAGTGAGCCACGTCACCTCGTCACGTCGTAGGCACCCGCCTTCGCGGCCGTCAGGAAAGCGCGCCATTCCTGCGGCGAATAGAAGAGCGTGCCCGCATTGGGATTCTTCGAATCCCGCACTGCGATCCCTCCGTTGACCTCGGCAAACTGTACGCAGTTCCCGCCGCTGCAACGCGAGGAGATACGCCATTCCGGCTCGGTGGCCGGCAACTCGTCGGATGGTTTCATCTGTTCATGTCTCTCGGCTAGAGTGTCCGCAGAGACGTAGGCGCTCCTGAGTGGTCAATATTTCAGGTGGTGCTGAAGTCCGTTTTCGCACCGGCAATGTGCTTGAGGGACTCGTTGGGGGAGAGCGCCACCGCGCGCAGGCGGTCGACCGCTTCCCGATAAATGGCTAACTCGTTCGGCCTCTCCAGGTACTCGACCCGGTCCAGCGACTCCCGGTAGACGACGTCCGACAGGCTCTGGTCCTTGAACTTGAACATCACGAACGGGTCGTCCGCGCACATGTACGGCCCGGCGGTGAACGGGATCACCTGCACCGTCACATGCGGCGCCTGTCCCAGGAGGAGCAGGCGCTCCAGTTGCGCCTCCATGATCGCGGGATCTCCCGTCACCCGGCGCAGTGCCGCCTCGTCGATGAAGGTCCAGTAGCGAGGTGGATCGGTGCCCAGCAGGAGTTTTTGACGATTCATGCGGGCTTCGACCCGTCGTTCCAGCACTTCCTGCTCGATGCCCGGGAGCAGGCCGCGGATGAGAGCGCGGGCGTACTCCTCGGTCTGAAACAGGGCGGGCAGGTAGGTGATCTGCAACTCGGTGATCGAGGACGCGGCCGCCTCCAGATCCATGAAGGTATAGATCGCGTCGTAGCCGAGGTCGCCGTACTCCTGGCGCAGGCCGGGAAGGCGGGATTCCCTCGCCCAGTTCATCAATTGCCGGACCAGGTTCTCGTCCGTCACCCCGTAAATGCGGCACAGGTCGCGCACATCTCGCTGGCTGACGCCCCGTTGCGCCGTTTCCATCCGGCTGATCTTGGCTGGGCTGCACAGCAGTTCCTCGGCTGCCTGCTCCACCGTCAGGTCGGCGGCGTGCCGCAGTTCTCTCAACCGGTTGGCCAGCTGGCGCCGGCGAAGTGTCACGTTCGTCCCGGCCATGTGCGGTCACCTTCTGGGCCCGTGAAGCTTCTAGATCCGCACGTTACCACGCGGCTGGCATGTGCCGCCGGGGAATGCCATTGGCAATTGCCAAAAGACGATTGCCAACGGCAAAGAAGGGGTACGAACACGGCATAAGCCTCAACGTGGTGGCTGCACCAGGCAGTTCCCGAAGGATGCGGCATCGCGTCCCGACGGCACCCGGAGGGCTTCGGATCGCGGCCCTCTCGTTCAAAACGTCGCTGGGCCGATGGTGGCACATCGACCCAGCGGAGAGACCACCCGACCCGCTGCTCGGCGAAGGAATGATCCCATGGGATATAACCACCAGAACACCCGTAATCGTCCACCAATCGGATTACGGATGCGCATCGTCGCTCTCCTGTGGAAGCTCGGCGGCGAGGCGTTCGCCGAGATCGATGCGTTCGCGTGGGTGCAGCGCTGGGAGATCCGGCGCACCTGGCACACGCACACCTACCGCGACACGCGGTTCGACGCTCTCGCCGCCTGCACGATCTGCTCCGCGAAGGGGCGGTGCCCGACGGGGTTGCCGTGCCGCAGATGCCGGGGCACCGGGCGGGTCAACCTGCTCGAACCGCCGGCCTCCCGCAGGCCCGAGCGACCCTCGGGCGGCCGGGCATGAGGCACCAGGTCAGGCGGAACCCGCACCTGGTCCTGCGCTTCATCGAGCGGGAGACCTCTCCCGTCGCGCGGCCGGGACCGCTGCTGGTGCTGTGGAGGTGGCGTTACGAGGCGGTGCTGGTGGTGGGAGGGCCGGCGGTCGTGGTCATCGCCGTGCGGACGGCGGGGCCGGCCGTCACGATCGTCACCGCTTCTCTGGTCTGCCTGCTCGTTCTGCTGTGGCCGCAGGCCCGCCGGGAGGTGGCGGCCCGCTTCTGGTGCGTGGTGACGCCCCACCGCGTACGGAAGGCCTGCGCCGAGGCGTTGATCGTCAACCGGCGGGGCAAGCTGCCCGTGATCCTCCGCACGAGGCCGGAGCCGTTCGGCGAGCGCCTGTGGGTGTGGTGCAGGGCGGGGACCAGCCCGAGCGACCTCGAACGGGCCCGGGACATGATCGCCGCCGCGTGCTGGCTGGCCCACGGGGTGCGGATCACCAGAGACCCGCACCGGACGTCGCTCGTCATCGTGGACGTGCTGCGGCGCGCCGGCCGCCCCGTTCCCCAGGAGCCGGCGGAAGCCGGGGAGCGGACGCTGACCCGGTTCCGGCCCTGACGAGGAGGACGGGCCCGCGGAGAGGTCAGGCAGGGGGCTTCTCGGCGGCGGGGACGGTGGATAGTTCGACCGTGCAGAAGGCGCAGCGGCGGGCGTCGGCGGGGATGTCCGACAGGCACTCGGGGCACTTCTTCTCTGTGGCCTCCTTCTTGGTGTCGAAGAGGCTCAGGAAGCGGGTCATCGGCAGGACGACCAGCCAGTAGACCACGGCGGCGACGATCAGAAACGTCAGCAGGTGGTTGATGAAGTCGCCGTACTTGAACACGGCGCCGTTGACCGTGAACCTGTAGCTGGAGAAGTCGGGTTGCTTCCCGCCCGTGATGGCCGCGATCAGGGGGGTGATCAGGTCCTGCACGAGGGCCTGGATGAGCCCGCTGAACGTCGCGCCCACGACCACGGCGACGGCGAGCTCCACCAGATTGCCCCGCATGAGGAACTTCTTGAATCCGCTCATGGGGCAACGGCCTATCCGATTTTGCCTTGCCTATGCAAGGGCGTGACGGACCCGAAAAGATCGAAACAAGGAAGGGGAAGAAGTTGCCGGAGCGATCGAAAAGCCCCGCCGACGATCCGTACGGCGGGCGGCATCCGACCAGTCATGAACGGATGACGGGACTGCCGTGGGACGCGTCGTACCACGACGGTCCCGCGCCTTGGGACATCGGACGGCCGCAGCCGGCGATAGTGCGTCTGGCATCCGAAGGCGGATTCGCCGGAGCGGTTCTCGACGCGGGCTGCGGAACCGGCGAGAACGCTCTTCACCTCGCCTCGCTGGGGCTGCCGGTTCTGGGCGTCGACGTGGCCGAGACGGCGTTGACGATCGCCCGGGAGAAGGCCGGCGACCGTGGGGTCCAGGTCGAGTTCGCCGCGGCTGACGCCCTCCGTCTGGATCGTCTGGGGCGCAGGTTCGAGACGGTGCTCGACTGCGGGCTGTTCCACACCTTCGACGGCGACGAGCGATCCGGATATGTGACGAGTCTCGCGTCGGTGACAGAACACGGCGGAACCCTGTACGTGTTGTGCTTCAGCGACGACGGTCCCGGCACCGGGCCGCACCCTGTCAGCCGGGAAGAGCTGAGAGCGGCGTTCGATCCCCGCGACGGATGGAATGTCGCCACCATCGAACCGGACCGGGTTCGGACGAGATACCACGACGACGGTGCACCGGCCTGGCTCGCGACGATCAGACGGATCTGACCGCCGGGCGGAGGCGGGACGTCGTCGGCCGGCCCCACGCCAGTAGAAGATAATTTCGGTCGCGAGCTGAACGCTTAACGGACGCGCTCGGACTTTCGGTCCTGACTGAACTCAACAGAGGGTTGTTCTGGGAGCGCTCCCATTTCAGGTGTCGCTGGCCTCGGTGAGGGCGGCTTCGACCCGGTCGAGCGCGGCCAGCAGTTCCTCCTTCAGCGTGGACGGCAGCCGTCCCTCCTGATACCGGACCTCGATTTTGGTGCGTATGGCGGACAGCCCCTCGCCGTTGGCGACGGCGTTGCGCAGCACCTGTTTGAGGTCGAGCGCGACGTCGTCGTCGATGTCGTGGGTGGCCTCGGCACCGTCCACGAGCAGGTTGAACTGCCGGACCGCGGTGTCGACCCGCATCGGCGCGGCCGTGGTGGCCAGCGGCAGCGGCGCCACTCCGGACTTACGGGTGGCCGAGGTCTTCGGCCGCCTGACGGTGTCCTCGGCGTGCCGGTCCTTCTTGACGGCCTTGACGCTGATCGAGGGGGAGGGGTGACGCGGGGCCGGCGCGGCCGCGCGTAACGGGTCCGCGACGGGGGCGACCGTATGCCGGGGTACGGCGACGGCTTCGACCTGCGGCGGCGGCGAGGCGGTGGCCTGCGCGTGCGCGGGTGAAGGGCTGGGCAGCAGAACGACGGCTCCGACCTCCGGGCCGTGTGTCTGGGTGAACCAGAGGATGCCGCCCAGGGCCGCGGCCCCGACGGCGGCGGCGCCCCAGCCGGCCCCGCGTGGTCCCGGCGGCTTCTTCACCGTGGTCAGGGCGGCGGCGACCGCCCGCGCGCTCGGCCGGTCCACGGGGTCGGGGCACAGGCAGCGCCGGCACAGGTCGGCGACCTCCTGCGGCAGGCCCGGCACCCCCTCGGGCGCCGGCGGCGGTCCCTCCCGCCGCGCCGTCTCGATCGCCTCCCAGGTCTTCTCCGGGTAGGGCAGGGCGCCCGTGAGCATCTCGAACAGCAGCACGCCGAGCGCGTAGACGTCCACGGCCGGGTCGGCCGTCGTCCCCTTCAGCCGCTCCGGCGCGACGTACGGCGGAGTGCCGAAGTCGGCGACGAGCTGGTCGTCGGCCTCGCCGATGAACGCGGCGATGCCGAAGTCGAGCAGCTTGGGCCCGTCGTCGGCGAGCAGCACGTTCTCCGGGGTGACGTCCCGGTGGACGATGCCCCGGTCGTGGGCCGCCGCCAGCACCTTGGCCAGCCCGGCGGCGATCTCCACCGCCTCGGCCCAGGGCAGCGGGCCCTCGATGACCCGGTCGGCCAGCGACCGGCCCTCCAACAGGCGCATGACCACGAAGGACGCCAGCCTGCCGCCGTTCGTGACCGTCTCGCCGTAGTCGTAGACCTCGATCGCGTCCGGGTGGATCAGCCGGGCGGTGGCCCTGGCCTCCCGGCGCATGAGTTCCCGTCCGGGGTTGTCGTCGTCGAGCGAGCCGTCCAGCACCTTGATCGCGACCATGCGCTGAAGTGACTGGTCGAAGGCACGCCAGATGACCGACATCCCGCCCGTCGCTATCCGCTCCTGGAGCAGATAACGACGGGTCAGGACGTCGCCTTCTCGAAGCTCAGGCCGATTCACGAACCACCAGTTCCGTGGGCAGCACCGGATTGCCCTTGGGATTGTCCCCGTCCCCGAGTGTCATGAGAAGCAGTCGTGCGGCGAGCGTGGCCATTTCCTCGACGGGCTGCCTGACCGTGGTCAGCGTCGGCGAGGTGTGCCTGGCCACGGGCGCGTCGTCGTATCCGATGACGGCCACGTCGTCCGGCACCTTCCGCCCGGCGCGGCGCAGTGTCTGCATCGCCCCGGCCGCCATCACGTCCGACGCCGCGAACACGGCGTCGAGGTGCGGCGCCCGTTGCAGCAGCCACTGCATGGCGTGCGCGCCCGACGCGTGGGTGAAGTCGCCGTACGCCACGGGCATGTCGAGCACACCGGCGTCGCGGAGCGTCTGCCGGAAGCCCTCCAGCCGGTCGCGGGCGGCCGGCAGGGTCGGCGGCCCGGCGATGGTGGCGATGTGCTTGCGGTTGTTGAGCAGCAGGTGCTCGGCCGCCTGCCGTCCGCCGTCACGGTTGTCCATGTCGACGAACGGGAGGTCGATGCCGTCTGGCGGCCGCCCGGCACAGCGCACCGGGACGCCCGAGGCCGCCAGCGTGACCGCGAGGGGGTGCCGCGCGCGTGCCCCGATCAGAAGGACGCCGTCGACGGCGCCCGCGACCAGCGGCGGCGCGGCGATGGAGGCGGTCGCAGGGGTCGCGGTCATCACGACCATGGGGACCCCGTGCGTCGTCAGCACCTCCTCGCAGGCGGACAGGAGCCTCGCGTAGAACGGCTCGGTGAAAAGGCGTGGACTGTGCTCGCAGACGACCGCGGCGATGATCTGCTCGGCCCGCCTGCCCGCGGATCCCCTGGGGGCGCGGCGCCGTACATAGCCCAGACGCGACATAGCGTCGTGGACTTGTCGGCGGGTCGACGTGGTCACGCGTACCGAGCCGGTCAAGACCCGGGAAGCTGTTGCCGGGGAGACGCCGGCTGCGGCGGCTACCTCTGCGAGGGTGGGAAGATCGGCCATCCGGTCTCCTCGGCCCGAAGGTTCACACGGCTTGGGAGCGCTCCCAAGCGAAAGTATCACTGTTTCGCTCGTGTCAACAGAGGTTTCCTCGGTGTGAAACCTTTCGTAGAGTTTCGCTCCGCTTTGGCACAGTTGGAGGCTAGAGCACAGGGGTGATCCAGGGAAGCGAATGGGAATTTTGACACGTGATGCCCAGCTTGTCCGATAATCACCGTAAATATGCCGAAACGCCATGCGGGGGCGGCCGGAGCCGCCGCTCGGCGGTAGGGTCCTGCGGCAAGGGATCACGGATGGATCCGAACGCGCCCGGCCCCGGCGGCCGTCGCGTCCGTCCGCCAGTCAGAACCGGAAAGGCCCTCCAGTGACGACCACTATCCGCCGGCTTCCCGCTGTGACGGCTCGTGTGACGGCCGCGTTACCGGGAGCGTTAACGGGCGTGCTCGCGACGGCCCTGCTCGCCGGATGCGGCGCGCCGGACCCGGCGGGCGGGGCCGCCTCGCCCGCTCCGGTGGCCGCCTCGCCCGCCACCACCGTCGAGACGCCCCTCACCTCGGAGGCCACGCCGAGCCCCGAGGCCACGCAGACCCCCGGGTCCGCGCTCAGCGCCACGCCGGACGAGACGGGCGCGGCGAAGCCGTCCGCCGGGACCAACGCCGCCGACGTGGCGTTCGCCCGGCAGATGGTCCCGCACCACCTCCAGGCCCTGGAGATGGCCAGGCTCGCGCAGACCCGGGCGGGCGACCCGTGGGTCGGCGAGTTCGCGGCGAAGGTCGCCACGGCCCGCGACACCGACATCCGCACGTTCAAGGGCTGGCTCGACATGTGGGGCGCGGAGCCGCTGCCGCGCGACCACGCGATGCCGGGCACGCAGAAACGGGCCGAGATCGAGGCGCTCGCCAAGCTGAACGGCCCGTCCTTCGACCGGAAGTACGTGACGCTGATGATCGAGCACGACAACGGCGCGATCAAGCTCGCCCGGGCCGAGCAGGCCGGCGGCGCCTTCGAGGGAGCCAAGGCGCTGGCCGTCGCCACCGCCACCTCGCTGGGCGCCGAGATCAAGGAGCTCAAGAAGTACCGCGCCCTCCTGGACTGAGTTCTCCCGGCGGACGGCCGGGGCCCCTCAGTTCTCGTACGTGTCGAGCCTGGGGGGCAGGGCGTTCCACGTGCAGAACGCCGACGACTCATGGGTGTCCCGGAGGAACGCGACCCGCAGCCACTGGTCGGCCTCCCAGACCTTGACCTCGTAGCCGTCGTTCGGGGTCGCCGTCACCACGCGGCAGTCCGCGGAGGTCACCGCGATCGTCGCCCGGCCGCCCTTCAGGGTGAACGTGTGCAGGCTCTCCCCGCCGGCGGCCTTGCGCTGCCGTGCGGCGGGCGAGGGCTCCGCCGATCTCGCCGGCCGCGTGGCACGGGCCGGGCGCGGTGCCGGGGAGGTCCGCGCGGTCCGCACCGGAGTGGCGGTGGGCGGGGAGGGCGACCGATGGCCGGGCGTCGAGCCGGCCGGGGACGGCTGCCCGGGCGGCTCCTCGGACGTGCCGCCGGAGGCTCCGCCGTCCGGGGTGCCCTGCGGGGTGGGGGCGGGGACGCCCGGCGAGGCGGACAGGGGCGCGGCGACGGCCACGACGGGAGCGAGGGGCGCCTCGTCCAGGATCGCGCTGCGCAGCACGTCGCGCACGCCGAGCCAGGACACGCCGACGGCGAGCGCGGTGGCCCCGCACCAGGCGATCAAGTAACCGGCGGCCCTTCTCATGTGGCCGCTCACTCTATCCCGTGACCCGAATTGCCGCTCGGTCCTTTTCGGTCAACCTCTACGGATTTGTGCATGCCTTAAATAGCCGCAAATCCCCGTGTTTCGGATCGCTCTTCTCGGGACGCCGTACCAAGCGGGAGTGTACGTTTCTGCCCCATGGCGACCGTTCTGGTGGTTGAGGACGACGAGTTCGTCCGGTCCGCGATCATTCGCGACCTGACCGGGCGCAGCCACGCGGTCCGCAGCGCGGGCCGGGCGCTCGACGCCCTTCGGGAGATCGCCCACATCGCCCCCGACGTGGTCGTCCTCGATCTGGGGCTGCCCGACCTCGACGGCGCGGAGGCGCTGAAGATGCTCCGGGCGATCTCCGACGTACCGGTTATCGTGGCCACCGCGCGGGACGACGAGGCCGAGATCGTCCGCCTGCTGCGCGACGGCGCGGACGACTACCTGGTCAAGCCGTTCTCCGGCGACCACCTCAACGCCCGCCTGGAGGCCGTGCTGCGCCGGGCCAGGCCCGGGACGCCGTCGTCGGTCGCCAGGGTCGGCGGCCTGGTCGTCGACGCCGATCGCAGGGAGGCCCGCCTGGACGGCGCGCCGCTCGACCTCACCCGCCGGGAGTTCGACCTGCTGGCCTACCTCGCCGCCCGTCCCGACCGCGTGATCTCGCGCAGGGAACTGCTGGCCGAGGTGTGGCGGCAGTCGTACGGGGACGACCAGACGATCGACGTCCACCTGTCCTGGCTGCGGCGCAAGCTCGGCGAGAGCGCGTCCCGTCCCCGATATCTGCACACCGTGCGGGGCGTCGGCGTACGCCTCAGCCCCCCTGCCGAGGGCTGAGCCCCGAAGCGGGAACCGCGATAACGGCACGAGGTCCTGAGCGGGAGCGGCGGTGAGACGGAGCCTGGCCCTGGTGGCGGTGGCCGTGACGGCGATGGTCGCGCTGGCCTTCCTCATCCCGCTGGCCGTCGCGGTCAAGGAGATCGCCGAGAGCCGCGCGCTCGCGGACGCCGAACGCCAGGCCGCCACGATCGTGCCCGCCCTCGTCGTGACCGACGACGCCGCCGCGCTGGAGCGCGCGCTGGCCAGCACCCCGGCGGGGACCTCCCGCCTGGCCGTCCACCTCACCGGCGGACGCACGGTGGGCCGCTCCCGGGTCACGGCCGCCGACGTCGCGAGCGCGGCGGAAAGCGCCAGGACCGTGCCGGTCAGCAGGGGATACGTGCTGCTCAGACCGGTCGCTTTGGGCGACGGACGGCGGGCCGTCATCGAGGCGTACGCGCCCGAGGCGGACGCGAGGAAGGGCGTGTCCACCTCCTGGGCCGTGCTGACCGGCGTCGCGGTCACCCTGGTGGTGGGGTCGGTGGTGGTGGCCGACCGGCTCGGAGCCCGGGTGGTCCGGGCGGCCCGCAGGCTCGGGCAGGCGGCGGCGGCCCTCGGGGCGGGCGACCTGACGGTGCGCATCGTCCCGGACGGCCCGCCCGAGCTGGTGGCCGCCGGGCGCGCGTTCAACGCGATGGCCGACCAGGTGGCGGGACTGCTCGCGGCCGAGCGCGAGCTCGCCGCCGACCTGTCGCACCGGCTGCGCACCCCGCTGACCGCGCTGCGGCTCAACCTCGGCGGCACCGGCCCCGAGGCCGAGCAGCGCAGGCTCGCCATCGACCGGCTCGAGCAGGCCGTGGACGAGATCATCGAAGCGGCCCGGCGGCCGTCCCGGGCCGTGCCTGCGGGCTGCGACGCCGCGCTCGTGCTGCGGGAACGGCTCGCCTTCTGGTCGGCGCTGGCCGAGGACCAGGCGCGGCCCTGGCAGCTCGTCGGCGCCGACGAGCCCAGCCCGGTGCCGGTCGCCGCGGCCGACCTCGGCGCGGTGGTCGACGCGCTGCTCGGCAACGTCTTCCGCCACACGCCGCAGGGCACGGCCTTCCGCGTCACCCTGCATCGGGGGAGCGGCATGGTGGGCATCCTCGTCGCGGACGCGGGCCCGGGCATCCCCGATCCGGAGAAGGCGCTGCGGCGGGGCAACAGCGGGGCCGGCTCCACCGGGCTCGGCCTCGACATCGCCCGGCGCCTGGCCGAGTCGACGGGCGGCGGGGTGCGCATCGAGCCCTCGGCGCTCGGGGGGACCGGCGTCAACCTGTGGCTGCACACCGACGGCCGGGCGGCCGGGCCGCGTCGCCGTCTGCTGCGGCGCACCCGCGTCCGCGGCTCGCGCCACTGACCCTCGCTGACACTTTGCTGCTGATCGTCCGAAAACTCCTACTGCGGCGGGATACATTCGGGGGACCGCAACCGGAGGGGATCGTGTTGGAGTTCCGCGTGCTCGGCCCGGTCGTCGTGCTCGACGACGGGGGGACGCCGCTCGACATCGGGCCGTCCCAGCAGCGGGCTGTGCTGGCCCTGTGCGTGCTGGCGGCGCCGCGTCCGGTGAGCACGGCCAGGATCGTGGACGCGCTGTGGGAGCGGGAGCCGCCGCCGGGGGCGGTCAACACCGTGCAGGCGTACGTGTCGAAGCTGCGGCGCGTGCTCGAACCCGGCCGGGTGCGCAGGGCGAAGCCGTCGGTGCTGCTGAGCAGGCCGGGCGGGTACGCGATCGAGCTGCCGCCCGAGAGCTTCGACCTCGGTCGTGCCGCGGCGGCCGTCGCGGCGGGCAGGCGGCTGCTGGAGGCGGGCGACCACGCGGGAGCCGCCGGGCAGCTCCGCCTGGCGCTGAAGGAGTGGCGGGGCGAGCCGCTGGCGGGGTTCGAGGACGAGCCCTGGGCGCGCGACGAGATCGCCCATCTGGCGGAGCTCAGGCTTTCGGTCGTCGAGGACGTGGCCCAGGCCGAGCTCGCGCTCGGGCTCGGGCCGGCGCTGGTGCCCGAGCTGACGAGGCTTGTGGCGGCGCATCCCCTGCGCGAGCGGCTGCGCAGGCTCGGCGCGCACGCCCTCTACCAGGCCGGCCGTCAGGCGGACGCGCTCGCCCTGCTCACCGAGGGCCGCCGGCTGCTCGTCGGCGAACTCGGCCTGGACCCCGATCCGCGCTCCCGCGAGCTGGAGCGGCGGATCCTGGAGCAGGACCCCGCGCTGACGCCACCGCCCCCGCCCGCGATCGCCCACGACCCCGCCCCCATCGCGCCCCCCGTGCCCGAGGCGGACACCGACGGTCCGGGACGGCGGGAGGGCGCGCTCATCGGGCGGGCCGCCGAATCGCGCGTCCTGCGCCGCGCCGTCACCGCGGACGGCCCGCTGATCGTGCTCGTGGCGGGCGAGCCGGGCATCGGCAAGACCAGCCTGGCGGAGGACGCCGCGGCGCACGCGCCCGTGGCGGTCTTCGGCCGCTGCTGGGACGGCACGGGCGCGCCGCCGTTCTGGCCCTGGGCCCAGGCCGTACGGCAGCTCACCGGACGGCACGGCGAACTGGCCGAGATGCTCGGCGCGACCGGGGAGTTCGCGCTGTACGAGGCGTTCGCCCGGCTCGTCGCGGAGCACGCCGCGGCGCACGGCAGGGTGCTCGTCGTCCTCGACGACCTCCAGTGGGCCGACGCCTCGTCCCTGCGCCTGCTGGAGTTCCTCGCCACCACGCGGGCGTGCCAGGAGCTGACCGTGATCGCGACCTACCGCGACACGGAGGTGAGCGGGCCGCTGGCCCGCACGCTCGCCACGCTCGTACGGCTCCCGCACGTCGAGCGGGTCACGCTGGGCGGCCTCGGCGAGGACGCCATCGCCGAGTATCTGCGGCGGGCGGGCGCGGACGCGACGCGGGCGGCCGAGGTGGCGAGGCGGACCGGCGGCAACCCCTTCTTCCTGGGCGAACTCGTCCACCTGGACGGCGGAGAGGTGCCGGGCGCGGTCGCGGACGTGCTGCGCGGCAGGATGGCGGCGATGCCGCCGGGCGCCCCCGGCGTCCTGTCGGCGGCGGCCCTGCTGGGCCGCGACGCCCCGCTGGACGTGCTGCTCGACGTGGTGCACGACGTGATGGACGTGCCGCGCGACGAGGTGCTCGACGTGCTCGACGCGGCCGTCCGGGCGCGCCTGCTCACCGAGCACGACCTCGTCTACCGGTTCGCCCACGACATCGTCCGCGACGTGCTGCGCGACGGCCTCGCCCCGCTGCGCAGGCGTCGCCTGCACGCCGGCATCGCGGCCGTGCTCGAACGGCGCGGCACGCACCTGGCCGAGCTGGCGCACCACTACCGCGAGGGCCTGGTCATCTCCGGCATGGCGGCCAAGGCGATCGAGTACGCCCGGCAGGCGGCCGCCCACGCCATGGCCCAGTTCGCCTACGAGGACGCCGTCGAGCACCTGCGGCACGCCGTCGCACTCACCGGCCAGCTGCCGGTGGCTGCCTCGAGTGAGAGCCTTGTGCTTCGGTGCGACCTGCTGCTCGGTCTCGCGGAGGCGCAGTCGGCGGCCGGGATGAGCACGCAGGTCCACGCCTCGCTGGAGGAGGCGGCCGAGATCGCCGACGCTCTCGGGGACGACGACCGGCTGGCCCGCGCCGCGCTCGGGTTCTCCGACCCGCTGTCGTGGGCGATGTACGAGGAGTGGGCGGCGGGCGGCGCGCTGACCGGGCGGATCGAGCGGGCGCTGCGAAGCCAGGGGGAGGGCTCGCCCTGGCGGTCCCAGCTCTTGGCGGCCTTCGCCGTCACGGGCTGTTTCACCCGGCCGGTCGAGGAGAGCTGCGCGCTCGCGGCCGAAGCCGTACGGGAGGCCCGCCTGCGGGGGGACGACGGCTCGCTGCTGCGGGCGCTGAGCGCGTACGAGATCCTCTCGCGTGGGGTCGCCGGGCACGCAGAGAGGCAGGCGGCCATCGACGAGATGACCGAGGTGGCCCGCCGGACCGGTGATCTGGTGGCCGAATGGCTGGCTCTGGAGGCCGAGCACGTCGAGCTGGTCAAACAGGGCGAGCTGGAGCGGGCGGACCGGCTGCTGACCTGGCTGTCGGACACCGCGCGCAGGATCAGGCAGCCCGCCCTGCTCAGCCTCGCCGCCTGGCTGTCGGCGATCCACGCCTATCTCCGCGGCGACCCCGGCCGCGCCCTGGCGGAGGCGGAGGAGTCGGTCCGGCTCCATCCGGAGGGCGCGCTCGGCCGCGACCACGCCGAGAGCCGGGCCCGCGTGTTCCGCTGCCTGGCGGCGCGGACGCGGGGCGACGCGGCGGCGGCGCTGGCGCTGGCGGAGGAGGCGCTGGCACGGCGGCCCGGCCAGCCCGGATGGCGGGTGCTGCGCTGCGCGGCCCTGCTCGACCTCGGCAGGAGGGACGAGGCCGCGGAGGTCCTCACGGAGCTGGCCCACGACGGCTTCGCCGGCATGCGGGGCGACATCGCCTACCGGTTCATCCCCGACCTGCTGAGCGAGGTGTGCCTGGCCCTGGCCGACAGGGCCGCGGCGGCGGCGCTGCACGACCTGCTCCTGCCGCATCAGGGCCGCCTGCTCGGCTGGTCGGTGACCGACCTGTGCCTGGCCCGCCTGGCGCTCGCGCGGGACGACCGCGATGCGGCGGGCCCCCGCCTGCGCGCCGCGCTCGCTCTCGTCCGCCGCTCCGGGGTCGCCCTCTACGAGAAGCCGATCCTGGCCCTGCTCAACAGCGTGTGATCATCCGTTCTTCAGGGCTTCGGCGAGGGTGTCGCGCAGCGGCGTGGTCGGCCGGCCGATGAGGCGGGACAGGTCGCCGGGGGTGTCGCCGAGCCAGCCGTCGGCGATGTCGGCGTCGACCTGGGCGAACAGGGCCGCGACCGGTTCGGGCAGGCCGTTCGCCTCCAGCGCCCTGGCGTACTCCGCGACGGGCAGGTCCCGATACTCGACCGGCGTCCCGGACACTTCGGAGACCACGGCGGCCAGCTCGGGCATGCTCCAGGCGACGTCGCCCGTCAGCTCGTACACCGCGTCGCGGTGTCCTTCACCGGCCAGGACGGCGGCCGCGGCGGCGGCGAAGTCGGCGCGCGCCGCCGAGGCGACGCGGCCGTCGCGGGCGCTGCCCGGGATGACGCCGCTCTGCGCGCCCTGCCGGGCCGCCGCGATGTAGTTCTCGTGATACCAGCCGTTGCGCAGGAAGGCGAAGGGCAGCCCGCTCGCGCGGATGTACTCCTCGGTCGCCTTGTGGTCGGGCGCGATGCCCAGTGGGGTGGTGTCGGCGCGCGGGATGCTCGTGTAGGCGAGCAGTTCGACGCCGGCCGCCCGGGCGGCGTCCACCACGGCCTTGTGCTGGTCGACCCGTCGGCCGAACTCGCTGCCGGAGACGAGCAGGACCCTGGTGGCGCCCTCGAACGCCGGTCCCAGCGTGGCGGGCCGGTCGTAGTCCGCCTCGCGCACCTGGATGCCCCGCTCGGCCAGGTCGGCCGCCTTCTCCGGGCTGCGCACCGCCGCGACGATCCGCGAGGCGGGCACGCGTACGGCGAGTTCCTCGACGACCAGCCTGCCGAGGTGTCCGGTGGCTCCGGTCACGACAATCATGGTTTCTCCTCCACAGTGCTTTCCTTCGGTTAGTGCTTTCTATCAGAAAGTACTTCGAGAGCGTAAGCTGACGGCCATGGAGGAGTTCGAGGAGCTCGTCGCCGACGTCTTCTCACGGAAGTGCACCTCGCGCACCGTGCTGGAGACCCTCACCGGCCGATGGGCGATCCTGGCGCTTGCGGCCCTGTACGAAGGGCCCTACCGCTTCAACGCGCTGCGCCGCCGCGTGGACGGGGTGAGCGAGAAGATGCTGTCCCAGACCCTCCAGGCACTGGAACGCGACGGCATGGTGCTGCGGGAGGCCGAGCACACGATCCCGCCCCGGGTCGAATACAGCCTCACCCCGCTCGGCCGTGAGGCCGCCGAGCGCCTGCTTCCCCTCCTCGCCTGGACGGAGGAGCGCATGCCCGAGGTCGTCGCCGCCCGGGAGCGCCACGAGGGACGCTGAACCCCGGCAAGCCCGCGCCAAGTTCGGAACAAGACCGTCAGCCGAGCCTGTGGAGCATGGACACACAGCCGACAGGCCCCTGGCGGATCGCGCCCGACGTGGTGCTCGTCCCGGTGATCGAACCCGTAGCGGCGGGGTACGCGCACATCGACTCGATGGTCATCACCGGACGCGAGCCGGTGATCGTGGACACCGGCGCGGCCGAGCACCGCGAGCGCTGGACCGAGGACGTCTTCGCGGTCGTGGAACCGCGCGACGTGCGATGGATCTTCCTGAGCCACGACGACCCCGACCACGCGGGCAACCTGGAGGTGGCCCTGGAGATGTGCCCGGCCGCGACGCTGGTCACCGGCTCGCCCGCGCGTCCGGGACGCGGCTTCGCGCCGCCGCCGGGCCGTACGCGCCGGATCGCCGACGACGAGTCGTTCGACGCGGGCGACCGGCGGCTGACCGCGGTGCGGCCCCCGCTCTACGACGCCCCGGCGACCCGCGGGCTGTACGACGACCGCAGCGGGGTCTACTGGGCGGCCGACTGCTTCGGGGCCGAGGTGCCGGTCGCGACCGCGGACGCGGGTGACCTCCCGCTGGAGGACTATCTGAAGGCGGTGCGCGCCTTCGGCGCGGGGCTCAGCCCCTGGCACCGCTGGCTCGACCCGCGGATCTTCGGGCGCCATGTCGACCGGCTCGCCGCCATGGAGATCATCGCGATCGCCTCGGCCCACGGGCCGACCGCGACCGGGGACCGCGTCGCCGGGGTGATCGGCGCCGTACGCGGTCTCGCCGGGGCGCCCGATCCCCGTTGAGTCACAGCAGGGCGGCTGCGCTGCGTGACGGACGGGGCGGGCGCCCCGCGTCCGTTCTCGGCGAGTCGGTCCAGGTCACCGGCGCTTTGCTCGCTGATGGCCGGTTCACCCCGTTGCCATACACGCAGTTAACGTGGCGAGACTGTCGAAGCCTTTTCTGGGCAGGCACGATGTCTTGTGAACGACAGTCAGCACCACGATCTCGCACGCGGGGTTCCGGGAAGGGTACGGACCGTGGGCGAGTGCGATCATAGAGCCGGTGGGCTCCGGGACCTTCCCGGCATGACCGCCGAGCCGGAGGGCGAGGAGGTCCAGTGAGGGAGATCTGGCCGGGGGATTCCTATCCGCTCGGGGCGACGTACGACGGAGCGGGCACCAACTTCGCGCTCTTCTCCGAGGTGGCCGAGCGCGTAGAGCTGTGCCTGTTCGACGACGACGGCAACGAGGAGCGCGTCTCGCTGAGCGAGGTGGACGGCTTCGTCTGGCACTGCTACCTGCCCGGGGTGGGGCCGGGCCAGCGGTACGGCTATCGCGTCCACGGGCCCTACTCGCCCGCCGACGGGCTGCGCTGCAACCCCAACAAGCTGCTGCTCGACCCGTACGCCAAGGCGGTGGAGGGCTCGGTCAACTGGGATCAGGCCGTGTACGGCTACCGCTTCGGCGAGCCGGACAGCCGGGACGACAGCGACTCGGCGCCGTACGTGCCGAGGTCGATCGTCGTCAACCCGTTCTTCGGCTGGGGGCACGACCGGCCGCCGGCCACGCCCTACCACGACACGGTGATCTACGAGGCGCACGTGCGCGGCCTCACGACGAGCCATCCGAAGATCCCCGAGCGGATCCGGGGCACGTACGCCGCCCTGGGCCACCCCGAGATCATCGACCACCTCACCTCGCTCGGCGTCACCGCGATCGAGCTCATGCCGGTCCACCAGTTCGTGACCGACCACATGCTGGAGAAGCGGGGGCTGTCCAACTACTGGGGCTACAACACGATCGGCTTCTTCGCGCCGCACAACGCGTACTCCAGCTCGGGGCAGCGCGGCGGGCAGGTGCTGGAGTTCAAGGCGATGGTGAAGGCCCTGCACGAGGCGGGCATCGAGGTGATCCTCGACGTCGTCTACAACCACACGGCGGAGGGCAACCACCTGGGCCCGACCCTGTCCATGCGCGGCATCGACAACGCCAACTACTACCGGCTGGTCGAGGACGACCGGCGCTACTACATGGACACCACCGGCACCGGCAACAGCCTGCTGATGCGCAGCCCGCACGCACTCCAGCTGATCATGGACTCGCTGCGCTACTGGGTGCGCGACATGCACGTGGACGGCTTCCGCTTCGACCTCGCGGCCTCCCTCGCCCGCGAGCTGCACGAGGTCGACCGGCTGAGCGCGTTCTTCGACCTCGTCCAGCAGGACCCGGTGTTGTCGCAGGTCAAGCTCATCGCCGAGCCGTGGGACGTCGGCCCCGGCGGCTACCAGGTCGGCAACTTCCCGGCCCGCTGGACCGAGTGGAACGGCCGCTACCGCGACACCATCCGCGACCTGTGGCGGGGCGAGCCCGCCGCGCTGCCGGAGTTCGCCAGCCGTCTCACCGGGTCGAGCGACCTCTACCAGGACGACAGCCGCCGCCCGGCCGCGTCGATCAACTTCGTCACCTGCCACGACGGCTTCACGCTGCAGGACCTCGTGTCGTACAACGACAAGCACAACGAGGCCAACGGCGAGGACAACCGCGACGGCGCGGACGACAACCGCTCCTGGAACTGCGGGGTGGAGGGCCCGGCGACCGGTCCGGTCGCCCAGCTCCGCGAACGGCAGAAGCGCAACTTCCTGGCCACGCTGTTCCTGTCGCAGGGCGTGCCGATGCTGTCGCACGGCGACGAGATCGGCCGCACCCAGCAGGGCAACAACAACTCCTACTGCCAGGACAACGAGATCAGCTGGGTCGACTGGGGCACGATCCTTGAGGCCGGTGCGCGGGATGACGCGGGAACCAGGGAGAAGCGCCAGCTTCTCGACTTCACCCGGCGCCTGGCCCGGCTGCGCCGCGACCACCCGGTCTTCCGCCGCCGCCGTTTCTTCTACGGCCGGCCCGTACGCGGGTCGCACGACGAGCTGAGCGACATCGCCTGGCTCACGCCGTCCGGCACGGAGATGGCCGACGCCGACTGGACGAACGGCTACGCCAAGGCGCTGGCGGTGTTCCTGAACGGCGACGCCATCACCGAGCCCGACCGCCGCGGCCGGCGGATCAGTGACGACTCGTTCCTGCTGCTGTTCAACGCCCACCACGAGGTCATCAAGTTCACGATCCCCGACGACTACGGCGAGCTGTGGGCGACCGAGCTGGACACGGCGATGCCGGTGCTGAGCGAGTCGCGCGTGTGCCGGGCCGGCGAGGCCGTGCCCGTGAGCGGCCGGTCGGTGCGGGTGCTGCGCAGAGTCCGGCCCGTGCTGGGGTCCTGACCAGCACCGATGCGCGAATAGAGTGCGCTTCGGCGTTAGTCCGCGTCACACCGGGCAGGAGGGGAGCCGCGTTCTGCGCCCCTCCTGCCCGTCGCGGTGCTGGCAGGGGCGCGCCCGCGACGTGCACTATGAACACGACCTCCGGAAACGCGCTGCGAAAGGCGGTTCGGTGACTTCTACCTATCGGGTGCAGCTGACGCCCGACTTCGGATTCGCCCAGGCCGCGAGCCTCGTCGGATACCTCCGTGACCTGGGGGTGGGCCACCTCTACCTGTCGCCGATCCTCCAGGCCTGCAGGGAGTCCCAGCACGGGTACGACGTGACCGACCACGGCCGCGTACGCGAGGAGTTCGGCGGTGAGGAGGGCCTTCGGGCGCTGGCGGCCAAGGGCATGCCGCTGGTCTCCGACATCGTGCCCAACCACATGACCGTGCCGGTGCCGGAGTCGGACAACGCCCAGCTGTGGGCGGCGCTGCGGGACGGCCCGGGGTCGCCGGCCTCCCGGTGGTTCGACTTCCAGTGGCCGGTCACCCTGCCGCTGCTCGGCGACGACGCCGACGAGGCGCTCCGTGTGGACGACGGCGTGGACGGTCAGGTGCTGCGCTACCACGGCCACGTGTTCCCGATCAGGCCCGGCACCGAGCACCTGCCGCTGCCGGAGCTGCTGGAGGCCCAGCACTACCGGCTGGCCCACTGGCGGGAGAGCCCCGGCTACCGGCGGTTCTTCGACGTGTCGTCGCTGATGGGCCTGCGCGTGGAGGACCCCGAGATCTTCGAGGCCACCCACGCCGTCACCTTCCGCCTCATCGAGGAGGGGGTGCTCCACGGGCTGCGCGTCGACCACCCGGACGGCCTGGCCGACCCCCGCGGCTACCTCCGGCGGCTGCGCCCGCACGTGCCCGGTCCCCTGTGGGTGGAGAAGATCCTCATCGACGGCGAGCGACTGCCGACCGACTGGCCGTGCGACGGCACCACCGGATACGACGCGCTCAACATGATCACCCGGTTGTTCGTCGACCCGGCCGGCCGCGACGCGCTGATCGAGACGTTCGGACGCCACACCGGCGTACGCGACGACTACGAGACCGTGCGGCACGACTCCAAGAAGTACGTCATCGACCTGTTCTTCGGGGGAGAGGTCGACCGGCTGACCGACGATCTCGGCGACCCGGAGCTGCGCGAGGCCGTCGTGGAGCTGCTGGCCGCGATGCCCGTCTACCGGGCGTACGTGAACCCGGGCGAGCAGCCGCCCGCCGACTCCGAGGCGATCGTCCAGGAGGCGGCCGGGCGGGCGGCCACCAGGACCGACCCCGACGCGGTGGCCAAGGCCGCCAACCTCGTCCTGTACGGCCCGCCCGAGGCGGTCACCCGCTTCCAGCAGACCTGCGGGCCGGTGATGGCCAAGGGGGTCGAGGACACCGCGCTCTACCGGTGGTATCCGCTGGCCTGCCTCAACGAGGTGGGCGGTGAGCCCGACAGGTTCGGGGTGTCGCCCGCCGAGTTCCACGAGTTCTGCGCCGGGCTGCCGCCGCGGACGATGACCACCCTGTCCACCCACGACACGAAGCGGTCGGAGGACGTGCGCGCCCGCCTCGCCGTGCTGTCGGAGCTGCCCGAGGAGTGGGCGATGGCCGTCGACTCCTGGACCGCGGCCGTGTCGTTCGACCCCAAGCTCGACTATCTCGCCTGGCAGTCGCTGATGGCGGCCTGGCCGATCCCCCTCGACCGCTTCACCGACTATCTGCTCAAGGCGGCGCGCGAGGCCAAGACGTCGATCTCCTGGCTGAACCCCGACCCGGCGTACGAGGAGGGGATCAGGGACTTCGCCCGGCGGGCTCTCGACGCCTGCGGCTACTCGGTCGCCTCGTTCACCGAGGTCGTGGATCGGTATGCCCGGGTCAACTCGCTGGGGCAGAAGGCCGTCCAGCTCCTCATGCCGGGCATCCCGGACGTCTACCAGGGCAACGAGATCACCGACTTCTCGCTGGTCGACCCGGACAACCGCCGGCCGGTGGACTTCGAGCGGCGCCGCCGGCTGCTGGCCGAGCCCGACGACAGCTGGGACGGCCAGAAGATCCGCGTCACCGCCGCCGCGCTCGGCCTGCGGCAGCGGCTCGACCCCGAGGCGCCGTACGCGCCGATCGAGGCGGGAGAGCACGCGGTCGCGTTCACGAGGGGGGTCCCCGGGCAGGGGACGGCCGCCGTCGTGGTCGCGACCCGGTTGCCCGTCGGGCTGGAGCGCAGGGGCGGCTGGGGGAGCGACACGATCACGCTGCCGCGGGGGCGCTGGCGCGACCTGCTCACCGGCGCCGAGCACGCGGGTGAGGTGCGGATGGCCGACCTGCTGTCCGCGTATCCGGTCGCGATTCTCGAAGGCTGACGGCTTCGTCCGATAGGGGGATATGCGCATGTTCGAGGTGTGGGCGCCCGAGGCGGCGCGGGTCGAGGTCGAGCACGGGGGCGCCCGGCATGAGATGTCGCGGGGCGAGGGCGGCCGGTGGACCGCCCCCGGCGACGAGCACGACCTCGACTACGCCTTCTTCGTGGACGGCGACGGGCCGTTCCCCGACCCCCGGACGCGGCGGCAGCCGTACGGGGTGAACGGCCCGAGCCGCGTCTACCACCACGACAGGTTCGCCTGGACGGACCAGGACTGGCACGGCCGCGACCTGCGCGGCGGGGTGATCTACGAGCTGCACGTCGGCACGTTCTCGCCCGAAGGCACCTTCCGGGGAGTGGCCGACCGGCTCGGCCACCTGGTCGGCCTCGGGGTCGACTTCGTCGAGATCATGCCGGTGCCGCCCGTGCCGGGAAGGCGCAACTGGGGCTACGACGGCGTGGACCTCTACGCGGTCTTCGAGGAGTACGGCGGCCCCGACGGGCTCAAGAGCCTGGTGGACGCCTGCCACCGGGCCGGTCTCGGCGTCATCCTCGACGTCGTCTACAACCACCTCGGTCCTTCGGGCAACTACCTGGCCAAGTTCGGGCCCTACTTCCACGACGCCAAGGGGTCCTACTGGGGCGACGCGGTCAACCTGGACGGGCCCGGCTCGGACGGGGTGCGGCGCTACTTCATCGAGAACGCCCTGCAGTGGCTGCGCGACTACCACGTCGACGGGCTGCGCCTCGACGCCGTGCACGCCCTGCACGACAAGCGCGCCGTCCACCTCCTGGAGGAGCTGTCGGCCGAGGTCGACGCGCTGTCCGCCGCCGTGGGCCGCCCGCTGACGCTCATCGCCGAGTCGGACCTCAACGACCCCCGCATGGTCACCCCGCGCGAGGCCGGCGGACTCGGCATGCACGCGAGCTGGAACGACGACGTCCATCACGCCATCCACGCGAACGTCACGGGGGAGACCAACGCCTACTACGGCGACTTCGCCACCCTGTCGTCCCTGGCCAAGGTGCTGACATCGGGCTATTTCCACGACGGCACCTACTCGTCGTTCCGGGGGCGCTCGCATGGCCGACCGGCGACCGGGATTCCCGGCCACCGGTTCGTCTGCTGCGCCCAGAACCACGACCAGATCGGCAACCGGCCCGAAGGCGACCGCATGCGGCCGGAGCAGCTCCGCCTCGCCGCGGGGTTGCTGCTGACCTCGCCGTTCACCCCGATGTTGTTCATGGGCGAGGAGTGGGGGGCGACCACCCCGTTCTACTTCTTCACCGACCACTTCGAGCCGCACCTCGCGGAGGGCGAGGGCGAACGGCGCAGGAAGGAGTTCGAGGGCTTCGGCTACGACTGGAAGGCCCCCGAACCGGGCGAGGAGACGACCTTCCTGCGCTCCAAGCTCGACTGGGAGGAGACGGCCAAGGACGAGCACGCCTCGCTGCTGGGCTGGTATCGCGACCTCATCGCGCTCCGCAGGTCTCATCCCGATCTCACCGATCCCCGCCTGGACCGGGTGCGGGTCGAGGTGGACGAGGACCGGCGCGTCGTGGTGATCGAACGCGGTGCGCTGCGGATCGCCGCCAACTTCGCCGAAGGCCCGGTGCCCGTACGGCTGGCCGCGTCGCGGCTCCTGCTCGCCTCCGACGAGTCCGCCCGCCTGGCCGGCGACGTGCTCGAGCTGCCGGGCCGCTCCCTGGCCGTCGCGGAGGTCTGAGCGGTCAGGCCGCGCCGCGGATGAGGTCCGCGGCGTGCCAGGCCATCGCCATGACGGGGCCGTTCAGGTTGCCGGAGACCATGGTGGGCAGCACGGAGCAGTCGACGATCCGCAGGTTGTCGAGGCCCCGCACGCGCAGCCGCGCGTCGACCACGTCGTCGTCGCCCGGGCCCATGGCGCAGGTGCCCATCGCATGGTAGCCGCAGTAGCCGCCGCCCAGCGCCGCGTCGATGATCTCCTCGTCCGAGCCGACCCGGGGACCGGGAAACGTCTCGGACGCCAGCCGTCCCGCGATCGGCTCCTGCGCGAAGTACTCGCGCATCCGGCGGAACAGGTCGACGCCGACGCGCCGGTCGTGTTCGGAGCCGAAGTAGTTGGGCTCGATACGGAGCGGCGCGCCGGGGTCGGCGGAGGTGATGGCCACGCTGCCCTCCGCGGTCGGGCGGAGGATCTCGGCGACGACCGAGACCCCGGGTTGCCGCTCGACCGTGACCGTCTCGCCCGCACGGTACGTCGCCACCGACCACGGCCCCATCAGCAGTTGGGCGTCCGGCCGGTCCAGTTCGGGCCGGGTCTTGAGGAAGGCGATCACGTCGTAGGCCGGCGCGGCGAGCGGGCCTCCGCGGTTCATCAGGTAGCGCAGCGCGGTGACACCCTGCCGCAGCGGCGTGGACAGCATGCGGTTGTAGCCGAGGTCCTCCTTCAGCCGGAACTTCAGCGCCAGGCACCGGTGCTCGCGCATGCGGGCGCCGACCATCGGCCGGTCCAGCCGGACCTCCACACCGGCCGCCCGCAGCACCTCCGCGGGGCCGATTCCGGACGACTGCAGCAGCGCCGGCGTGCCCAGGCTGCCCAGGGACAGGACGACCTCCCGGGCCGCGCGGTATTCGACGGTGGCGCCGCCGGCGTCCCGGGCGGTGACCCCGACGACCTTGTCGCCGTCGAACAGCAGCCCGGTCACCGTCGTCCCGGTCACGACGGTGAGATTGTCCCGATGGCGTACGGGGTGCAGGAAGGCCCGGGCCGCGCTGAACCGCCGCCCGTCCTTGATGGTCGCCATCGCGTGGCCGACGCGTTCGTCGTCGGACTCGTTGACGTCCGGCATCGCGGTCAGGCCGAGCGCGGCGCCGGATGCGATCATCTCGTCGCAGAGGGGATCGGGGTCGCGCGGAGGGGACACGTGCAGCGGCCCGCCCGCCCCGCGGGTCGCCGTGGCGCCCAGGGCGTTGTCCTCCATCGCCCGGAAGACCGGCAGCATCGTGTCCCAGCCCCAGCCGGGGTTGCCGAGCCGTACGAGTTCGTCGTAGTCGGCGCGGTGGCCGCGGTTGTACACCATGCCGTTGATGGAGCTCGACCCGCCGAGAACCCGGCCGCGCGGCCATATCTCGGCCTGCCCGTCGGGACCGAACGGCTGCGTCCGGTAGTGCCAGACCTTCCGCGGATCGTCGAAGAGCTTTCCGAATCCCTTGGGCACGTGGTAGAGCGGGTGGCGGTCGGCGCCGCCCGCCTCGACGAGCAGGACGCGGACGTCCGGATCCTCCGACAGCCGGTTGGCCAGGACGCATCCGGCCGACCCTGCCCCGATCACCAAATAGTCGATCATGCCCTCATAGTGCCCACGCCGCTCCGGCGAGGGTAGGCCTCAAGCGGCCTGGGGGACGGGCAGTTCGAAGGTGACGGTGTCGGGGACCGCGGTGTAGAGCCGCCAGCTCAGGCAGGTGCGCTGGGAGACGACGGTGACGTGCAGGCCGCAGCCCGCCAGCCAGAGGGCCAGGTCGGCGAAGTAGCCGTCGCCCGACCCGATCACCGCCCGCTCGAACCGCAGGTCCACCCGGGTCGTGCGGGCCGCCTCGTCGAGGGCGCGGTCGGCGCCGTTCGGTCCCGAACGAGCAAGCAACTGCACCCCGCGCAGCGCGATCCCCACGGAGACGAGCGCGTTGTGGTTGACCGCCACGATGAACTGGTCCAGCGGCCCGACCGGCACCGTGCGCTGGTAGGCGCTCATCACCTGCCGTACGTCGGGGGTGGTCGGAAGGGGGGATCCGGTCAGGTTCTCGATGTCCAGGAGATGGATCGCGCGGCCGCGGCGAAGTGACCTGAGGCGAGTGACGGGGGTGCTCACGATCCTTGCTCCCTTCCATGCCGACTTCTGGCGTCAATTAGAGCATGTGTTGACGCGATCAACCAGTCCTTGGTGGGACGTTGCCCATGTCCGGGCCATCGGATATGGTCCGGTCTGATCGAAGAACTGGCGGAAGGCGGAGCGTCGTGCGGCGAGACGTACACGTCACCGCGGCGGACATCGCCCGCTTGGCCGGCGTGGGACGTGCGGCGGTCAGCAACTGGCGGCGCAGGCACGACGACTTTCCCGAGCCCGTGGGAGGCACGTCCACCAGTCCGGCGTTCTCACTCGCGGAGATCCGGGAGTGGCTGCGCGGCCATGCCGAGGGCAGGGACCTCCCTCCGGACGAGTGGCTCTGGCAGGACCTGCGGACCACCGTCGACGACGACGACCTCGCCGACCTGATCGCCGACCTCGGGGCGTTCCTGGTGTACGTGCAGCACGAGGCGGACGACTGGCGCGGGCTCTCGGCCGGGACCGACGAGGAGGTGGCGCGGGGACTTCCGGCCCGGGTGCGCGCGACGTGCGCGAAGACCGTGAGCGCGCAGGCGTTCCCCGAGTCCGTGCCGGTGACCAGGGTGCCGCTGGTCCGCTCCATCGCCCGGCTGGCCGTGGAACGCGGCGTCCGCGACACCTTCGAGTTCCTGCGTGAGCGGTACTTCGAGGTGCACACCCGGCGCGTCTACTCCACTCCCGCCGAGATCGTCACGCTCACGCTCGACCTCGTGGGCGACGGGTTCGGCTCCGTGCTCGACCCGGCCTGCGGCTCGGGCCGCATCCTCGGCCGGGCGCTCGAGCGCTCGCCCGGGGCCCGTCTGCTCGGCCAGGACGTCGATCCGGTGGCCGCCCGGCTCACCGCCGTACGGCTCGCGCTGCGCTGCGACAACGCGCGGATCAGGCCGGGAGACTCCCTGCGCGCGGACGCCTTCCCCGGCGAGCTGGCGGACGCGGTGGTGTGCAACCCGCCGTTCAACGACCGCAACTGGGGCTACGAGGAGCTGACGGCCGACCCCCGGTGGGAGTACGGCCTGCCGCCGCGCGTGGAGCCCGAGCTGGCCTGGGTGCAGCACGCGCTCGCCCACCTGGCGCCGGGAGGCGTGGCCGTGCTCCTCATGCCCCCGGCCGTCGCCACCCGCAGGTCGGGCCGCCGGATCAGGTCCCAGCTGCTGCGGCGCGGCGCGTTGCGCGCGGTCATCACGCTCCCGCAGGGCGCCGTGCCCAACGTGGCGGTCGGCCTGACGCTGTGGATCCTGCGCCAGCCGTCCGAGGGCGGCACGCCGAGCCATGTGCTGATGGTCGACACCTCCGGCAGGCCGGACGACTACGCCGGGGTGGCCGTCGCGGCATGGCGGGAGTTCGGCGCGGGGTGCGAGCTGGACGAGCCGGGCGTCAGCAGGTCGGTCCCGCTCGTCGATCTGCTCGACGAGGACGTGGACCTCACCCCCGCCCGCTACCTGTCCACGGCCGCCGACGACCTGTCACCGGAGCGGATCGCCGGAGCACGTTCGCGGCTCGCCGAGCTCATCGGGACCGTCGCCGGGCTGCTGCCGTCCGTGGCGGCGGCACCACCGGACGAGCTCGCCCTCGTCCCGCTGCCCGAGCTGGTGCGGCGCGGCATACTCGTCGTGGAGCAGCAGACGCCGGCCCGGCCGGGGGAGGAGCCTCCTCTGGGGACGCCCGTGCTCACCGTCGAGGACGTGCTCGAAGACCGGCCCGCGACGGGATCCTCCGAGCACGCCGGGGCGAGGCTGATCGTCACGCGGCCCGGCGACGTCGTGGTGCCGCAGGTCGTGACCGCCCCGGTCGCGCGGGTGCTGACGAAGGGCGACGCCCTGCTCGGTCCCTACCTGTCCCTGCTGCGGCCGGATCCCGAGGTGCTCGACCCCGACTTCCTCGCCGGTTTCCTCTGCGCGTCCGTCAACGTCCGCCACTACACCTCGATGTCCTCGCGCTATCGGGTGGACGTACGGCGTGCGGAGCTGCCGCTGCTGCCGATGGAGGAGCAACGCAGGTACGGCGCGGCGTTCCGGCGTCTGGCCGGTTTCCGGTCGGCCCTGCGCGAGGCGGCGGTGCTCGGCGACGACCTGGCCAGGCTGGTGGCCGACGGCCTCACCCACGGCGCGGTACGGCCGCACGAGTAGGGTCGGGTGCCGTGAGCGGTGAACTGGAGCACCTGGCCGCCCGGCTGCGCGAGTTCGTACGCGTGCGGGACTGGGAGAAGTTCCACACGCCCAAGAACCTGGCGATGGCCCTCGCCGGAGAGGCGGGGGAACTGGTCGCCGAGTTCCAGTGGCTGACGGCCGAGGAGTCGCGCGACCTCGACGAGGACACCCTGCGCAGGGTCCGGGCCGAGCTCGGGGACGTGACGTTGTATCTGGTCAGGCTGGCCGACGCGCTGGGCGTCGACCTCGCCGAGGCCGCGAACGCCAAGCTGGACGACAGCGAGCGCCGGTACGATCCCGAGACCTATCGCGGCTCCGCCAGGAAGGCGCCTCCGCTGACCGCAGACTAGTTCTCCACTCGCTCCATGGGGCGGGCCGGCCCTCCGGCTGCGCCGACTCCGCGGCGGAGGTGCACTACGTGCCCCGTGACCGGCAGGCGGTCGTCCATCAGCGGGGGCCCCGATGACGTCACTCAGTCTGCTTCCGCTGTCAGGTCGCCGGGCATGACCGTGGCGATGAGGCCCGCGACGAATTGGGGCACTTCCTCGGGGGCAAGCACCAGCCGCGGTTCGTTGCCGTCCGGGCCCTGGAAGATCTCGACCGACCGCACATTCGCGTCATCCGGCGAATCGGCGACTCCGATGATCGTCCAGTTTCTGTGCCGCGTGTTGGCGAAGTGGCTGAATTTCCGTTCCGAACCGGCCACCCTTACTCCTGAAAGCTCGTTGTGCTGCTCAGATACTGCCGGACCTCGTCGAAGGCTTACGCACTTGCCCCGCCCGTCGAGCGGGATCGGGTTATTGACCGACCCGGAAGCCGGAGCCGTCGTAGTCGCCCGCTTCGCGATCGACGCTTCGTAACTCTAGCCAGATCGATCACCGTGTCGTCCGGGATCACCCTGAGATTTCCCCTGACACGCCGCCAATGGGTCCGGCGGCCCAGGACGTGCGGTGGTCAGGCCGTGGCCCTGGCACGCGGGAGCCACTGGACGAGAGCGGCGATGGCCAGGGTGATGACGATGAGGTAGACGAGCCCGTGCTGGAACGCCACGGCGACGCCGCCGGACAGGGCGTTGTAGAAGACGATGCCGATGATGCCGACGCCCAGCGCGCCGCCGACCTGCTGGGCGGTGGTGAGGGCGCCCGCGGCGCCGCCGGCGTGGTGCGGGGCGACCCTCGACAGGACGGTGCCCATGATGGGCGACAGCACGAGCCCCATGCCGGCCCCGTCGACGGCCAGCATGGGCACCAGCCAGCCGATCGGCGCGTTCCCCGCGACCGCGACCAGCAGGACGGCCAGGCTGACCGCCCTGGTCAGGCCGCCGATCGCGATGATCTGGCGGCCGAAGCGCGCCGCCAGGCGCGGCGCCAGCAGCGACGCCGCGAGGTAGCCCGCGCCGATCGGTGTGAAGACCAGACCGGCGTGCAGGGCGTCCAGGCCCCGGCCCTCCTGGGAGTACATCGCGAAGATCAAGAAGTACGCCGCCATGCCCATCGAGAACGCGAGGTTGGTGAGCAGCCCCGCCGTGACGGCGCGCTCGCGGAACAGGGCGAGGTCGATGAGCGGTGAGTCGTGCCGCCGCCGCGCGTAGGCCAGCAGCAGTGCGACGGCCAGGGCGAACGACAGCCAGGTCCACACCGGCCATCCCTGCTCACGGCCCTCGATCAGCGGCAGCAGCGTGGCCGCCAGCGCGAGCGTGACCAGGGCGGCCCCGCCGAGGTCGAGCCGTACGGCACCGGCCGCCCGGCTCTCCGGGATCACCCGCCAGGTCGCCGCGAGAGCGGCGGCGCCGATCGGCAGGTTGATCAGGAAGCAGGCCCGCCAGCCGAGCCCGAACAGGTCGGCCTGGATGAGCAGGCCCCCCGCCAGCTGGCCGAACACCGCCGCAAGCCCCATGGTCAGCGCGTACGCGTTGACGGCTCTGGCCTGGGCGGCGCCGCTGTAGGCGGTGCGGATGATGGCGAGCACCTGTGGGGCGAGGACGGCGGCCGCGGCCCCCTGGACGACGCGGGCGGCCACCAGCGAACCCGCGTCGGGGGCCAGCCCGCAGGCGACCGACGCGAGCGTGAACAGGGCGAGGCCGAGGGCGAACATCCGGCGCCGGCCGAACACGTCGCCGAGGCGTCCGCCCAGGACCAGCCCCGAGCCGTACGCCAGGGCGTATCCGGCGACCACCCATTCGATCGCGGCCGGCCCGGCGTGCAGGTCCCGCTGCGTGGTGGGGATCGCCACGTTGACGATGAAGAAGTCGAGGATGGCGACGAAGACGCCGGTCAGCACGGTGGGGAGGGTCCACGCGCGGGCCATCGGCACTCCAAGATAGATAGAACGATCGGTATATGTCGCCTAATTAGATAGACCGATTGATCTACTGTCAAGCGCGTGCCAGAATCGTCATGTGACGACGAGACCCGGCCCCCGCGAGCGGCTGCTCGACGCCGCCAGGGAGCTCACCTACAGCCAGGGCGTTCAGGTGGGCGTCGACGCGATCCTCAAACAGGCCGATGTCGCGAGACGCTCGCTCTACCAGCACTTCGGCGGCAAGGACGGCCTCGTGGCCGAGGTGCTGCGCAGCGACGGCGGGCTGGACCGCTACCGCCGTGTCATGGACGAGGCCGGGGACGACCCGCGCGAGCGGGTGCTGGCCGTGTTCGACGAGCTCGACGCCATCACCTCGCAGCCCTCGTTCCGGGGGTGCCGTTACACCGCGGCCGAGCTCACGCTCACCGACCCCGGACATCCGGCGCACGCGGAGGTGCGGGCCTTCAAGGAGGGACTGCACCGGCTGATGGCGGCGGAGCTGACCCGCCACGGGCACCCCGCTCCCGACGCGGGCGCCGACCAGCTCCTCGTGCTCATCGACGGCGTGCTCGCCCACGCCGTCACCCGGCCCGGCGCCCGTCCCGCCCTGGCCGCGCGGGCGCTCGCGGAGGCCGTCCTCGCGGCACGGGCCTGACGGCGCGGCCTGACCGCCCGCTGCCCCGGCTCCCTGGCCGGGCGCCGCCGCCGTGGGCCGGTCGCGGTCAGCGGACGGCGCAGGGCATGCCGTTGAGGGCGAAGGCGGTCGGCTCGCCGTTCGTGCCGGACTGGCTGGCGATGAAGCCGAACGCCGCCGTGCCGCCGGCCGGGATGGCGGCGTTCCAGCCGGCGTCGGTCACGGTGACGGTGCTGCCGCTTTGGCTGTAGGCGCCGTTCCACGCCTGGCTGATCTGCTGCCCGTTGGGGAAGGACCAGGTCAGCCTCCAGCCGCCGATCGCCGCGCTGCCGGTGTTTCCGATCGTCACATCGCCCTGGAAGCCGCCCTGCCACTGGTTGGTGACGCTGTAGGCCACCGTGCAACTTCCCGCCGTAGTCGGTGTCGGCGTGGGGGTGGGACTCGGACTCGGCGACGGACTGGACGACGGACTGGACGACGGACTGGACGACGGACTCGGCGACGGACTCGGCGACGGACTCGGTGACGGGCTGGGTGACGGCGAGGGGGACCCGCCGAGCTTGGCGGAGATGATCGGGGTCAGGCGGTCGGCGATCGCTTGATGACCGGCGTCGTTGGGATGCACGGAGTCGCTGAGGTCCGCGCTGGTCAGCCATCCCTCGGTGTTGACGTAGTACACGTTGGCGTCGCCGCCGTCGTTGAGGGTCTTGACCGCGGCCTGGGTCTGGGCGGCGAACCGCTTGCTGAAGGTCTCGAGCGCGAAGATGGCTGCCTTGGGGTATTTCGCCCGCACCTGCCGGAGAAGGTTGGTGTAGGAGGTCTGGAATTCCGGTGTGTGAACCCCATGGCCGGAGTCGTTGGTGCCCAGGTTGATCACCACGGCGTCGGCGGTGTAACGGGAGAAGTCCCAGTCGGGGGTGGGCGTGTTGGGGTCGAGCTTGACGAACTGCTTCTCCAAACCGACACAGCCGTCGGCGGTGGCGACCAGACAGGCGCCTCCCTGGGCGATCTGGGTGTGCCGCGCGCTCAACCGCTCTCCGATGAGCCAGCCGTACGCGGTGAGCGCGTTCTTCGAAGTCGTCGTACCCACGGTGATCGAGTCGCCGACGAACTCGATGAGTTTGCGCGGAACCGGCGGGGCGACCGTACCGGCGCCGGGATCGAGGACGAGCCCCCGGAAGACGGCGTCGCCGTGATAGGACCCTGCCACGACTCGGTAGGACACGCGCAGGGTGTGGGTGCCGGCCCTCAGCGGGGTCGGGGTCAGGTTCACCGTGCCGCTGACGTTCGTGTAGTAGGTGTACGGCCCTCCGTCGATGCTGGCGTACAGGTCGATGGTGTTGCGCTGCTTGAGCTTGACGGTGGTGCCGGTGAAGCCGGTGGTGACGTAGGCGCCGGCCCAGTGGGGCGTGTACGCGGTGGGGTCGGTGGTGTCCCACCGTCCGGTGAAGGAGATGTTGGGATCGGTCGGCGAGCCGTCGCCGGTGGCGGCATGTGCACGGTGAGGCAGTGTGATCGAGATCGCGGCGAGGGCCGCGGCCAGTGTGGCGGCGAGCGAGGAGCGAAGCGCCCCTCTCGTGGGGTAGGGCACGGACGGCCTCCGCTAGGGGACGGAAACACCGATCTTGGGTGCGATGACGGGGGCGAGACGGTTGGCGATCTTGATGTGTCCGGCGTCGCTGGGGTGCCCGTCGCCGTCGGCGTAATCGACGCCCGGGGTCAGCCAGCCCTCGGTGTCGATGTAGTAGACGTTGGCGTCGCCGGACGCGTTGCGAGCCGCCACCGCCGCCTTGGTCTCGGCGACGTAGCGCTGCTTGAACGTCTCCATCGCGAACAGGGCCGCTTTCGGGTACTTCGCTCGGATGGCACTCAGGAAGGAGGTGTAGGCCGCTTGGAAGGCGGAGCCGGTGACGTGATGGCCGATGTCGTTGGTGCCGAGGTTGATCACGACGGCGTCGGCGGTGTAGCGGGAGAAGTCCCAGTCCGTGGTGCCCGTGCTCCCGAGCTTGAAATACTGCGTGCTCTGCCCGACACATCCCTCCTGCGCGACCAGGCAGTAGCCGGCGCGGGCGATCTGGGTATGCCGGACGTGGAGCCTCTCGCCCAGGACCCAGCCGTACGCGGACAGCGCGAGCTTCGAATCGAGGTATCCGGCGGTGATGGAGTCGCCGACGAACTCGATGAGCTTGGTGGACGCGTGCGGGTCCGCGGTGGTCGCCCCCGGGTCGAGCACCAGCCCCTGAAAGATCGTGTCCCCTGAGCGGTAGGACACGCGCAGCGTGTGCGTGCCGGCGGGCAGCGGGGTCGGGGTCAGGTTCACGGTGCCCCTGACGCCGGCGTAGAACACGTCGGCGCCCCCGTCGATGCTGACGTACATGTTGACGGCGTCCCGCTGTTTGATCTTCACCGTGGTCCCGGTGAACGCGGTGACGAAGTAGGCGCCCGTCCAGTTCGGCACGTACCCGGTGCTCGATCCGGTGTCCCACCGCCCGACGTAGGTGATGCGGGGGTCGGCCGGGCTGCCGTCGCCGCCGCGCGGGGTCGGAGTTGGGGTGGGGCTCGGTGTCCGGCTCGCGGAAGGGCTGGCGGAAGGGCTGGCGGAAGGGCTGGCGGATGGGCTGGTGGCGGGGCTCGGTGTGGAGGTCGCAGAGCCCGTGCAGGGGGTGCCGTTGAGCGTGAACGATGAGGGCGGGGGGTTGGCGGAGTTGTTCCAGGAGCCGTTGAAGCCGAACGCGGTGGAGCCGCCGGTGGCGAGGGTCGCGTTGTATCCGGCGTCGGCCGCGGTGACCTGGGCCCCGCTCTGCGTGACGGTGGCGTTCCACGCCTGGGTGACCGTCTGACCCGAGGTGAAGGACCACGCCAGCTTCCAGCCGGAGACGGGGTCGCCGAGGTTCGTCACGGTGACGGCGGTGGTGAACCCGCCGGACCACTGCGACGTGACGGTGTAGTCGACCCGGCAACCGGCGGCGGCCGCCCCGGCCACGGCCTGGTGGGACACCGTGCCGATCACTCCGGTGAGGGCGGCCACGGAGCACGCGACGACCGTGCGCACGCGGGCGCGCACACGCGAGCCGTGCGTCCGGATTCCGCTTCGGACCTGGGTGCGCTGTGTCATCTGGCGATGGCTGCTTCCTCTGCCGAGCATTCGACCTCCGTCATGTGCGCGTTAACAGGAGCAGCCGCGAAGACCGCCGTCAGTGTGGCCCCACATGCGAGAGCGGCATGTTCTCTTTGGTCGTGCGCCGCCGGGGGAAGCGTCAACGGTCGACCGGGGCAGGGTCAAGCCTTCGGTGGAAGAGCCCCGCCGTTCGCCTCTTCAGGGGCCGATGAGGGCGTTCCGGGCTGAATGTTTCAGCCGCCGGACCTGCGAGCGACCGGGTGATGCTCCGTCAGGCACTCTGCGGCCTGGCGCCGAGCCGAATGGCGGCCACGCGCGATCCGTCTTGCCCAAATTGACTGTTTCGGTCATCTTTTGGTTGATGATCCGCAAGGATGATCGCCAGGACGCCGCCCGGACGGAGGGCGGCGGTTGGGAAAGGACAACGTATGCGCAGGTCCGCGAGTACGGTCGTCGTCGCCGCGGCGCTGGCCGTCGGAGGGCTCGTCGCCAACCCGGCATACGCGATCTCCGCCGGCTACACCCCCGAGGGGGTGTGCGGCTCCGGCTTCGGCCGGGTGACTCACGACGGCAGCCGGGCGGTGAAGACCCCTTCGGGGCAGGTCTTCGGGCGCGTCTACCTGCTCTACAACCGCTCGACGGGACAGAACTGCGTCGTCACCATCAAGTCGGCGTACGTCGGCACGCCCACCAGGACCTCCGCCCAGCTCATGGTGCGGCTGCCCAACGGGAAGACGGTCGAGAAGATCGACCACCTGAAGAAGTACAAGTACTACGCCGGTCCGGTGAAGTTGAACGCCAAGGGCAAGTGCGTGAAGTACTACGGCACGGTCGCCGACACGCGCGTCGACGGAGAGATCGCGAGCGGTGGCCGCCTGACCTGGGGCAACTGCAAGTGACCCTGGACGTCCCCACCACGGCCCGATAGGGCCGGACGCAGGGGCCGCCCGGCCGGCGCCGGGCGGCGCCTCCGGCGGACAGCCGCCGTGGGCGGCAGGCTCCCGGTGCGGTCAGGTCCCACCGGGAGCAGGCCCCGGCCGCCTCCCTCGGGACACCGCGCCCCAGCCGGGCGAGCCGGACCCCTGGCATCGGTGCGGCACGACCCTGATGCGAGGAGACGTACGTCCAGATGGGCGCCGATCACAGTCACGGCACGACCGCCCTGCCCGTTTCCCGCCGGACCGTGCTGGCGACGCTGGCCGTCATCGTGCCCGTCGCCCTGGTGACGGTGGCCGCCCTGATATGGCTGTGGCCGGGCGACGGCCGGCCATCCGGTTCGTCCTCGTCCTCGCTCCGGCAGGTAAACGGGACGATCGTCGACATCGTCCCCGGGCCGTGCCCCGCCGCACCGGACGAGCGGGCGGCCGGTCCGGCCGCGGCGCCGGGCTCCGATGCCTGCGGGGACGCCCGCGTCACGATCACCGGTGGGCCCGAGGAGGGCCGGACCGTCACCACCGATCTGCCCACCGGTCCCGGCGCGCAGCGGTTCGCGGTGGGTGAGGACGTCGTGCTGGTCCATATGCCGGACGGCGCGCTCGACGCACCCGAGTATCTGCTGTCGGACCACGACCGGTCCGCTCCGCTGTGGCTGTTCGTCACCGCGTTCGCCCTCGCGGTGGTCGCCTTCGGTCGCTGGCGCGGACTGACCGCGCTGATCGGGCTGGCCGTGACCTTCGTCCTGCTGCTGACCTTCGTCGTCCCCGCGATCCTCGCCGGTGAGCCACCGGCCCTGGTGGCGATCGTGGGCTCCGCCGCGATCATGCTGGCGGTCCTCTACCTCACCCACGGCTTCACGATCGCGACCTCGATGGCGGTGCTGGGCACGCTGGTCAGCCTCACCCTCACCGGTCTGCTGTCCGCGTTCGCCATCGACGTCGCGCACCTCGCGGGGGTCACCGACGACAGCTCGTTCCTGCTCGACAGCGACTACCGGATCAACGGGCAGGGCCTGCTGCTCGCGGGAATCATCATCGGCGCGCTCGGCGTCCTCGACGACGTCACCGTGACCCAGGCCGCCACCGTGGGGGAGCTGGCCATGGCCAACCCCGGCTACACCTTCGGGCGCCTCTACCGCGCCGCCGCCCGCGTCGGCCGGGCCCACATCGCCTCTGTGATCAACACGATCGTCCTCGCGTACGCCGGGGCCGCGCTGCCCCTGCTGTTGCTGTTCAGCGTCGGCGACCAGCCGCTCGGAGACGTGTTGCGCAATCCCGTCCTCGCACAGGAGATCATCCGCAGCATCGTCGGCACGCTGGGACTCATCGCGGCCGTCCCCGTGACCACCGCGCTGGCCGCTCTGGCCGCGCCCCGGGGGCCGGCCGGTCCCGCGGCGGAAAAGGGTTGGCCGGCCGAGCGGCGCGTCCGATAGAACAGGTGCGGACAGATCTACGACGACGAGAGGAGGGACGAGCCGATGTGTGCCAAGAACGTCGTGCCGGTTCCTTCCCGGGGTACGGCCGGACGCTGACCCCTGGGCGTGAGCGGGCACACCTCACCTGAGGAAGTGCAGTGAACCCCGAAAACATGATCATGCGCCCCATCTCGGGGCGTGAGGAACTCGACCTTTTCCGCCGCCTGCCCTACGTACTGAACGACGAGCTGGACGACGACCTCGCCGCCGGCCGCCGGCGGCCTGAGTGGATGTGGATGGCGCTGCGCGGCGACCGCCTCGTCGCCAGGCTGGCCTGGTGGGCCCCGCGTGCGGGCGAGGCGCCGGCGCTGCTGGACATCCTCGACCTCGACGACACCACGCCCGGACCGGCGAGCGTCGACGCCGGGGTCCGGTTGTTCGAAACCGCGAGCGCCGCGGTGCTGCCGGTCGGGGTACGTCCGCCGGAATACAACGTGTTCGTCCCCCCGCGGTGGCGTGACGACGCGAAGGCGAGGCCTGCCGTCGAGGACCGCATGGCCGTGCTGGAGCGGACCGGCGCCCGGCTGCTCGTCGAACGGCTGCGGCTGGAGTGGCGTCCAGGCACTCCCATCGCACCGCCGGGCAGGCGACTGGCCTTCCGTCCCGTGGCCGGCAGGGAGGAACTGGTCGCCCTGATGACTCTCGTCCTCGACGGCACGCTCGACGCCCACAGCCGCGCCGACCTCGCCCGCATGCCCGCCGCGCGGGCCGCGGCCCAGCACTACGACGACGAGCTCGCCCACTATCGGAGCCCACGGGAATGGTGGCGGATCGGCACATCACCCGAGGGTGAACCGGTGGGATTCGTCATCCCGGCGCGCAACGAATACAACGCGATGATCGCGTACATCGGGGTCGTGCCCGCCCACCGCGGCAAGGGCTACATCGACGACCTGCTGGCCGAGGGGACGCGCATCCTCGCCGGGCAGGGCGTCCCGCGAATCCGCGCCGCCACGGACGTCGGGAACGTCCCGATGGCCCGGGCGTTCCTCCGCGCCGGATACGAGCTCATCGGGCAGCGCATCGACATGACCTGGAGTGAGGGCGGGCCGCGGTAGGGCGGTGGCTCCCGCGAGAGCGGCGCAGAAGACACGCGCGGAAAACGGTTTGCGGCTCCTCCCGTCGTGCTCGCTAGGGTGACGCCCATGTGCTGCTTCGCATGCTTCACGAGGATCCGCCGCTCGTAGCGGCGGATCCTTCCTCTTGTACGGCTACGCCGCCGTCGGTGACCTCGCCGGTGCGGCGCTTCGCGCTGCCCGGCTCCGATCGCGCACTCGCGGAGCACTTCATGGTTCATCAGAGCGGACGGCACGAGCTCGGCCTCGCGGCGCCCGACTGGAGGACGGCGGTGCTGCTGGTCCAGTGGGAGGTCGCCCGGCGGCGGGCCGGCGTGGGCGGCGCCAGCATGCTGACCGCCGCCTGGTGGCCGTGGTACGCGTTCGAGGTGCATGCGCGGGTGCCGGCCCGCGCGTTCCGGCCTGCCCCCTCGGTCGACGGCGGCCTGCTCACCATGACGCGCAGAGCCGCACCCCTCGTCGCCGAGCGGGGGCCGTACCAGGATCTCGTACGCAGGGTCTTCACCGGGCGCGGTCGCGGCCTCACGGAGATCCTCGAACGCACGGGGTGCCTGGACCGCCAGGCCGTACGCTCCTGGGCGCGTGACGCGCGGGTGACGCCGCACGCGCTGCCCAAGGACCTGACCGCCGGACAGTGGGCGTCCCTCTGGCAGGAAGTGACACGGCGTCGGCGGCCCGGCCTGTGATGATGTCCTTCTCGCTGCCGAGGTCACCGTGGACGAAGGGATACAACGTGAACGATCTGGTCGCCCGGCTGTGGCGGAGCATCGGCGGTTCGGTGCAGTGGCGACTGCTGTGGCTTTCGCAGGCGAAGTTCATGGTCGGTGTCACGGGGATCGTTCGCGACGGAGACGGGCGTGTGTTGTTGCTCCGGCATCGGTTGTGGCCGGAAGGCAGGCAGTGGGGGCTGCCCACCGGCTGCGCCGTCAAGGGGGAGACGTTCCAGGAGACGGTCGTCCGGGAGGTGCGCGAAGAGACCGGCTTGAAGGTGCGTGTCGGTGAGCTCGTCCTGCTCAAGAGCGGCTACCGGCTGCGGGTCGAGGTGGCGTACGAGGCCGAGTTCGCGGGCGGCACGATGAAGATCGACCCCAAGGAGATCCTGGAGGCGCGGTGGTTCGCGCCGGACGACCTGCCGGAAGGAACGCTGGAGTCCCATCGGCTCCTGATCTTCAGTAAGGCCGGTTAGGCGGTCGCCGGGCAGGCCCGTTGACCGGCGACCTGTGGACCAGGGCGATGTGGCGCGGAGATTCGCCCGTTCTGTCCGCCGGCTGTCCACAGAGCGGCGTTCGGGTGGGACGGGCGACGGCGGTTTCGCGCAGGCTGTGGCCCTGCGGAAGTGCGAGGAGCGGTAGGTGCGGAGCCGCCTGCTCCTGCGGCACTTCCCGCGGCCGCTTCGGCGGTTGCAGGTGCAGCACGTCGCGGAGGAGGAGCCATGCGAATCACCTATCCCGTGCCCGCGCAGACCTCGTCGGTCTTCGTCGTCGTCACGGACCGCACGCCGACCGATCTCTCGTCGATCGTCCCCTGGCGGATGGGGCCGTCCCATCGGCGCGCCGCCAGGGACGCGCTCGGCACGCCCCGGCTGACGCTGGAGGCGTTCCGGTCGGCGCGGTCCCCATGGCGGCGGATGGACCTGAACGCCGAGGACCTCAGACGGGTGAGACGGGCCCGTCATCACGTGGTGGTGACGAGCACCGCTCCCGTCGAGGAACAACCCGAGGCCGCCCAGGTCGCCCGGGCGGCCGCGCGCGGGATCGCGGAGGCCTACCACGGCGGGTTGTACGACCCGCTCACGGGAGCGGCCGTCTACCACTGCGCCGAGTGCCCGGGGGAGCGGCGGGACTTCCACCTCGGCGACGACTGGCTGGGCTGGCGGGTGTCGTGCGCCGACGAGGAACACGCCTGCGGCCTCGGCGCTGCCGCATTCGAGGGAGCCGGCGCCGATGCCGACGGGGGCTGCTCGTGCCTCGTCACGACCTCGCGCGGCCTGCGGCGTTTCGGTCTGCCGGAGATCACGCTGACCGGCCTCGCCTGCGCGCACAGCCTGTGCGCGGTCACGGTCCTGCGCACCGTGGCCGAGTCGCTGCTCGCGGGCCACCTCGCCTGGCTGTCCACCGGCCTTCTGACGCCCTGCCGCGGCGTCGCCCGCCGCCTTCGGGTGGCGGGAATGGACTACGCCGTGCTGTCGGGCGGAGCGGACCTGGGAAGCGGGCCCTTCCACATTCCCGGTGCCGAGGACGGGTCCCCGCCCGGCATGCCGGACGCGGAGGGCGGGCTCCTGCGCGTACGCCTCACGCCGGCCGCCGCCACCCGTTCCTGTCTCAGGCTCCGCCCGCCGGGCGGTCACGACGGAAACCCCCACCCCCGTCATTCCCCGGGCCTGTTGGTCGCCTGAGTCGGCTTCCGGGGCACACCGGCAGAACCACCGGCGAGATCGTGCTGATCCCCTGACCAGGTGATCAGGCGGCGGGGGCGGGGAACGTTCGGACGTCTGCCGGACGTCTGTTGAAGTGTGACCCCTTTTGCTGCTGTCGATGACGAGATCCGGGAGGCGCGGGACCGCGCCAGACGCCGGGACCAGCTCACCCGGCAGCGTGCCACTCTCCTGACTCAGATCGAGGAGGTCCGTGGCATGCTCGCGGATCTGGAGCGGCAGCTCGCCAAGGAGGATCGCGACGTCGCCAAGCTGGAACAGGGCGGCTTCGCCGCCTTCCTGGCGGGTCTGACCGGGAGCAAGGAGGAGCGCCTGGCACGGGAACGGGCCGAAGCGGTGGCGGCCCGCCAGCGGGTCACCGGTCAGCGCACCCGCCTGGAGTGGCTCACCGGGGATCTGCGAACCACCGACCAGGGCCTCGCGGAGCTCGGCGACACGCATCACGAGCTGGAGGCGCTGCTCGCCCGCAAGGAACGGATGCTGGTCGAGTCGGGCGATCCGCGCGGGCGGGAGCTGGCCGACATCGCCGCCCGGCTGTCGAGCGTGAGCGCCGACCTGCGCGAGCACCAGGAGGCGCAGCAGGCCGGGGTCGCGGCGGGCGAGGCGGTCGGCTATGTCCTGCGGCATCTGGGCAGCGCCCGCGGCGCCTCTACCTGGGACATGTTCAGCAACGGCGGCGGCTTCGCCGACATGGTCGAGCACGGGCACCTGCGTCAGGCCGACGAGGCGGCCTGGCACGCGCAGGGTGCGCTCGACCGGTTCTCCCGCGAGCTGGCCGACATCGGCGTCGGCGCCGCGCCCCAGTTGCCGAAGGTGGACACGCGCTGGTTCGCCGACGTCTTCTTCGACAACATCATCACCGACGCCATCAAGCACCAGCGGATCGCCCGTACGGCGGAGGCGGTGCGCGAGGTCGCCGAGTGGGTCGCGGCGATGGTCAACCAGGTGTCCGCCCGCTGTGGCGAGCTGACCCGTCAGCAGGAGTCCCTCGCCCGGCGGCGCCAGGAGGTCCTTGGCTCCTGACCGGTCCCGCCCGGCTCTCAGGCCGAGTAGCCGGCTGATCGGGCGAGGCCGGCGAGCATCGCCAGCGTGCGTTCCCGCTCGCGCGCGTCACCGTAGGGCGACGCGGCGAACTCGGTGACACCCGCCTCGGCGAGCCGCCGGATCCGGCGGGCAACCGCCTGCTCGTCGCCGACGACCACGACGTCTTCCGGGCCGTCCACACCCTCCAGGTCGAGCACGGCCCGATACTCGGGCACCTGGCCCGCCAGCCCGAACTCCCCGGCGATCCGCCGCCGGACGCCCTCTTCGTCGTCCGTCACGCAGACGATCAGTCCGGCGACGACGCGGGGAGCTGGGCGCCCGGCGGCGTGGGCCGTCCGCGTGACCGTCGGGACGATGTGGCCGGCCAGGGTGCGGGGGCCGGTCATCCAGGTCACCACGCCGTCCGCGTGCTCGCCCGCCAGGCGCAGCATGGCGGGGCCGAGCGCGGCCAGCAGCACGGGCGGCGGCGCGGCGCCGGGTATGTTCACCGCGCCCTCCGCTGTGAACGTCTCGCCCCGATGACTCACCTGCTCGCCCCTGAGCAGGGGACGGAGCACCGACAGGTAGTCGCGCATCCGGGAGACGGGCCGCTCGGCGGAAAGGCCGAACATCGTCCGCGTCATCATCGCGATCCCGATGCCGATGCCGAGGGTGAGCCGGTTCCCGGTGGCCGCCTGGACGCTCAGGGCCTGGCTCGCCAGCACCAGTGGATGACGCGCGGGCACCGGCACCACGGAAGAGCCCAGAGCGATGCCCGGCACCTGGGCGCCCGCCACGGCCAGCGCGGTCAGCGCGTCCCATCCGAGCGCCTGGGCTGACCAGGCGGTGGCGAAACCGGCGTCCGCCGCCGCACGCACCTGGCCGGTGAACTCCTCCGCCGTCACGGCTCCCCGCACCTCCCCGACGAGAACACCGATCCTCATCGAACACCTCACTTCCACGGTTTCAACCGGAAACCTCTCCGGTTGAGGCGCGGCTAGAATACGGAGAACCTCTCCGGATGGCAATGTGAGGGTGAAGTGACGACCGAGAGTGCCAGGGCCCGTCGGCGGCAGGCGAACCGGACGACGAGCGACGTGGGGTCACCGGCCGCTGGGCCGGCGGGCGCCGCGGGCTCGCCGGCCGATGCTCCCGGGAGCCGGCGGATGCGGGCCGACGCGAGGGACAACCGCGAACGCGTGCTTCGCGCCGCCAGGGCCGCCTTCGCCGAGCACGGAGCCAAGGCGTCGCTCAACAAGATCGCGCAGAGTGCGGGGGTGGGCCCGGGCACGCTGTATCGCCATTTCCCCACCCTCGGAGCCCTGCTCGTGGCGATCATCGGGGACGACGTGGCGGTGCTCTGCGAAAAGGGACGCGGCCTGCTCGACCACGCGTCGCCGGCGGAGGCGCTGCGCACCTGGCTGCGGGCCGTGGCCGAGCACGCGACCGCGATGCGGGGCCTGGTGGCCGCCCGGATGGCCATACCGCCCGCGCCGGACGCCGACGCGGCGCTCGCGGCGTGCCACGAGCGGATCCGGGCCACCGGCGCCGCCCTGCTCGAACGCGCGCAACGAAACGGCGCGGTGCCCGGCGACATCGAGATCGGCGACCTCCTCACGCTGGTCAACGCGATCGCGTGGGTCAGCGAGCAGGCTCCGTGTGACGAATATCTGCTTGACCGCCTCCTCGCCCTCGTGCGCGGAATGGAGCCATCGCCCCAAGAGGAGGAGACATGACGAGCAGAGTGACGGCGGTGAGCCGCAGCGCCACCCATACCTTCAGCAAGACTCCGCTGGAGTCGATCCGGCTGCTGGCGGGCCTGGGCGTCGAGGGGGACGCCCATGCCGGGGTGACCGTGAAGCACCGGTCGCGGGTCGCCCGCGATCCAAGCCAGCCGAACCTGCGCCAGGTGCACCTGGTCCACGCCGAGCTGCACGACGAATTGCGCGAGGCGGGCTTCGCCGTACGGGAGGGGGACATGGGGGAGAACGTCACCACCAGGGGTGTCGATCTGCTCGCGTTGCCCACCGGGACCCGGCTGCACCTCGGCGAGACGGCCGTCGTCGAGGTGACCGGCCTGCGCAACCCCTGCGTGCAACTCGACGGTTTCCAGGACGGGCTGATGAAGGCCGTGCTGGACCGGGATGAGGAGGGCAATCTGGTGCGCAAGGCCGGGGTCATGGGCGTCGTCGTCGCGGGCGGCGAGGTCCGGCCCGGCGACCCCGTTCGGGTGGAGCCGCCGGCCGGACCCCACCAGCCTCTTCGGCCGGTATGAGCGGGGCGGTCGCCTACCCGCGGTCCTGTGACGCCTACGCGGTCCTGCGACGCCTACGCGATCCTGCGACGTGCGACGCCTACGCGATCCTGCGACGTGCGACGCCTACGCGGCCCTGTGACGCCTACGCGGGCCTGCGACGTCTACGCGTGGTCCTGCGAGGCCGCGTTGATCACCTCGTCGAGGACGTCGCGCGAGTTGACCAGATCCGTGATCATGCGGTCGATGCGAGCCCGCTCGGCGACAAGGTCGGTGACCAGCCGGGGGGTGGCGATCGCGGAGGGGCCGCCGTCGCCGTCACGCATGCAGGGCAGCAGCTGTGCGATCTTCTTGCTGTGCAGGCCCGCCGCGAACAGTTCCTGGATCCGGATGACGCGATCGACCGCCTGCTCGGGATACTCTCGCTGGCCGCCGGGCGTACGCTCGGCCACCAGCAGCCCCTGCTGCTCGTAGTAGCGCAGCGACCGCTCGCTCACCCCGGTGCGCCGCGCCAGCTCGCCGATCCGCATCGCATCACCCCCGCGGGCTTGAACCTGACATCGATGTTAGCTCCTACCGTCGGGGCATGGAGAACACGCTCTTCGACTACAGCCCGATCACCGAACGCCCCACGATCAGCTGGCCGGGCGGCGCCAGGGTCGCCGTCTATATCGGCCTCAACGTCGAGCACTTCCTGGTCGACCGCCCGTCCACCAGCATCTGGCCGGGTACGGCCGACCTCGTCCCCGACGCGCTCAACTACGGCTGGCGCGACTACGGGGTCAGGGTCGGCATCTGGCGGGTCGCCGACATCCTGGACCGGCACGGCATCAGGGCCAGCGTCCTGCTCAACTCCGCCGTCGCCGAGCACTACCCCCAGATCGTCAAGGCCGGCCTCGACCGCGACTGGGCCTGGCTCCTGCACGGCCGGACCAACTCGATCCTGCACGCCGGCATGTCCCCGGAGGAGGAACGCCGTCTCCTCACGGAGATGGCCGACACCGTCGCGGAGGCCACCGGCCGGCGGCCACGCGGCTGGATGGGCCCCGGCCTGACCGAGACCTTCGACACGCCGGCGCTGCTCGCCGAGCTGGGGTTCGGCTACCTGCTGGACTGGACCAACGACGACCAGCCGTACCCGTTGAACGTGCCCGGGATGATCAGCGTCCCCTACTCGGTCGAGCTCAACGACCTGCTCCTGTTCGACAGGGGTGTCACGGGGCCGGAGTTCGTCCAGATCGTCAGGGACCAGTACGAGCAGTTGCGTGCCGACGCCGAACACAGCGGCAGGGTCATGGCGCTGGCCCTGCACCCCTTCGTCATCGGGCAGGCGTTCCGGGCCAAGTATCTCGATCAGGCGCTGGCCTATCTCGCCGCGCAGCCGGACGTCTGGCTCACCACCAGCGACGAGATCGCGGCGCACTATCAGCGCACGATCGGCCGGCCCGTGTAAGGGCCCGGCCGGCGGGGCCGGCCCGGCGCCCTCTCGTGGACCGGCCTCAGCGCGGCCTCAGTGGATGTGGCCCGGCTCGTCGTGATCGTGATCGTGTTCGTGGTCGTCCTCGTCCTCCAGGACGCCCTCCGACGGCTCCACGCCGAGCATCGCCTCCCGCGGCTCGACCTCTGCGACGTGCTCGACCAGGCCCAGCACGTGGTCGGGCTCGATCAGCCACTGCAGGGCCGCCGCGCCCGTTTCGTCGGAGTTGACCAGCTCGATCTGCTCCTGCCGCTCGGCGTCGTCCAGCTCGGCCTGGGGGTCGCGGATCTCGGCGAGCGCCGCCGCCTGCAGCGCGTCGACATCGAGGACCTCGACCACCAGGTCGACGGTGAGCCGCAGGTAGCGACCGGTGTCCGTTCCATCGCTCATGGTGGTGATCCTATCGGCAAGCCGTCACGGCAGTTTCCACTCGACCGGCGCCGCGCCCTGCTGCTCCAGCAGGGCGTTGGCCCGGCTGAACGGACGGGAGCCGAAGAACCCGCTGCGCGCCGACAGCGGGCTGGGGTGGGCCGACTCGACGCACGGCACGTCCCCCAGCATGGGCCGCAGGTTGCGGGCGTCACGACCCCACAGGATCGCCACGAGCGGCCCGCCCCGCTCGACCAGCGCCTTGATGGCCTGCTCGGTCACCTCTTCCCAGCCCTTGCCCCGGTGGGAGGCGGGCTTGCCCGGCATCACCGTCAGCACCCTGTTGAGCAGGAGCACACCCTGCTCGGTCCACGGGGTGAGGTCGCCGTTCGAGGGCGGCGTGGGGTGGCCGAGGTCGGCCATGTACTCCTTGAAGATGTTGACCAGGCTGCCCGGAAGCGGCCGTACGTCGGGAGCCACGGAGAAGCTCAGCCCGACCGGGTGTCCGGGGGTGGGGTAGGGATCCTGGCCGACGATCAGCACCCGGACCTCGCTCAGCGGCTGCTGGAACGCGCGGAGGACGTTGTCCCCCGCCGGGAGATACTGGCGGCCTTCCGCGATCTCCTGCCTGAGGAAGTCGCCCATGGCGGCGATCCGCCCGGCCACGGGTGCGAGGGCCTCGGCCCACCCGGCTTCCACGAGTTCGTGCAACGGACGTCCTGACATGTCCGCGCACTCTATCGGCTTTTCGGTCCCCGTACGGCCCGGCGGTGGAAAGATCGGATGCCCGCTTACCCCCGTGAAGCGGGCATCCGACGCCCTTCCGGCACGGCTCGCCACACACGGGACATTTCCCGTGTCGACCGCGGTGATGCCGGAGGCCCCGGACGATTCGGGGCCTCCGGCCGGTCACTTGACCGAGCCCGCGAGCATGCCCTGCACGAAATACCGCTGGAAGGCGAAGAACAGCACCAGCGGGATGATGAGCGACAGGAACGCGCCCGGCGCGAGGATGTCCACGTTCGTGCCGAACTGTCGCATCTGGGATTGCAGTGCCTTCGTCATCGGCTGGTTCTCGGTGTCGGCGAACACCAGCGCGACGAGCAGGTCGTTCCACACCCATAGGAACTGGAAGATGCCGAGCGACGCGATCGCGGGCTTGGCCAGCGGGAACACCACGGTGGCGAAGATCCGCCACTCCGGCGCGCCGTCCATCCGCGCCGCCTCGAGCAGCTCGCGCGGAATGCCCACGAAGAAGTTGCGCAGCAGGAAGATGGCGAACGGCAGGCCGAACGCCACATGGAACAGCACGACCCCGAGAATCGAGCCGAAGATCCCGAGGAATCCGTACAGCTTGGCGATGGGGATCAGGGCGATCTGCACCGGGACGACCAGCAGGGCGATGACCACGAGGAACACCAGGTCCCTGCCGGGGAACTCGATCCAGGCGAACGCGTACCCCGCCATGGCCGCGATGCCGATCACCAGCAGCGTCGCCGGCACCGTGATGAGGACGGTGTTCCAGAACGACGAGCCGAAGCCCGACGCGAGCAGGTTCGAGTAGTTGTCGAACGTGAGCTGCGCGGGTTTGGTGAACAGGGTCCACCAGCCGGAGGAGTTGTTGTCGGTCTCGCCGCGCAGCGAGACGACGAGCAACCCGAGAGTCGGGAGCAGCCAGAAGAGCGCGACCAGGATCATGAAGACCTGGACCAGGCCGCCGCCGAGGCGGTCGACCGCCCGCGTGAACAGGCCGCGCCGCATCGGCTGCGCGTGCAGTGGTTCGGCCAGGGTCGTCATCCCTCGTCCCTCCTGAACCGGCGGATGTTGAAGATCATGAACGGCACCACCAGCACGAGCAGGAAGATCGACAGCGCGCTGCCCAGGCCCTGGTTGCCGCCGCCGCCGAACGACACGCGCCACATCTCGAGCGCGACCACGTTGGCCTGCGGCTGCACCGAGCCGGGGGCGATGATGAACACCAGGTCGAACACCTTCAGCACATTGATGATCATGGTGACGAAGACGACGAGCAGCACCGGCGACAGCAGCGGCACGGTGATCCGGCGGAACACTTGCCACTCGGTCGCGCCGTCGATCCTGGCCGCCTCCAGGGCGTCACGGGGGATCGCCGACAGCCCGGCCGCGATCAGCACCATCGCGAACCCGGCCCACACCCAGATGTACGCGCCGATGATCGCGGGTGTGATCAGCGACGGGCCCAGCCAGGTGAGCCCGTTGAAGGGCGCCGTGAAGTTCGACTGCGGCAGCCGTACGACATAGGAGCCGGCGGGGAGGCCGGAGAAGCGGAACGTGCCGTCGGCCGCCGTCTCGGTCGTCGCCTTGACCGCGCCGCCGGAGACCGCCTCGACCGTGACGCCGGCCAGGCCCTTCTCCTGCTGGTCGATCTGGTTCAGCGTGCCTCCGCCGCCGCGGACGACGTCGAGCCAGACCGTGCCGCTCAGGCCGTCGCCGGCGGGGGCGGCCTTGGCGGGCGCGGTGTCCTTCACCGCGTCCTGGGTCAGGCCGACGAGTGGAATCAGCACCGGAGTGCCGGCCTGCACCTGCTGCCTCGTCACCACCGCGCCGCCCTGCACGACCGCGGGCGCCTGGTCGTTCTCCCGTGGCCGGGCCCCGGGGTAACCCGCGCTGGAGGAGAACGCGTCGTGGACGGTCGTGATGATGGCGTTGGCCACGCCCTTGTCCGGGTCCTGCTCGTACACCAGGCGGAAGATGACCCCGGCGGCGAGCAGGGAGACGGCCATCGGCATGAACAGCACCAGCTTGAACGCCGTGGACCAGCGGATGCGCTCGGTGAGCACCGCGAAGACCAGGCCGAGCGCGGTGACGACGATCGGGGCCACCACGACCCAGATGATGTTGTTCCTGATCGTGGTGAGCGTCGAGGAGTCGGTGAAGATCGAGACGTAGTTGCCCAGTCCGACGAAGCGGTCGCCGGTGGCGTCGAAGAGGCTGCGCCAGATCGAGTAGACGACCGGATAGATCATCCAGGCGACGAGCAGCAGCACCGCCGGCAGCAGGAACGTCACCGCCAGTCTCGGCGACGGGCCGAGGCGCGCGGGCGCCTGCGCCGCGCCCGCCGTGGCGACCGCGCCGGGCGGGGCCGCCGTCGCATACCCCGCCGCCGCCGGACCCGCCGGCGGCTCCTCGGAAGCGGTCAGGGAGTCCGAGGCGGCCGGGGTGTCGGTGTCGGAGCCGGAGAGGGGCGCTCCCGGCTGGGGGGAGTCGGAGGAAGGATCTGCGGGGGTTTCGCTCCGGCCGGAGGAGGCCCCGGCGGCGGATTCTCCGCCGCCGGTGGCCTGCGGGCCGTCCAACCGTTCGGTCACGGCCGTCCTTCCTTTACTTCTTGAAGGCCTTGGCGGCGTCCGCCTCGAGCTTCTCCTGCGCGCCCTTCACGTCGGAGGGGTTGCGGAGGAAGTCCTGCAGGTCCTTCCACTCGCCCTTGCCGTCGGTGCCGCCGAAGGCGCTGGGGGCGAGGTCGGACATGTCGTACCGCACCGACTCACCGGCCGAGATGATCGTCTGGGCGAGCTGCTTGGTCAGGTCGTCGGGGTAGTTGTCGGGGGAGACGTTGCGGTTGGGGGACAGGTAGCCGGGCTGCTTGGCCCAGACCTCGCCGCCCTCCTTGGACGCCAGGTACTCCACGAGCGACTGCGCGCCCTTGTTGTCCTTCATCACCACCGCGACGTCGCCGCCGAGGATGACCGGAGCGGTGTCGCCGGCCTTCGGGAACGGCATGATCTTGGCTTCCTCGCCGACCTTGGCGCCCGACTGGCCCAGGGAGGCGGCGACGAAGTCGGCCTCGATGACCATCGCGGCCTTCTTCTGGGCGTACACCTGAGTGACGCAGGTCGGGAAGTCGGTCTGCAGCGCGCCGGACGAGCCGCCGAGCATGAACTCCTTCTTGCCGAAGATCTGCGCCAGCTTCTCCAGGGCGGTCTTGACCGAGGCGTCGGTCCACGGGATCTCGTGCTTGGAGAGCTTGTCGTAGTTCTCCGGGCCCGCGGTGGACAGGTAGACGTTCTCGAACAGGTCGGTCAGCGTCCAGCCGGAGGCGGCGCACAGCGCGAACGGCGAGACGCCGGAGTCGGACAGCGTCTGGGCGTTCTTGACCAGGTCGTCCCAGGTGGACGCGGGCTGGGCGCCGGCGTCGTCGTAGGCCGACTGGCGATACCAGACGAGCGACTTGTGCGCCGCCTTGACGAGCACGCCGTACACCTGGCCCTTGGCGGATCCGAGCTCCTTCCAGTACGGCGTGTAGTTCTGGTCGATCTGCGCCTGCACCTCGGCGGACAGCGGCTTGAGCGCGTTCTCGTCGGCGTACTGCTGCACCAGGCCCGGCTGCGGCAGGATCGCGACGTCCGGAGGGTTGCCGCCCTGGATGCGGGGGCCGAGGTAGGCGCCGGTGTCCTCACCGGTGGAGGCGTAGGTGACCTTGGCGCCGGTCTTCTCCTCGAACGCCTTGAGCACCTTCTCGAAGTTGGCCTGCTCGTCGCCGGTCCACTTCGCGGCGACCTCGACCTTCACACCCTCCAAGGGCTTGGCGGCGCCGCCACCGGCGGCCGGGGCGCCGCCCGAGGCCGCAGGCTGGCCGCCGGTGTCGCTGCCGCACGCGGCGGCGGCGGCGAGAGCGAGGCACGCGACCATGATGGGGGGAAGTTTCCGCATATCTATCCTCCGAACTGGATGACCTCGCCGAGCCCCTGTTTCAGGTCGGCGACGGTCTCGTCTACGGGTTTGGCGAGAGTGAGCGCGCCGGAGACGGCGCTGGAGATCAGCAGGCTGACCTGGTTGTAGTCGGCGGTGACCGGCCTGGGCCGGGCCGAGACGATCGCCTCCTTGAGCGCGGGCAGGTAGGGGAACCGCTCGATGAGCTCCGGGTCGTCGTACAGCTCCGCCCACACCGGCGGGAACGAGCCCTCGGTGAGCACGAGCCGCTCGTTGTCGAGGCCGGTGAAGTAGCGGATGAAGTCGAGTGCCGACTTCTGCCGCTTCGAGAAGGCGCTGATGGCGAGGTTGTAGCCGCCCAGCGAACTGGATCCGGGCCCGTTCAGGCCGGGCAGCCGGGCGACCGAGAACTTCCCGGCCAGTTTCGAGTGGGCGGCCGGTCCGTACGCGTGGGGCCAGTTGCGGGCGAACAGCAGCCGCCCCTCCTGGAAGGCGAGCCGGGACTCCTCCTCCTTGTACGTCAGCGCCTCGCGGGGGATCCACCCCTCCTTGACGCCGCCGACGAGGAAGTCGAGCGCGGCCCGCGCGCTGCCGAGGTCCATCGTGACCGTGCGGGCGTCCGGGCCGAGGATCGACCCGCCCGCCGACTGGACGGCCTCGGCGAAGTTGACGGTCAGTCCCTCGTACGGCAGGAACTGCCCGGCATATCCTCCGATGTGATACTTCGCGCTCAGGCGGGAGGCCTGTTCGCGCAGTTCCGCCCAGGTCTTGGGCGGCTTCAGGTGCTCTTTCTTCAGGATGTCCGACCGGTAGTAGAGCAGGCCGGCGTTGCTGGTGTACGGCGCGGCCCACAGCCTGTCGCGGTAGATGGCGGTGTCCGCGACGCCCTTGAGCAGCTTGTCCAGGGGGAACAGGCTACGGTCGAGCGGCACGATCCAGCCGGCGTCGGCGAACTCCGCCGTCCAGATCACGTCGAGCGCGAGCACGTCGTAGACGGCGTTGTGCGCCTGCAGGTTGGCCACCATCTGGGCGCGCTGCTCGTCGGCCGCCTCGGGCAGTTCGAGCAGCGACACCGGCTCGTCCGGGTGCGCCTGGTTCCACCGGTCCAGCAGTGGGCGGAGATACGCGGTGGTGTCCCTGCCGATCGCCAGCGTGATCGGCCCGGTGCCGTCGCTGCCCACAGCGGACTCGGCACCGGTGTCGGCGAGCCCGGCGCACCCGGCCACCAGGAAGGTGGCCAGAACGGCGAGGGCTCGGCGAACCATGTGGCCTCCGTATGAAAAGCCGGTTACATACGTGTTAGGTAGGTGCATGCATGTTATGCATAGCGATAATGTGAGCGTCAACGGATGAGCTCGTAACGCTCCGATAACTGCTCGATACGGCTTGGGGGTGGGCGCGTGCGGCAGTCGCTGCTGGCGCTCCTTGCGAAGGAACCTGCCCATGGATACGAGCTGAAACAGGCGCTGGAAACGATCTTCGGTGGTGCCTACCCGTCGCCCAACATCGGCCAGATCTACGTGACCCTGGGCCGGCTGGAGAAGGACGGGTACGTCCGGTCGGTCGACGTCGAGCAGGCCAACCGGCCGAACAAGAAGGTCTACTACATCACCGCCGCCGGCCGGGAGGCGCTGGAGACCTGGGTCGAGGAGCCCACCGAGGGTCCCCGGGTGCGTGACGAGTTCTTCATGAAGCTCGTGCTGGCTCCGATGACCGGGCTGTCCGACCGCATGGCCTTGGTGAACCGGCAGCGACGGCACTACCTTGCGCTCATGAGAGACCTCCGCGAGCTGGCCGAGCGCACCGACCCGGCCAATCGCGTCGCGCTGCTGCTCATCGAGGGAGCCATGCTCCACCTGCAGGCCGACCTCGACTGGCTCGAACGCTGCCAGGAGGACCTGCCATGACCGCCGACGCTCCCGTCGTACGGGCCGTCAACGTGGTGAAGATCTACCAGACCGGCGGGTTGCCCGTGCCCGCCGTACGCGGGGTCGACCTGACCGTCGAGGCGGGGGAGTTCGTCGCCATCATGGGCCCGTCCGGGTCGGGCAAGTCCACGCTCGTCCACATGCTCGGCGGCCTGGACACGCGCACCAGCGGCGAGATCTGGCTGGACGGCAGGCGGGCGGACACGCTCTCCGAGAGCGGGTGGGCGGTGCTCCGCCGGCAGAAGATCGGCTTCGTCTTCCAGTTCTTCAACCTGGTCGCCAACATGACCGTGGCCGACAACGTCGAGCTTCCCGCGCTGCTGGGCGGCGTCTCGCCCCGGCAGGCGAAGGAACGGCGCGAGTATCTCCTCGGCGAGCTCGGCCTGGCCGACCGCGCCGAGGCGTCGCCCGCGCAGCTCAGCGGGGGCGAGCAGCAGCGGGTCGCGCTGGCCCGCGCGCTCGCGAACCAGCCCCGGCTGCTGCTGGCCGACGAGCCGACCGGCAACCTCGACAGCCGCAACACCCGCGACGTGCTGCGCCTGCTCGGCAAGGTGCACGGGCAGGGCCAGACGATCGTGCTGGTCACCCACGACGCACGAGTGGCGAGCATGGCCGACCGCGTCGTCAGCCTGCTGGACGGCCAGATCGTCGACGACGGCGCGATCCCGAAGTCGCGCCGGCGCCCCTTGGGAGCGGCCGGAGACGTCGTGGAGCTGCGCAGTTGAGATCGTCCGGCCACCATGCTTCCCCGGCCACACGCCCGAGGAGTTCGCAGAGCCCGGACCGGTACGAGGGGGCCGCTTGATCACGACGAGGACCGCGGAGCTGCGGTGGATCCGCGCGGACCTGCGGGCGCGCCGGGGCCAGGCCGCGCTCACGGTCCTCGCGGTGGCGGGGATCGTCACCGCCCTGATCATCGCGGCCACGCTGCTGGAGGACGGCACCAACCCCTGGCGCGGCCTGTTCGAGCGCAGCAACAGCGCGCACATCTGGATCCACAGCAAGGACGTCCCCGACGTGTCCGCGCTGCGCCGCCTGAACGGCGTGACCGACGTCGCCGGGCCCTACCACAGCGCGCCCGCCACGCTGGTCACCCGCGGCCGGCGGGTGCCGATCACCCTGCAGGAGACGCCGGCGGCCTTCCCCGCCGTGGCCCGCCCGCTCCTGCGTGAGGGCCGCTGGCTCGACGTGCGCACCCCGAACGGCGTGGTCGTCGAAAGGTCGTTCGCCCGCGCTCTCGGCCTGCGGCCGGGCAGCCCGTTCACCGTCACAGGACTGAACGGCGCGACCCACGCGCTGACCGTCGCCGGGCTGGCGGAAAGCGGCGACCAGGGGTTCTACCCGGAGTGGACCCCGGGCCTGGCCTGGACGCTCGCGCAGACGCTCAACGTGGTCGAGCCCGCGCCGGGCCGCACCGAGACCGTGACCGGGCTGCGCCTCGCCGACCCCGCCACCACCGATCTCGTCGTCCAGAGGGCCGTCTTCACGATGCGCAACCAGGTGCAGCGGGTGACGACCTGGCGCGAGGTGCGGGCCTCCATGGAGCTGGACAACCGGCTGCTCGGCCTGCTGCTCGCGCTGTTCGGCGGCGCGGGCCTGGCCGCCGCCGCGCTGGCGCTCGCCAACGCCGCCGGAGGCCGGGTGCTGATGCAGTTGCGCGACATCGCCACGCTCAAGTCGCTCGGCTTCACCCGGGGCCAGGTGGTCCGGATGCTCGTCACCGAGCACGGCACGCTCGGGTTGCTCGGCATCGCCGCCGGCGCGGTCGTCGCCCGGCTGATCACGGCGTACGCCATGGGGGAGACGGTCGTCGTGCCGCTGTCGGCCGGCCCGCTCGCCGCGATCATCGTGGGGACGTCGCTGACGGTGCTGATCGCGGTGCTGATCCCGGCCTGGCGCGGCGGGCGCACCCCGCCGATCCCGGCCGCCCCGGCGGCGCCCCCGCGCGGGCACCTGTCGCGGCTGGCCCGGGTCGCCCTGCTCGTACGGCTGCCGCCCGCGCTCGTCCTCGGCGCCAGGGACGCCTTCACCCGCAGGACGCCCGCCGCGCTCACGGTGTGCGGCGTCGCCATCCCGATGATGATGATCACGATAGGGCTCGGCTGCTGGACGACCCTGGACGACTTCATCCGCCACCCGGAGAGCGTGGGCCAGGCGGCGGCCCTGACCGTCAGGCCGGGCGAGCTGACCGCCGAGGAGGCGCGCCAGCGCGCGATGGCCGATCAGGACGTGGTCGCGGCCTACCCGGGCGCCGAACTCGACGCGCTCGTGCCCTGGCAGACCAGGACCGTGCGGACCAGGGCGCTCGGCCTGTCCTCCGACCCGTACCCCTTCCCGGTCGTCGAGGGCCGGATGTTCGCCGACCGGGGCGAGGCGGTCGCCGGGCAGGGCCTGCTCGACCTCCTCGGCGTACGGATCGGCGACCGGGTCCGCATGACGATCGGGGGCACCCCGCTGATCGTGCGGATCGTGGGCCGGGTGGTCGAGCCCGAGCAGGACGGCGAGGTGCTGTCGTTCGGGGTGGACAGCCTGGCGGCCAAGGACGCGCTGCCGCCCCAGTTCTACGCCCTGGTGCTGCGGCCCGGCGCCGACGCGGCCCAGGTGCGGGCCCGCCTGCAGGGGCAGGGGCTGGAGGTGGCCCAGGCGGTGAACCCGGCAGACCGGCTCGCGGTCATCCGCGTGATCATCGTCGCGCTGGTCGCCGTGCTGGCCCTGATCGGGCTGGCCAGCCTGCTGACGGCCAGCGCGCTCGGGCTGCGCGACCACGTCTTCGACCTGGCCGTGCTCAAGGCGATGGGCCTGACTCCCCGTCAGGTGACGGCCACGCTGGTCACCGCCACCGGCCTGCCCGCGGCGGTGGGGGTCGTGCTGGGAGCCGCGGCGGGGGCGTCCTGGTCGCGGTGGCTGATCGACCTGGAGGGCCGCGGCAGCGGCGTCGGCGCCGGCATCGGCCGGGCCCCGACGCCCGGCATGCTCGCCGCGACCCTCCTGATCGCGATCGGCGCGGCGTTGCTGGTGGCGTTGATCCCCGCCAGGCGGGCGGCGCGGGCGCGGGTGCCCGTCACCGCCCGCTGAGGCGTGCGGCCCCTCAGGCGTCCGGGGACCTGCGCAGGGACAGCCAGTAGAAGCCGTAGCCCGGCAGCGTGAGCAGGTAGGGCAGGTCGCCGACCGTCGGGAAGGAGACGCCGCCCCGGCACTCGACCGGGGTGACCCCGGTGAAGCGCCGCAGGTCGAGCTCGACCGGCTGGGCGAAGCGCGACAGGTTGTTGACGCACAGGACCACGTCGTCGCCCTCCTCCCGCAGGAAGGCAAGCACGCTGGGGTTCGGCGACCACAGCTCGGTGTAGTCGCCGGTGCCGAAGATCGCGTGCTCGCGCCTGATCTGCAGCATCCGCCGGGTGAAGTGGAGCAGCGACGACTCGCTCTTGGTCTGGGCCTCGACGTTGACCGACTGGTAGCCGTACACCGGGTCCATGACCACCGGCAGGTAGAGCCGGCCGGGGTCGGCCTCGGAGAACCCGGCGTTGCGGTCCGGGGTCCACTGCATCGGGGTGCGGACCGCGTCGCGGTCCTCCAGCCAGATGTTGTCGCCCATGCCGATCTCGTCGCCGTAGTACATGACCGGCGAGCCCGGCATGCTGAGCAGCAGCGCGGTGAACAGCTCGATCTGGTCCCTGTCGTTCTCCAGCAGGGGGGCCAGGCGCCGCCGGATGCCGAGGTAGGCGCGCATGCGCGGGTCCTTGGCGTACTCGGCGTGCATGTAGTCGCGCTCTTCCTCGGTCACCGTCTCGAGTGTCAGCTCGTCGTGGTTGCGGAGGAAGATGCCCCACTGGGCGCTTTCCGGCAGCTTCGGGGTACGCGACATGATCTCGGAGATCGGCTCGCGGCTCTGCCGGCGCACGGCCATGAAAATGCGCGGCATCAGCGGGAAGTGGAAGGCCATGTGGCACTCGTCGCCGCCCACGGTGGGGTCGCCGAAGTACTCGACCACGTCCTCGGGCCAGCCGTTGGCCTCGGCGAGCAGCACCCGGTCGGGGTAGAGCCGGTCCACCTCGGCGCGGATCCTCTTGAGGTAGTCGTGCGTCTCCGGCAGCCCGGCGCAGGAGGTGCCCTCGCGCTCGAACAGGTAGGGCACCGCGTCCAGCCGGAAGCCGTCGACGCCCAGGTCGAGCCAGAAGCGGATGACCTCCATCATCGCGTCCTGGACGGCCGGGTTGTCGTAGTTCAGGTCGGGCTGGTGGTGGAAGAACCGGTGCCAGTAGTACTGCTTGCGCACCGGGTCGTACGTCCAGTTCGACTCCTCGGAGCCCACGAAGACGATGGGAACGCCCGAGTATTTGCCCGGGTCGTCCGACCAGACGTAGAAGTCTCCGTACGGACCGTCCGGGTCGGTGCGGGACGCCTGGAACCACGGGTGCTGGTCGCTGGTGTGGTTCATGACCAGGTCGGTGATGACCCGCAGGCCGCGCTCGTGCGCGGCCTCGATCAGCTTCACGAAGTCGCCGAGGTCGCCGAACTCCGGAAGGATCTTGAGGTAGTCGGAGATGTCGTAGCCGCCGTCCTTGAGCGGGGACTCGTAGAGCGGCAGCAGCCAGAGGCAGTCGACCCCGAGCCAGTTGAGGTAGTCGAGCTTCTCGATCAGCCCGCGCAGGTCGCCGGTGCCGTCGCCGTTGGAATCCTTGAAGCCGCGGACCAGTACCTCGTAGAAGACCGCGCGCTTGTACCAGCGTGGGTCCTGGGAGGTGAAATCGGTGATCTCCGGGAGATCGCCCGTGGTGGCGCCGAACGACCCGGGAACCGGGTCAGGGCAGGGCGCAGCAGCGTTCATCTGGTTCTCGCTTGAGGAAAGAAGGAGCGTGTTGTCAGGTCACACCCGAGCTTTGAAGCTCTCGCCACGATGTTTGGCTCTATTTGACCAAAACTACCACTAGAAGTGGCCTGACCGAAAAGGCTGACGCCGGTCTGACATGCAGTTTTTACCTGTTTTCAGGTGATCACGGACTGCTACCGCACACACGCGCCCCAGGACTGTGCGGGGGCTACCCTCCCGACTGCGCAGGCCAGGGCGGGGTGAGGTCGCCGAGCACGTCCTCGTAGTCGGCCAGCCAGGCCCCGAACGCCACCAGAGCGCGCAGCCAGAACCGCGAGTTCCACGACCCGAAGGCGGTCAGCGCGTCCGGCCCGCCGGCGATCGCGTCCAGCATCTGGGGCGACATCAGCCCGGGGATTCCCGCGGCCTTGACCAGCATCCGATGGTTCCACTCGCGGGCGACCGGCCCGTTGGAGCGCAACGGCACCCGGCGGTTCGGCAGCAGCGGGGTGTTGGTCGAGGGCAGCGCCGCCACGCGGGGGTTGGCGGCCCGGAGGACCTCCCGGTAGAACTTGCCGCCCTCCTTGCGGGCGACCGGCACCGACAGCGCCGCGTCGAAGAACTCCGGGTGCAGGAACGGGAATACCGGGGTCGCCTCGGGGCCGACGAGGTTGACCGGCGACCGGGCGATGCCCCGCACGGTCCGGGTGTGGAGCACGCTCAGCGGCAGCTCGGCCCGGTGCCCGTGCAGCATCGAGGTCGCCCGGGTGAACGCCGTACGGACCCGGTCGTCCATCCACGCGGCGGCGGCCTCGCCGAGCACGGGAATGTGGGCGTCGCCGGTCGCCAGCGCCTTGAGCAGCGCCTCGCGGCGGGACGCGCCCGTCCCCGCGCCCACGGCGTCCGCCGTGATCAGGAAGTTCTTCATCAGCGGGCCGCCCGCCAGGCCGTCCACCAGCGCCCGGCCGGCGCCGTGCACCTCCCGGGCGAAGGGGGAGTACCACGCGTGGTGGCTGGTGAGGAACTCCAGGCGCCGGGCCGCCCACAGCGCCTCCTGCGGGTAGGCGGCCGGGTCCTGCGGCATGATCCGGTGGGGGATGCCCAGCTCGCGGGTGATGTAGCGGGCGAAGTCGATGTCGTTGTCCAGCCCGTCGTCGGGGCTGGTGGTCCACGACTCGACGTCCATCTTCCTGTCCACCGCCACGCTGGCCAGCAGCCGCGAGTCGTACCCGCCGCTCACCGGCACCAGCACCCGCTCGTACGGCTTGAGCGCGTCGTGCAGCAGCGCGACCAGGTCGCCGCCCGTCACGCCCCGGTCCACCGGCTCCTCCCGCACCCAGCGCGGGGCCCGCCGGTCGGCCCGCAGCCTGCGCTCGCGCCGCGACCAGGTCAGCGCGGTCGCGCCGGGCAGGCGCCGGATCTGGCGGTAGGGCGTGTCCTCAAGCAGCGGGTAGGTCAGCGTGAGGATCGCCGCCCACGCCTCCCAGTTCACCTCGTAGGGCCGCCGGGCCAGCGCGAGGAGCGGCTCGATCAGCGAGGAGAAGTAGACGGCGTCGCCGTCCTGGAGGTAGTAGACGTCGACCAGGCCGAGACCGCCCGTGTGCAGGCTCACCGTGTCAGGCTCGTCCACCAGGCCCGGGGTTTCGTACGTCTCCGCGACGCGCAGCCACGCGTTCGCCCGGGGCTCGCCCCCGGTCTCCGGCCGCCGGCCGCCCCACGCGTACGCGGTCGTCCGGGCTCCCGTGGCGTACGGTGCCAGGGCGGACGACGCGAGCAGCGCGGCCTCCGGAGCGGTGTGCACGGCCTGGACGGCCGGCCCCGACCGTGCCAGCAAGTCGAGCGTTGCCTGCTCGAAGGGCCCGACGGCCCCGCAGACGTACGGTCTGGCCTGGAATCGCGGCCACTCACCCTTGCGCACCGTTTGCCCTCCCTTGAACCGCAGCCGAGTCTACGGACCCCCGCGCCTCCGCGTCGTCCGCCATCGGGGTGCGGTCCTGCTCCGGGCCCCGCCTCCACATAGGCATGGTGCCGCCGGCTTCGAAGCGGGCGACCGCAGGTCGCTTGAGACCCGCGCGTTCGGCCGGTTCCGTCTGTGTCAGGCCGAGTTCCTCGCGACGTCGCCGTCGATCGGGCCCTCAGGGGGAGGGAGATGTGGCGGACGAGGTGGACGAGGTCTCGGCTCTGCCTGAGAGCGATCAGGGCGTTCTGCGAATATTGTGACTCTGGTCCTGAAGGTCTACCGCGGAGTCACCCCATATGAGCGAGGTAAGCGAGCCGGCAGCCGGACAGCCCGAGCGGAGCGATCCGGCGGCGCTGCGGCGGGCGCTGGCGGAGGCGGTGGAGCGGGCCTCCGGCGCGGCGGAGCTCGCCCGGCTGATCACCGACTACCAGCGGCGGCTGGAGGAGGTGGCGCGCTCGGAGGCCGAGGCCCTGACCAAGATGCGTGAGGCCGAGGCGCGGTTGAAGACGGTCGAGCGGCAGAACGCGCAGCTCGCCAAGCAGCTCGCGGAGCAGAAGTACCAGACCGAGGTCGCCAACTGGAAGCTCGCCTCGCTCCAGGAGAGCCGGTGGAGCAAACTCGGCGACGCGATCCACAGCAAGAACCCCGGCTCGGTGGCCAGGACGCTCAAGGCGCCGATCAGGAAGCGCCCCGCGCCCAAGCGCTCGGACTTCAAGCCCGAGATCCCCGCCGTCCCCGAGGTGAAGGCGGCCCCCGCCGCGCCCGAGCCCAAGGCCCCGCAGGTCTCCGCGCCGCTCGCCGAGTCGTTCGTGGTCCCCAAGGGCCCGACGGCCCGGCCGTACATGACGGTCGCCGCGATCGTGGACCGGCAGACCGAGGCGCTGCTGCGGTACGAGTGGCGGCTGGTGACCAACTTCGGCCCGGACAACTGGGAGGCCATGCTCGACCAGCAGCGGCCGCACGTGCTGTTCGTCGAGTCCGTACGGCCCGGCCCCCGGCAGGGCAACGGCGGGCGCTGGCTGGAGGCGCTGGCCGGGGAGACGCGGGCGCTGCGCGACCTGGTGGCGGCCTGCCACAAGCGGGGGGTCAAGACGGTCTTCTGGCACTCCGGCGGCGCGGTGTCGCGGGCGTTTCCGGCGGCCGAGCACTTCGAGTACGTGCTGGCCACCACCGAGGCCCGGGCCCGCGAGTGGCGCTCGGCGCTGCGGCACGACCGGGTCGGCGTGCTCCCGCACGCGATCCAGCCCCGCGTGCACAACCCCATCCCCGCCGAGGGCGGCAGGACCGGGGAGATCGTCACCCTCGGCACGGTCACCCCTCCGGCCGGCGGCGCGGCCTGGCAGCCGCTGGCGGGGCAGGACGACGACACGACGGCGTACGACGACGTGCTGACGGCCTACCGGCAGCCGGCCCTGGTGATCGCGGGCGCCGACGCCGAGCCGAGGGTGATAGGGGAGGTCGCGGCCTGCGGCACCCCGGTGCTCCAGGTGCGGGCCGGGGCCAAGGGCGAGGAGATCCTCGCGGCGGCCGAGATCCTCATGGCCGACGCCGGACGGCTGGCCAGGGAGGCCCATCTCGCCTGGCGGGCCCGCGCCGGCGTCACCCCGCTGCTCGACCCGGTCCTCGACACCCTCGGCGTGCCGAGTGTGCGGAACAGCGGCGTGATCACGGCGATCACCGCCGTCTCGGACCCGGCGGAGCTGGACCGCCTGCTCGCCCAGGTCACCCGCCAGGTCGAACGGCCCGGCCAGCTCGTGATCGTGTCGGACGGCCTGGACGCGGGCCTGGTGGACAAGACGGTCCGCCAGGCGTGCCCGGACCTCGACGTCGTGGTCCGCGCCACGCAGGAGCCGGTCACCCGGGGTGCCGCCCTCGACCGCGCGATCAGGCTCGCCGACGGCGACTACGTGGCCGTGCTCGACGCCAGGGACCTGTACGGCGAGCACTACCTGGCCGACCTCGTACGGCACTTCGCCTCCACCGACGCCGAGGTGCTGGGGAAGGCGTCGTTCTACGCCCACCTGCCGGAGACCGGCGCGACCCTGCTGCGCCAGCCGGGGGCCGAGCACCGGTTCCTGCCCGAGGTGGCCGGCGGCACCGTCCTGGCCCGCCGGCAGGTCCTCACCGACCTCGGCTTCGCCGACGTCTCCGAGGAGTGGGGCGAGGTCCTGATGCGGCAGTGCCGTACGGACGGGGTGCGGGTCTACTCGGCCGACCGGTACTCCTACGTCTGCGTCCGCGACTCGGCGGAGGGCTCGCTGCTCGGCTCGGCGCGCATGGAGGGATACGTCCCGGCCGAGCCCCTCGCCCTGCTCTAGGCCACGGGGCCGAGGCTTCAGACCACGGGGCCGAGGTCGAGCACCGCCTTGCCATGGAGGCGGCGGCCGAGGAGGAGCGCCACTCAGTGGCATACTGGCCGCGATGACCACCACATTCGAGCCCGGCGCCGGACGCCCCGTCATCGAGGTCGTGCAGGATTGCCTGCTCGCCGCCGTCGGCTGGATGACCGCCGCACCCGAGGACGGCCCGGCCGCGCCATGATCATGGAGGCGCTCCGCGGCGTCCTCGGCGCGCCGCCGGTGCCGCAGGGGTCGTGGGAGCGGGAGGCGCGGTTCGTCTCCACCGCGGCGCTGCGGGGGGCGGCCGAACCCGCGGCCGAGGCGGCGGAGCGGCTGGCCGTACGGCTGCGCGCGGTGCCGGGGGTGCGGCACGTGGACGTGCGGCCCAACGGTTTCCTGGTCATCGGGATCGCCGCGCCGGGAGAGATCGTCCACGACATCCTCGCCGCCCCGCTCGCCGTCTCCCCGCCGGAGACCGGCCCGGAGGCGGGCTCCGCGGCGCCGTGGCCCGACTTTCCCCGTACGTGGGACAACCCGGGCTTCGCCGTGCGGTACGCGTACGTGCGGGCGGGTGCGGTACAGCGGTGGGCGCGCGACCTCGGCGTGCCGGCCGGTGGGGCGGCACGGCCCGAGCTCCTCGACGGCCCGTTCGACCGGGCCGTGCTGCGGGTCCTGGCCGAACTGCCGAGCAGGAGGGACAGCCGCGATCCGGGATGGGCGGCATACCTCGAACGGCTGGCCGAGGTCTACCACACCGCCGTCGAGCGCGCGTCCCCGATCCCCAGGGGCGACGAGGCGCCGGCGGAGGTCCACACGGCCCGGGTGCGGATGGGGGAGGCGGTGCGCCGGGTGCTCGGAGAGGGACTGGCGGAGCTCGGCGTCGCCCCGCCCGGCAAAATCTGAACAAAACCAGCGGTTGGCTGAAAGTGCTGTCGCCGATGACCTGCGGATGTGAATATCTTCCGTCGAGGCCGTCTCGCAGGGTGAACAGCGGGCGCGAGTGAATCGCCGGGTCGGCTAGCCTCGTTCGGGTGAGTCGATTCGCCCACCCTGCCGGCGACCTGCACGCCGCCTCAACGATCGTCGCCGTGACCGCCGGACTGCCCGAGGAGCGTCCGCATCACGTGCCCGCCGACCTCAACGCGCTCGAACCGGCCATCTGGCCGCGAACGTCCGGCCGGGCCGACGGCGCCGTCACGATCGGCGGAATCGACGTGCGCGACCTGGCGAAGGAGTTCGGCACGCCTCTGTACGTCATCGACGAGGAGGACTTCCGCTCACGCTGCCGCGAGTACCGGTCCGCCTTCCACGACGGCGAGGTCCACTACGCCGCCAAGGCGTTCCTGTGCCGCGAGGTCGCCCGCTGGATCGACCAGGAGGGGCTCGGCCTCGACGTGTGCAGCGCCGGTGAGCTCGCCGTGGCGCTCAGCGTGGGCTTCCCGCCCGAGCGGATCACGATGCACGGCAACAACAAGTCGCTCGCCGAGCTGGAGAAGGCCGTCCAGGCCGGCGTGGGCCACATCGTGGTCGACTCGTACGAGGAGATCGCCCGCCTCGGCTTCCTCGCCGACGAGCACGGCGTGCGGCCGAAGGTGATGATCCGGGTGACCGTGGGCGTCGAGGCGCACACCCACGAGTTCATCGCGACCGCTCACGACGACCAGAAGTTCGGCCTGTCGCTGAGCAGTGGCGCCGCCGCCGAGGCGGTGCGGCGCATCCTCGCGCTGCCGCAGCTCGAACTGGTCGGCCTGCACTCCCACATCGGGTCGCAGATCACCGACACCGGCGGTTTCGAGGTCGCGGCCCGCCGCCTGGCCCGGCTGCTGGTCGAGATCAAGGAGGAGCACGACGTGGTGCTCCCCGAGCTGGACCTCGGCGGCGGATACGGCATCCCGTACGTCGTGGGCGACGACTCCCTGGACGTCAAGGTCATCGCGGACGGTCTGCGGGAGATCGTCACGAAGGTGTGCGAGTCGGCCGGGCTGCCGGTGCCGCGCCTCACGGTCGAGCCGGGCCGGTCGATCGCCGGAGTGTCCGGCGTGACCCTGTACGAGGCCGGTACGGTCAAGGACGTGGAGGGCCTGCGCACCTACGTGAGCGTCGACGGCGGCATGAGCGACAACATCCGCACGGCCCTGTACGGCGCCGACTACACGGCCGTGCTCGCCTCCCGGGTGAGCCAGGCGGCGCCGATGCTGTCGCGCCTGGTCGGCAAGCACTGCGAGAGCGGCGACATGGTCGTGCGCGACCTGTACCTGCCGGGCGACCTGGCCCCCGGCGACCTGATCGCCGTCGCCGGCACCGGGGCCTACTGCCGGTCGCTGGCCAACAACTACAACTATCTGCCCAAGCCCGCCGTCGTCGCGGTGTCCAACGGCCAGGCGCGGGTCATCATCCGCAGAGAGACCGAGGACGACCTGCTCAGGGGGCAGCTGTGACAGGCCGTCCCGGACAGTCCGGCGGCGAAGCGAGGAGGGGTCGTGAGTAAAGCCAAACCGGCGCTCAGGGTCGCGCTGCTGGGCTGCGGCGTCGTCGGGTCGCAGGTCGTGCGTTTGCTCCACGAACAGGCCGGCGACCTGGCCGCCCGCGTCGGCGCTCCGCTTGAGCTGGCCGGCGTCGCCGTACGCAGGCTGGGGCGCAAGCGGGACGCCGACGTGGACCCCGCGCTGCTCACGACCGACGCGGAGGCCCTGGTCACCCGGGACGACGTGGACATCGTCGTCGAGGTGATCGGCGGCATCGAGCCCGCCAGGTCGCTGATCCTCGCCGCGATGGCGCACGGCAAGTCCGTGGTGAGCGCCAACAAGGCGCTGCTGGCCGAGGACGGCGCGACGATCCACGGGGCCGCCCGCGAGAACGGCGCCGACCTGTACTTCGAGGCGAGCGTCGCCGGGGCGATCCCGCTGCTGCGCCCGCTGCGCGAGTCGCTGGCCGGCGACCGGGTGCGCCGCGTGCTGGGCATCGTCAACGGCACGACCAACTACATCCTCGACAAGATGGACTCCACCGGCGCCTCGTTCAACGACGCGCTGGAGGAGGCCCAGGCGCTCGGGTACGCCGAGGCCGACCCGACGGCCGACGTCGAGGGCTTCGACGCGGCCGCCAAGGCGGCGATCCTGGCCGGCATCGCCTTCCACAGCCGGGTGACGGCCGCCGACGTGCACCGCGAGGGCATCACGGAGATCACCGCGGCCGACGTGGCCTCGGCCAGGGGCATGGGGTACGTCATCAAGCTGCTGGCCATCTGCGCCCGCTCCGACGACGGCCGGTCGGTCGGCGTCCGCGTGCACCCCGCCATGATCCCGAGGTCGCACCCGCTGGCCGGGGTGCGCGAGGCGTACAACGCCGTCTTTGTGGAGGCCGAGTCGGCCGGGCGGCTGATGTTCTACGGCGCGGGCGCGGGCGGCGCGCCCACCGCCAGCGCCGTGCTGGGCGACATCGTCGCCGTGGCGCGCAACCGCATCGCCGGCACCCGCGGGCCGGAGGAGTCGACGTACGCCGACCTCAAGGTCCACCCGATGGGCGACAGCGTCACCCGCTACCACGTGTCGCTGGACGTCGCGGACAAGCCCGGTGTGCTCGCCCGGGTGGCCGAGATCTTCGCCGGCCACGACGTGTCGATCCAGACCGTGCGGCAGGAGGGCCGCGGCGACGACGCCCAGCTCGTGCTGGTGACCCACCGGGCCAGCGACGCCGCCCTGTCGGGCACGATCAAGGACCTGCGCGACCTGAACATCGTCCGCGCGGTCGCGAGCGTCATGCGGGTCGAGGGCGACGACACGCCCTGACGCCGAGGGCGGCGGCTTCGTCTGACGCCGAAGGCACTCCCGGGTGCTCTACCCGGGAGTGCCCGCTGCCGCATCGGTCGAGCTAGAGGGCGACCTTCGCGATCTGGTCGACGTAGTTCTCGGTGAGCCAGACGTTGTCGTCAGGCCCGCTGGTGATGTCGAAGGGCCCGGCGAGACTGGTCGGCATGTTGTACTCGATGATGATCCCCGAGGTGGTGACGCTGGCCGCCGCGTTGCCGAGTTGCTCGGACACCCACAGCCTGCCGTCGGAGCCGCTGGTGATGCCCCAGGGGAAGGCGTTGGAATCGTCCAGTGAGTACTCGGTGAAGTCGCCGTCCGTGGTGACGGAGCCGACCTTCCCGTTGGCGTCGGCATACCACAGGTCGCCGTCCGGCCCGGTGGTGATCCCTATGGGCGTCGCCCCCGAGGAGGGGATGGCGAACTCGGTGATGTCCCCGTCCGGGGTGATCTGGCCGATCTTGCCGGCGAACGATTCGGTGAACCACAGGTTGCCGTCGGGACCGGCCGTGATCCGCATCGGGTAGGCGTCGGCGGTCGGCAGGGAGTACTCCGTGATGGTCCCCGAGGTGGTGATCCGCCCGATCTTGTTGCCGATCGTCTCGACGAACCACAGGTTGCCGTCGGGACCCGCGGTGATGCCCCAGGGGTAGGACCCCGCGCTGGGCAGGGCGTACTCCGTGATGGTCCCCGAGGTGGTGATCCGGCCGATCTTGTCGCCGGTCGCCTCGGTGAACCACAGGGCGCCGTCCGGCCCGGTGGTGATGTGCCCCGGCTCGGCGTCGTCCGTCGGCACGGCGAACTCGGTGAAGTCGCCGCCGGTGGTGACGCGCCCGATGTTGCCGGCGTAGTTCTCCGTGAACCACAGCGCGCCGTCGGGACCCGAGGTGATGCCGACGGGCCCGGACGTATGGGTCGGGGTGTCCATCTCCGAGACCGTGGGAACCCGCGCCGCGTCGCCGGAGCCGGACGACCTGGCGAGCGGGCGCGGCCGGTGGACGGGACACCGCATGTGCCGGTGCTCCGGCATCCGCTTCAGCTTCTGGCAGATCCGCACCCACGGCGGTGGCGGCTTCGGACGCTCGCCCGGCCCGGCGGCGGCACCGGCGGGCAGGCCGGTGAACAGGGGCGCGGCCGTCGCCAGGGCCAGCGCCATCGCCGCGAGCGGGCGGCGGAGGTGTCGTGAGAAGCGGGGCATGGCATCCCTTCGGCTGAGGAGCGACACGAGACGCCGGATCGGAAGCCGTGCCGCCGGCCCGGCGGGCCTCACTATGGCCGACCTGCCTGATCGGCCGCCGAGCCGCCGCGTCCGTGGCGGGTCACGAGACCGCCAACTCCTGAGCGGGGACGGTCAGGCGACCGAGTGCGTGATGGTCCCGGTGTAGACACCGGCGGCCGCGTTGGACGGGATGATGATGACCACGGTGGGCTGCCAGCTCGTCGACATCGGCGTCGCCTGCTTGCGCCCGCTGAACGCGGTGACCGGCGAGGTGAGGGCCACCCGGCTCGCCGCGGTGGGCTGACCGGGGTTGCGGGTGCCCACGCCGGACGACGCGGTGACCGGTCCCGACCAGTAGAAGACGTTCGCCGTCGTGATCGTCTGCGCGGGGGTGCCGCTGCCGGTGGTGAAGTTCGTGGCGGACACGGTCGCCGTCCAGGGAGGGATTCCCGCCCTGGAGTCGGCCACGGTCACCGTGCCCATGGAAGCGCTGATCGTGCCACCCTGCGCGACGCTGCCGAGGTTCGCCGAGCCGGGCACGGTGATCGTCAGCGGGTCGGCCCGCAGGGGGACCAGCGCCGTTCCCGTGTCGGCCCGCGCCGCCGGCACGAGGCCGGGCACGGCGGAAAGCGAGGCGGGCGGCGCGACCGGCGCAGCGATCGACGCGACCAGCGTCGCCGTCACGATCACGCCCGCACCGACCTGCCGCATGTGTGGCCTTCCTCGTCGCCCTGCCGTCGTTCCGCCGTCACGCGGCCGATCTCGCCCGTGAACGACCCACGGCAGGTTAGGGCGCCGAAGCGGCGTCCGGCCGTCGCCACGCCGCGACCAGCCGTAACCGTGGACATCGGGCCGCGCGTCCCCGCCGGTCGTCATCTGATCACAAAGGGTCTCCAGACGCCGGCGGAAGAACCGTGTCGTAGGCCCCTGACCGGCCAGGATGTCACCGACCGCGGCCCGGACGGGGCATCGCATCGAGGGAGGAGATCGGCAGATGGGCAAGAGGAGTGTCGCCGCACCGTCGGCGGGTGCCGCGGGACTGGCGCTGGTCGCGGCGCTGACGATGACGCCGGCGGCGCAGCCCGCTCTGGCGGGCACGTGCCCCGCCTCCACCACCTGCCCCACGACCGTCACCTTCACCGTCAACGCCCCCGACGGCCTGACGATCACCGTGCCCGCCGGTCCCGTCAACATCGGCAGCGGCGCGCCGGGAGGCCAGATCAGCGGTTTCCTGGGCCCGGTGACGGTGTCCGACCAGCGCGCGGTGCTCACCGCGACGTGGGTGGCCACGGTGTCGGCCGCCGCGGGGGGCTTCACCACCGGCGGCGGCACCGCTGCGGAGACCGTGCCCAACACCGAGGTCCTCTACTGGTCCGGCCTGGCGACGGCCACCACCGGCGGTGTCCCCGCCGACTTCAGTCCGGGACAGGCGACCGCCGCGGACGCCCAGTCGCTGGACGTGTCGCGCACCGCGTTCAGCAAGACGAGCGGCTCCGGCGACAACTCCGCCACGTGGAACCCGACCATCGTCGTCAACGTCCCCGCCCAGGCCGTGGCGGGCACCTACACCGGCACGGTCAACCACTCCGTTGCCTGACCGCTCCGCCCGCAGGGCCATCGCCTCCGGCCTGCTCGCGATCGTGCTGCACGCGGCGGCCGTCGCGCCGGCGGCCGCCGCCGGCGACCCGCACCGGCACCGCCCGGAGAGGTTCGGCGTCCGGCTGCTGGAGATTCCCGAGAACCGCCTGGACGATCCGCGCTCGCACGCGTTCATCGTCGACCACGTGAATCCCGGCACCACGTTCACCCGGCGTCTCGAGGTCTTCAGCACCTCGTCGGAGCGGCAGCACGTGAACGTGTATCCCGCCGCGGCCCGGGTCGGCGACGAGGGCTTCACGTTCGCCCCCGCGCGCACCGGCAACGAGCTGACCTCATGGATCACGCTCGACCGGACGGCGGTGGATTTGCCGCCGCACGGTCACGTCCCGGTGACGGCCACCGTCGCGGTGCCGCCCACGGCTTCCAAGGGCGAGCGCTACGCCGTCATCTGGGCGGAGATCTCCTCGGCGTCGCCCGGACCGTCGGGCAACGTCGCGCTCGTCAACCGGATCGGCGTCCGCACCTACCTGGACGTGGGCCCGGGCGGCGAACCGCCGACGAGCTTCCGGATCGGCGAGGTGACCGCCGGGCGCACCGACGACGGGCAACCGCGGCTGGTGGCCGAGGTCGGCAACACGGGGGAGCGCGCCGTCGACCTGGAGGGCGAGGTGCGGCTGTCGGAGGGGCCGAGCGCGCTCAGCGCCGGGCCGTTCCGCAGCACCCGCGCCACCACCCTGCCTCCCGGCGGTCACGGCCTGGTGACCGTGCTGCTGGGCCACGATCTGCCGGCCGGGCCCTGGAGGTTCCGGCTCACCCTGCGCAGCGGCCGCGTCAGCCGTACGGCCGGCGGGACGATCACCTTCCCCCCGGCCGGAGAACGGGCGGTGGCGGAGGGCGACCCCAGTGTGCCGGTCCTCGCGGCCTGCGCCGCCGCGGCCCTCGCCGCCGCGGTCCTCCTGGTCGTGAACCTGCGCCGGTTCCGCCGCCGCCCCCTGGACGGGGAGGCGGCCTGACCCGCTCGCCGGCCCGGCCCGTACGGGCACCACACCCGGCGAGGGGCGGATCAGCGCTCCGCCAGAGCCCTGCGGACCGCGTCGAGGGCCTCCTCCTCGGAGGCCCCGAGGTGTCGCACGGCGCCGGCGAACTCCTCGGCGGCCTCGCGCAGGCGCAGGCGACCGCCCTGCGCGGCGAGATCGGTGATCGTCGCCGCGCGACCCCGGCGCAGTTCTACCAGGCCCTCGTCGCGCAGTTGCTGGTAGCCGCGTAGCACGGTGTGCAGGTTGATGCCGAGCGCCGCCGCGACGGCGCGCGCCGACGGCAGTTTGTCGCCGGGGACGGCCGCGCCCCTGGCGACCGCCGCGCGCACCGAGGCCGCCACCTGGTCGGCGAGGGGCTGAGCGGAGGACGGATCGACGACGATCAGCACCCGGCGGCTCCCCTGACACGGGCGAGAGACGCGTTCACCAGCGCGGCGGCCGTATCGGCGGTCCGGGTCGAGTACAGGAACTCCCGGCCGTCGGTGAGCCGGAGGGCCAGCACCGGACCGCGGCCGCTCACGTATCCCCACCCCTTACTGCCGCCGATCAGGCCGCCGGGGCCCATCCCGGATCCTCTCGGCCGCGCCGAAGCGAACTGCACCGCATCGTACGGCAGGGTCCGGCGCAGACCGCCGAGCCAGGGCAGGGTCACCTCCACGCCCCGGTCGTCGACGCGGAGCCGGGTGCGGGCCTGGAGGATCAGGAAGACCCCCAGAAGCGCCGCCATCGTGGGCGGCTGCCAGAAGGGCGAGAAGTCGGGAGCCCAGAACCAGGCCAGGGCGAGGAACGCCGCGCCCTGGAGCAGCGGGGCGCGGTGCCAGGTGGTCACGGCGTAGACGGCCCGCTGATTGGGCGCGAGCGAAAGCATGGGAACCCCCGGGGGCGGCGTGCCGACCGCCCGGGGGACGGAGGGCGGCGGGCCGGCCAGCCACCAGCCCGCGACGGCCGCGAGAAGGGTGAGCGCGATCTCCGCCGGAGTCGCCCACGCCTGTCGCGGCACCGGGTGCTCGGCGTCGATCAGCGCCGCCACCGCGAAGCCGTTCGACGCCCCGATGGAGACGCCAATGGCCAGGGAGCTCGCGGTCACCCAGCGCTGCAACTCCGGCCAGCGCCCGTAGTGCATGAACATGGCGACGCACGCCACTTCGGCGACCCCCGCGATGAAGACGGCGTCGGTCCACCACCGGCGCAGGCCGGCCGATGGGTCGGGGCTCCAGCCCGCCGCGTCCAGCGCCTGGTCCGTCAGCCGGTGCCGGAAGACGACGACGAGCAGCAGCGGGACGAGCGGGATCAGGAACGGGGGCGCCGCGGTCAGGATCAACCGGCGGAGCCGACCGGTGTCGTGCCGGGGGACATCGTGCTGGGGAACGTCGGACACGACCCACCTCCCAAACTGTTTGCATGTCACTATAACAAGCAAACAGTTCTGCGAGGAGTCCCCACGGAGATCTCGTACGGTGGAGCCCGGCATGTCCGGAAGCGCAGGGTGGTCGCGGGCAATGACTCGATCGGATAACGGCCCGCCGATCCGCGCGTCCGTGCGTGTTCGATGTCCTTGATGCGGCCTGAAATGATCAGTTCTTTGGGGGAAGCGTGGTTACGGGCGAGGCGGTCCGGACGTCCGGCCAGAGGACGGGTGCTGACGCGAAGGACTGGCCCCGCTGGACCCCGCTGCTCGCGGGCCTGCTGACCACCTGTGTCGCCGTCTCCGGCACCACGGCGTCGCTGTCGGGCGACGAGGTGGCGACCTACAGCGCCGCGGTGGCCCGGCCGCTGAGCGGGCTGTGGGGACTCGTCCAGCAGATCGACGGCCACTTCCTGCCCTACTACCTGCTCATCCATGTCTGGTCATGGCTCGGGGAGGCCGAGTGGTGGCTGCGCCTGCCCTCTGCCCTCGCGGCCGGTGTGGCGGCGGGCTTCCTGGCCGACCTCGGCCGCCGGCTGGCCGGTCCTCGGGCGGGCGTGCCGGCCGCGGCGCTGTTCGCCGTCCTGCCGTCGGTGTCCTATCACGGTGCCAACGCCCGGCCGTACGCGTTCGCGGCGGCGGCGGCCGTCGTCTCCGCCTGGGCGCTGCACCGGGTGGCCGAGGCGCCCACAGGCTCCCGGATCCGCTGGTACGCGGCGTCGGTGGCGCTGCTCGGCTGCACGCACCTGTTCTCGGTCCTGGTGCTTCCGGCCCAGTTCCTGGCCGCCCTGCTCGTCCTGCCCCGCCGTACGTTCCTGACCAGGATCGTCCCCGCGACGGCGGTGGGGTGCGTCCCCCTCGCGATCCTCGCCCTGGTGGGCTGGGGCGAGCGCCACGCGATCAGCTGGATCCAGCCGCACGGGCCCGACGTGCTGCTGAAGTTCCCCAAGCACGCGGCGGGCTCCGACCTCGCCGGGCCGCCGCTGTTCGCCCTCGCCGTCGTGGGGGTGGTGATCCTGCTGCGCAGGTCGGTCCCCTGGGGCGTCCTCGCCGGCGGCTGGCTCGTCCTCCCGCCCGTGCTGCTGCTCGTGATCGACGCGCTGGTGACCCCGGCGTACGTGGACCGTTATGTGTTCGTCGCGGCGCCCGCCCTGGCCCTGGCGGGAGGCGTGGCCCTGGCCTCGGTCCGCCTGGCCCCCGTCCCCTTCGCGCTGGTCTGCGCGCCCGTCGTCCTGGCCGTCGCGCTGCTGGGGCTGCCCGCACAGGCCGACTACCGGCAGCGCAACGGCCACTACGACGACTTCCCCGGCGCGGTCGGCGTGATCCGGGCGCGGGTGCGCCCCGGCGACGCCATCGTGTACGGCCAGAGCCGGCTGCGCACCGGCTTCGTCTACTACGGCCGCGAGGGCCTCCCCGACGACGTGCTTCTCCGGGGGCCGGGCCCGGCCTTCGAGTACGCGGAGCGGGACGACCTCGCCGAGGCCCTGGCGGGGCGCCGCCGGGTCTGGGTGGTCTGGCGGGGGACGAAGCAGGCCGGGCTGACGGGGAAGAAGATCCCCAAGGTGGCCGCCGTGCGCGCGGCCGGATATCGGCTCTCGACGGCCTGGCACTCGGCGGAGCTGCCGGGCCTGAGCGTCGCACTGTTCGAGCGCGTGCGCGGCAAGGGCTGAGATTTGTGGACCGTTTCATCACGGTTGGACATCGCGCGAAAGAGTAATTGCCAAATGTGAGTAAAGTTTCTCTTCATGCGACTTACGGTGAAGAGACTTCTGCCTGCCTGTCTCCTAACCGCGGCGTCGATCGCGGGACTCCAGGATCCGGCCGCGGCGACGGCAGGCTCCGCCGTCCTCGGACGGGCGGCGGCCCCCGCGCACGTGGATCAACAGCAAGCGCGGGCGGCCAGGGTGCCGACCGTGGTCCTCACCTTCGACGACGGCACGGCCGACCACCTCGCCGTCGCCAGAATGCTGAGCAGGCGCGGCCTCAAGGGCACCTTCTACGTCAACAGCGGCCGCCTCGGCAAGCGCGGCTTCCTGAGCGTCGCCGCACTGCGGGCCATCGCGAAGGAGGGCCACGAGATCGGCGGCCACACTCTTCAGCATCCGCACCTGCCGGAGATGTTCGACGCGGCGCAGCAGACGGAGATCTGCGACGACAGGCGGGCGCTGCTGAAGATGGGCTTCGCCGTGCGGTCGTTCGCCTATCCCTTCGGTGCCTCGGACGAGGCGAGCAAGCGGATCGCGATGAACTGCGGCTACAACAGCGCGCGCGACATCAACGGCCTGTACCGGCCGGACAGCTGTAGCGCCTGCCCGGTCACGGAGACGATTCCGCCCGCGGACCTCGCCGCCGTACGCGTCACGAGCCAGACCCGCCTGCCGCGCACGGCCCGCACGCTGCGTGAGTTCGTCACGCGCGCCCAGCGGGAGGGCGGCCCCGGCATGGTGACCTTCGTGTTCCACGAGATCAAGGACGAGCCGCGGGACAAGTACGCGACGGCGCCCAAGGAGTTCGCCGCCTTCATCGACTGGGTGGCCCGGCAGCGGAAAGCCAAGAAGATCGACGTGAGGACGCTGGGCGACCTCGTCGGCGGGGGCGTGTCGCCCGTTCCGTGATCCCGGCCGCCGCGCCAGGTCACAGCGAGTCGTCAGGTTGACCGCAAGGGTCACAGGGATTCACAAGGTTCGGCTGATAAAAGTTCACCAGCCTGTAAAAACGGACGCGCGGGAGGGACACCGTGACGGTGACGACCGGCATGTGCTCGCCGTACGGCTTCACGCGCAGTCCCACGGAGGAGACCGCGACGCTGTCCTGGAGCGACGGCGGGTGGACGATGGGAGGCCGGCCGTTGGCCGTCCCCCCGCAGGCCGCCGACGTCGCCGCCCTCCGGCCGCTGCGCGGGCTTCGGGTGGAGTGGCCGGAGGAGCCCGCCGCCGAGGCGCTGGACGCGGTCGGCGGCCTGGCCGCCGCGGGGGTGCCGCTCACCTTTCGTGATCCGCCGAGGTGGGTGCGCGAGGCCGATCCCGTGCTCGCCGGCCTGGCCACGGCCTGGACCCCCGAGGCCGGCGACGGCAGGCCCGACTCGGTCGCCGACCTGCGCAGGGAAGAGCACAGCGTGCGCCTGCGCAGGCACGCGCTGCGGGCCAGGGGTGTCGGCACCGGCCTCGCCCCGGTGACCGTCGTCATGGCCACGAGGCGGCCCCACTACGTGGGCCACGCGCTGCGGCAGCTCGCCCGCCAGCGCGGCGTCGGGCTGGAGGCGGTCGTCGCCCTGCACGGGTTCCCGGCCGCGCGGGTGCGCGAGGCGGTCGAGGAGTTCCCCCACCCGATAACGGTGATCGAGGCCGAGCCGGACGCGCCGCTTGGGACCGTGCTCAACATGGCGGCGGCACGGGCGTCCACCGGCATCGTCGCCAAATGGGACGACGACGACTGGTACGGCCCCGAGCACCTGGCCGACCTGCTGCTGGCCATGGCCTATTCCGGGGCGGAGCTGGTCGGGACCGCGCCGGAGTTCTTCTACCTCCAGCCTCTCCACACGACGATCCGCCGCGTGGACTACAGCAGCGAGGTGTGGGCCGACCACGTCGCGGGTGGCACGATCCTGCTCGGCCGCGAGATCTTCGAGCAGGCCGGCGGCTTCGGGCCGCGGGACCGCGGGGAGGACGCGCACCTCCTGCGCGCGGTCGAGGCGGCCGGCGGCCGCGTCTACCGCACCCACGGCCTGGGCTACGTCCTGCGGCGATCGGTCGGCGCCGACCACACCTGGAACCTTCCTCTTGCCCACTTCCTGCGAGTCGCCGCGAACCAGTGGCGCGGCTTTCGCCCGAGTGTGATTTTGGAAGCACGATGACGCCACGCATCAGGGGAAACGACTACACCGTCCTCCAGCCGCCCGCCCTCGGGTCGTCGTGGACGCCCCGCCTGCGGGTCAGCGTGGTGATCCCCGCCTACGCCGACCAGGTCAAGCTCGATCTCACGCTCGCCGGGCTGGCCAGGCAGACGTACCCGGCCGACCTGCTCGAAGTGATCGTGGTCGACAACGGCAGCGAGCCGCCGCTGCGCCTTCCGGAGATCCGGCCCCGCGACACGCGGCTGCTGGTCTGCGCGGCACCGGGCCGGGCCAGGGCGCGCAACACCGGGCTGGCCGCCGCGACGGGCGACGTCATCCACTGGATGGACTCCGACGTCGTTCCCGAACCGGAGGAGGTGGAGGCGCACATGCGCTGGCACCACCTCGCGCCCTATCTGTCGGTCACCTCCTATCTGCGCTTCACCACCGCCCCGCTGCCCTGCCCCGCGGACGTCGCGGGAACGGACGACCTGGCGAAGCTCTTCGAGCCGGCGGAGCCGCACGCCTGGATCGAGGACCTGGTGCAGCGGTCGGACGGGCTGCTCAGCTCGCCGCGGCCGTTCAGCATCCACATCGGCGGCGCCTCGTCGGTCTCCGCACGGCTGTTCGAGCGGGCCGGGCCGATGGACCCCGCGATGATCCTCGGCCAGGACACCGAGATGGGTTACCGGCTCGCGCAGGCGGGCGCGGTCTTCATCCCCGACCCGCAGGCCAGGGCCTACCATCTCGGCCCGTCGATGCGCATGCGCGACAGCGCGCCGATCAGCCGGGTCAGCCACGCCCTGGTCACCGACCGGGTCCCCGGCTACCGGTGGCTGCGCACCCATCCCTCGCGGCAGTGGAAGGTCCCGCAGGTGGAGGTCCTCGTGGACGCCGCCGCGGGGTCGTACGACGACGTCAGGGCCACCGTGGACGGCGTGCTGGCCGGCACGGTGACCGACCTCGCCGTGGTGCTCACCGGTCCATGGGACGAGCTCGCGCCCGAGCAGCGCGCGCCGCTCAAGGACCCGCGCCTCGACCTCGTGCTGCTGCGGGCCCACTACACCCACGAGGGCCGGGTGCGGCTGGCCACGACGGCGTCCGACACCCAGTCGCCCTACCGCCTGCGCATCCCGCCCGGCTGGGTGCCGGAGGAGGACAGCCTCGGACGGCTGCTCGACGTGCTGCGCGGGCGGGAACGCGGACTGGTGAGCGTGCTCCTGGCCGAGGATCCCGAAGGCGTCACCGCCGCCCGCCTGGAACGCACGGAGGCGTTCTCCCGCGCCGCCCTCGTCGCCGAGGAGGGCGAGGACCTCGACGACGCCGTCGACGAGATGTTCGGCACTTACTGGGTCGACGGCGAGACCTTCGGCTTCCGGGCCGCCGCGGAGGCCCCGGCCTATGTGAATCCGCGCACCGCCTATCGCAAGCGGGTGCAGGCGCAGGCCGAGGTCGAGCGGCTGACCAAGGAGGTCGAGCGGCTGCGCGGGCAGGTGACCAGATGGCGCGACGAGGCGGCGCGGTGGCGCAAGTCCGCCGTCGAGTTCCGCCGGGAGATCGGCACCCTGCGGCGGCAGGTCTCGGCGCTGCGCGGGCAGATCTCGGCGCTGCACCGCGCCCGGGGCCTGCGTGGCATCGCCCGGGGTTTCAGCCGGCCCTTCACGTTCAAGAAGAGCTGACCGCCCCGTCCTGTCAGGAGCGGCGGAACAGGCCGCGGCGGCGCGCCGGTGTGGCCTCCGGTTGCGGGGCATGAGCCGACGCCGGTTCCGGGGCCTGGGCCGCGGCCGGTTCCGGGGTGGTCCGCGGCGCGGCGGACGCGGCCGGTTTCGCCGGCGTCCTGGCAGGCTCATCGAACTCGCTCGCCGCGCCGTGCCGCACGCCGTGGGTCTGGGCGATCACGTCGGCCCGGTCCTCGCCTGGCGTGGCGAGCCGGCGGGCGCGCGCGACGGCCTCGGTCCGTTCCAGGGTGGCCGTGCCCCCGCCGGGCAGATCCAGGACCAGCAGGCCGATCCGCTCCTCCGACATCGCCTTGACCGCCCGCTCCAGCAGCGCCGGAGCCGGCGGGGCGTCGACGGGCGCCGTGTAGCGGAAGGGGGCGGGCGCGGCGGTCGGAGCCGCCCGCTCCGCGAACCGCACCCGCGCGTCGTGCCCGAACGCCGCCCTGACCAGGGCGAGGTCGAAGGCGCCGGTTCCCGGCGCCCACCTGCGTCCGCCTTCGAGCGACGACCAGGGGCCGGCCAGCGTCACCACGACGTCGGTGAGTGTGCCGCGCAGCACCGCGTCGACCGCGGCGACGATCCGCCGCTCGTCCGCCCCGGTCACGTCGAAGACGACCTCGACGTACGGCACGAGCCAGCGCCGGCCGGGCTCCTTGCGCAGGTCGCGGCGGAGCGGGACCCGGTGCGCCAGGTGGGCCTCGACGAGCCGGACGATCGACTTGCCGTGTTCACCGCGCTGGGCCGGCAGGCCGAGATGCACGGCGCGGGCCTTCATGTCGGGGACGAACACCGCCCCCGCCTGGGCGAGCCGGTAGGCGAACTCGGTGTCCTGGCCGCGCACCACCTCGGGGTCGAAGCCCCTGACCTCGTCGAGCAGGGCCCGCCGCAGGGAGACCGTCGGGCCGGTGCACACCTGGTAGGGGTTCTTGCTGGCCCGCAGGCCGTCGAGGCGGCGGATGGTCTCCTCGGTCGAGCTGGACACCAGCGCCGACGGGTCGAACAGGTCCTCGGGCGAGCCGTGCCGTACGGCCTCGTGGACCTGCCCGGGGGTGAGGGCCGGCTCCTCGGCGAACTTCTTGCCGCCGATGGTGACGAGGTAGTCGGTGAGGTGATGCCAGCGGAACAGCGCCTCCAGGTGCTCCCGCGAGATCACCATGTCGGCGTCGAGACGCTGCACGATCTCGCCCTCGGCCGCCGCGATGCCGGCGTTCATCGCGTGCCCGGCGCCCCATCCGCCGGGCGGGACGACCACGACACGGGTGTTTTCCGGCCGCAGGTCGGGCAGGCGCAGCGGAGGGTCGCTGCGGTCGTCCACCACGATCACCTCGGTGAGGTGCGCGGGATAGGTCTGCGCGGCCAGCGCGGCCAGCGTCAGGTCGAGGCGGTGCTGCCCGCCGTGCGCGGGGATGACGACACTCGCGCTGAGTATGGGCGTCCAGCCGCCGATGGGCGGCGGCGTGAGCGGAGAGTAGTCGTTGTGGCGAATCCTCGGCCGGGGCTCCACGCCCGTCAGGTGGGCCAATCCTCGTCCTCTACAGCGATGGTCAAAGGGCTGGTCCACACTAGCGAAACCCGCTGACGGTTCCCTAAGGTGACGCCCATTATGTCCATTTGGTGGACAACGGAGTCCGCACGTCAAACGGTTGGCCGTAGACTCGGTGACCGATACCCCTGGTGACACGCGTGTGCGCGCGTGGGAGGAGCGACCAATGTTCAGGGCTTGGCGTGGCCTGATCGAGGAGTACCGCGACCGTCTGCCGGTCTCCACGACGACGCCCGTGGTGACCCTGCTCGAGGGCGGTACGCCTCTCGTCCCGGCCAGGCGGGTGTCCCAGATCACGGGCTGTGACGTCCATCTCAAGGTCGAGGGCCTCAACCCGACCGGCAGCTTCAAGGACCGCGGCATGACCGTGGCGATCAGCAAGGCCGTGGAGGAGGGCGCCCAGGCGGTCATCTGCGCGTCCACCGGCAACACCAGCGCCTCGGCCGCCGCCTACGCCGTACGGGCCGGGCTGACCTGCGCCGTCCTCGTGCCGCGCGGGAAGATCGCGATGGGCAAGCTCGCCCAGGCCCTGGTGCACGGCGCCAGGCTGCTCCAGGTCGAGGGCTCGTTCGACGACTGCCTCGAGATGACCAGGAAGCTGGCGGAGACCTACCCGATCGCGCTGGTCAACTCCGTCAACCCGCACCGCCTGCAGGGCCAGAAGACGGCGGCCTTCGAGATCGTCGACGCGCTCGGCGACGCGCCCGACGTCCACTGCATCCCGGTCGGCAACGCCGGCAACATCTCGGCCTACTGGATGGGCTACAAGGAGTACGCCGACGACGGCGTGGCCACCAAGCGGCCGCGCATGCTGGGATTCCAGGCGAGCGGCGCGGCGCCGCTGGTCGGCGGCAGCCCCGTGACCCACCCGCAGACGATCGCCACGGCGATCAGGATCGGCAACCCCGCCTCGTGGCGCCTCGCCGAGGCCGCGCGCGACGAGTCCGGCGGCGACATCCAGGCCGTGACCGACCGCCAGATCGCCGCGGCGTACAAGCTGCTCGCGCAGGAGGAGGGCGTGTTCGTCGAGCTCGCCTCCGCCGCGAGCGTCGCCGGCCTGCTCCAGGCGCACGAGCAGGGCCTGCTCACGCCGGGGCAGCGGGTCGTGTGCACCGTGACCGGCAACGGCCTGAAGGACCCCGACTGGGCCATCTCCGGCGCTCCGGCGCCCGTGACGATCCCGATCGACGCCTACGCCGCCGCGGCCGCGCTGGGACTGGCCTGACCGGCCCCCTCATTCCCGCCCATCAAAGGGTTCAGGTGACGAATTGACGGACAGTCACGGCGTCGTCGTCCGCGTGCCGGCGACGAGCGCCAACCTCGGCCCCGGTTTCGACAGCCTCGGCCTCGCGCTCGACCTGTACGACGAGGTGGAGGCCGAGATCTCCGGCTCGCCCGGCGTGCGGATCGCCGTGGAGGGCCAGGGCGCCGGTGAGCTGGACGAGGGCGAGGGTCACCTCGTCGTCAGGACGATGCGCGCGACGTTCGACCGCATGGGGTTCGCCCAGCCGGACGGCATCGCGCTGCGCTGCCACAACCGCATTCCGCACGCGCGCGGGCTCGGCTCGTCGTCGGCGGCCATCTGCGCCGGCATCCTCGCGGCCCGCGCCCTCGCACGCGGGCGGGGCGCGGGGGATCTGCCGGACGCCGAGGTGTTCGCGCTGGCCACGGAGCTGGAGGGGCATCCCGACAACGTGGCGCCGTGCCTGGCGGGCGGTCTCACCATCGCCTGGACGGACCAGTCGCGTACGGCGAGTATGGTGAAACTGACTCCGCACGAGGACGTCCGGCCGGTGGTGTTGATCCCGGATTTCCGGTTGTCCACGGAGGAGGCTCGGGGGCTGCTGCCGAAGGACGTACCGCATTCGGACGCGGCGGCCAACGCGGGGCGGGCGGCTCTGCTCGTCGCGGCGCTCACGCAGATACCGGAACCGGATCTCCTGCTCGCCGCCACCGAAGACCGCCTGCACCAGAGGTACCGCGCGCCCGCGATGCCCCGCACCGCCGAACTGGTGCGACGGCTCCGCGAGGCCGGGGTGCCCGCCGTCGTCTCGGGGGCCGGTCCGACGGTTCTCGCGTTGACGACTCGGGATACCAAGGATTTGATCGCGCCAGAAGTGGGTAATGACTGGCACATCCAGCCAATGAACGTCGACCCGCTTGGTGCGTACGTTCGGTTTCCCGAGACACGCTGATGCTTCTTCGACCTTCAGGGAATAGCTGTGCGCGCTGGTGATGTTAGGCTGATAGCCGCACCAGGTGCCCCCGTGTTGGGTGCGTGCTTGTCATTCGCACATCGCTGCACTTCGCCTCGCGTCCTTCGACGCGGGCAGGGCGATTTCCCCGAAACCGTTTCCTCCAGTCGGCACACCCTCGGGTGGCATGGCCGGAGGCGGCGTTCTCGGAGACATGCGCGTTCGAACCACCAAGACATCTGGTCGGTGGCGGCAATCCGGGGGATCGCCCCCGGGCACCTACCGCTCGCGAATCCCGAGGGTCACCGACACATGAGATTCGCGAAGCCCGACCCGGTCTGTCCCGCCGGGTCGCATCACCGGGACGCCTGGACGCACGATTCTGGCGCCCGACCCCTGGGAAGGACCCTTAGTTGAGCGACACCACCGAACTCCTCTCCGACGGCCAGGCCGCCGGCGACACCCCCACTTCCGCCCCGGCCCGTCCGCGACGTCGCTCCGGCACCGGCCTGGCTGGCATGGTGCTCCCCGAGCTTCAGGCCCTGGCGACCAGCCTCGGCATCACGGGGACCGGACGGATGCGCAAGAGCCAGCTCATCGCGGCCATCCAGGAGAAGCAGGGCGGATCGGGAGAGGCCGCGGCCGAGCCGAAGGCCGCCGCCGAAGCGCCCGCCGTCGTCGAGCGCCCCGCCCGTGGCCGTCGGGAACGTTCCCGCGCCGCCGCGGCGCCCGCACCCGAGGCCGCGCCCGCCGCCACGCCTGCCGCCGAGCCCGTCGTCGCGGCTCGTGAGGAGCGTCCCGTGGTCGAGGCCGCGCCGGCCGTGGCCGCCGAGGCCACGCAGAACGGCGTCGCCGCCGTCGCCGAGCCGCAGGCCGAGGCCGCCCAGTCCGAGACCCGCGCCGAGCGGCCCGAGCGCGGCGACCGCCGCGAGCGCCGCACGCGCGGCGAGCGGGGCGAGCGAGGCCGCGAGCGTGACGGCCGCAGTGACCAGCGCGGTGACCAGCGCGCCGCCGACGCTGGAGACGGCGGCCAGGGCCGTCGTGACCAGCAGGGCCGCGGCGACAACCGCGGTGACAATCGCGCCGACGGCCGTGATGGCCGTGACGGGCGTGACGGCCGTGACGGCCGCTCCGACGGGCGCGGCGACAGCCGTACGGACAGCCGCGCCGACGGCAAGGGCGACCAGCAGGGCGAGGACGGCCGCGGGCGCCGTGGCCGCTTCCGCGAGCGTGGCCGCCGCGGGCGCGACCGCTTCGAGGGCAACGAGCCGGTCATCGGCGAGGACGACGTCCTGATCCCGATCGCCGGCATCCTGGACATCCTCGACAACTACGCCTTCGTGCGGACCAGCGGCTACCTGCCGGGCTCGAACGACGTCTACGTCTCGCTCGCCCAGATCCGCCGCAACGGCCTGCGCAAGGGCGACGTCATCACCGGCGCCGTCCGGCAGCCGAGGGACGGCGAGCGGCGCGAGAAGTTCAACGCCCTCGTCCGCCTCGACACCGTCAACGGGATGGACCCGGAGCAGGCCCGTCAGCGGCCCGACTTCAACAAGCTCACGCCGCTCTACCCGCAGGAGCGCCTGCGCCTGGAGACCGAGCCGAACGTCCTGACCACGCGGATCATCGACCTCGTCTCGCCGATCGGCAAGGGTCAGCGCGGCCTGATCGTGTCGCCGCCCAAGGCCGGCAAGACCATGGTGCTCCAGGCGATCGCCAACGCGATCACGCGCAACAACCCCGAGTGCCACCTGATGGTCGTCCTCGTGGACGAGCGTCCTGAAGAGGTCACCGACATGCAGCGGTCGGTCAAGGGCGAGGTCATCCACTCGACCTTCGACCGCCCGGCCGAGGACCACACCACCGTCGCCGAGCTCGCCATCGAGCGGGCCAAGCGCCTGGTGGAGCTGGGCCACGACGTCGTCGTCCTGCTCGACTCGATCACCCGTCTCGGGCGCGCGTACAACCTCGCGGCGCCCGCGAGCGGCCGCATCCTGTCCGGTGGTGTCGACTCGACCGCGCTCTACCCGCCGAAGCGGTTCTTCGGCGCCGCCCGCAACATCGAGAACGGCGGCTCGCTGACGATCCTTGCCACGGCTCTCGTCGAGACCGGCTCCAAGATGGACGAGGTCATCTTCGAGGAGTTCAAGGGCACCGGCAACATGGAGCTCAAGCTCAACCGGTCGCTCGCGGACAAGCGCATCTTCCCTGCGGTGGACGTGGACGCGTCCGGCACCCGCAAGGAGGAGATCCTCATGGCCAAGGAGGAGCTGTCCATCGTCTGGAAGCTCCGCCGCGTCCTCCACGCCCTCGACATGCAGCAGGCGCTGGAGCTCCTTCTCGAGAAGATGAAGGAGACCAAGTCCAACGCCGAGTTCCTGCTCCAGGTGCAGAAGACCACGGTCAGCAACGACCGCGACTGACGCCCTTTCGACCGACGCCCCGGACGGCCGCGCCGTCCGGGGCGTCGGCGTGATCCGCCGATCCGCCGCCCGCCACCACCCCGGCCGGCCCCGGGAATAGCACATGGCCTGGGATGGTTGGAGGATCTGGCACACTGGTAGCCGAACCGCAGCGGTACCGGTTCCCGCACCGCGCATCACAGGTGTGCCGATGCGCGCAGGCCGTGAAGACGGAGCGACCCGGCGACCGCGCCTAGCGTTAGGACTGAGACATGAAGCCCGACATCCACCCGGAGTACGTGGTCACCCAGGTGACCTGCACCTGCGGGAACACCTTCACCACGCGTAGCACCGCCAAGAACGGCGTGCTCCACGCCGACGTCTGCTCCGCCTGCCACCCCTTCTACACGGGCAAGCAGAAGATCCTCGACACCGGTGGCCGGGTGGCTCGCTTCGAGGCGCGCTTCGGCAAGAAGGCCCAGAGCAAGTAGCTCCTCCAGGACGCCGGCTCGGGGGCGCCCCTCTCTTGGGGCGTCTCCGGGTCGGCGTTCTTGGTGATTACGGCCTTTACCGAGGAGCTTGAGCAAAGGAGTGTGCGGTGAACCTCGACGAGATCATGAGTGAGTACGCGGATCTGGAACTGCGGCTCGCCGACCCCGCCGTGCACGCCGACCAGAGCAAGGCGCGGACCTACGGCAAGCGTTACGCGGAGCTCACACCGATCGTCGCGACCTACCGGGAGCTCGAAGGCGTACGGCAGGACCTCGCGGCCGCGCGCGAGCTGGCGGCGGAGGACCCGGCGTTCGCGGAGGAGGCGGCCGAGCTGGAGGGCCGCATCCCGGTGCTGGAGGAGAAGCTCACCCGTCTCCTGGTCCCGCGCGACCCCAACGACGACAAGGACGTCATCATGGAGATCAAGGCGGGCGAGGGCGGCCAGGAGTCGGCTCTGTTCGCCGGAGACCTCCTGCGGATGTACCTCAGGTACGCCGAGCGGATCGGCTACAAGACCGAGATCATCGACGCGCAGCACTCCGACCTCGGCGGCTACAAGGACGTCACCGTCGCCATCAAGGGCAGGGAGGGCGTCTGGTCGCGGCTCAAGTTCGAGGGCGGCGTGCACCGCGTCCAGCGGGTGCCGGTGACCGAGTCGCAGGGCCGCATCCACACCTCGGCCGCCGGAGTGCTCGTCTATCCGGAGGCCGAGGAGGTCGACGTCCAGATCGACCCCAACGACCTGCGCATCGACGTGTTCCGCTCCAGCGGCCCCGGCGGCCAGAGCGTCAACACGACCGACTCGGCCGTGCGGATCACCCATCTGCCGACCGGCGTCGTCGTCTCCTGCCAGAACGAGAAGAGCCAGCTCCAGAACAAGGAGTCGGCGCTGCGCATCCTGCGCGCCCGGCTGCTCGTGATGGCACAGGAGGAGGCCGATGCGGCCGCGATGGCCGAGCGCAAGTCGCAGGTGCGCACGGTCGACCGCTCCGAGCGCATCCGCACCTACAACTTCCCGGAGAACCGCATTTCGGATCACCGCGTGGGCTTCAAGGCCTACAACCTGGACCAAGTCCTGGACGGCGATCTCGACGCGGTGATACAGGCTTTGCTCGACGCCGAACTCGCGGAGAAGCTGGCCGCTCATTCGTGAGCCCGCGGCGAGCCTGATGAGGGGACGATGGGAGAAACGGTGATGGACGTGGGTCGTCGAACGACGGTGGGCCGTCCCGGCGGCCCGTCTGCCCATGACCGACGATTCCCAGGCCACGCCGCGAGGACCGTGCTGTAAGAGACCATGACCTTCCTGCTCGACGAAATCGCCCTCGCCACCGCCCGGCTCGCCGAGGCGGGAGTGCCGTCACCGCGAACGGACGCCGAGGAGATCGCGGCATTCGTACACGGCGTGCCGCGCGGCATGCTGCACACGATCAAGGACGCCGACTTCGACGCGCGGTTCTGGGAGGGCGTCGCCCGGCGCGAAGCACGCGAGCCGCTGCAGCACATCACCGGCCGGGCCTACTTCCGCTACCTCTCCCTCGAGGTGGGCCCGGGCGTGTTCGTGCCCAGGCCGGAGACCGAGGTCGTGGCCGGCTGGGCGATCGACCGGCTGCGCGAGATGGACGTCGCCTCTCCCGTCGTGGTCGACCTCGGCACCGGTTCCGGGGCCATCGCGCTGTCGATCACGCAGGAGGTCGCGCTGGCGCAGGTGCACGCGGTCGAGATCGACCCCGTGGCGTACGGCTGGGCCAAGCGCAACATCCTCGAACACGGCCAGGGCCGCACCACCCTGCATCCGGAGGATCTGGCCGACTGCCTGCCGGAACTGAACGGCCAGGTGGACCTGGTCATCTCCAACCCGCCGTACATCCCGCCCGGAGCGATCCCCCGCGACCCCGAGGTGCGCGACTACGATCCCTCGCGGGCCCTGTACGGGTCGGGTGAGGACGGGCTGGACGAGGTGAGAGCCGTCGAGCGCACGGCGCGGCGGCTGCTGCGGCCGGGCGGGTTCGCCGTGGTCGAGCACGCCGACCAGCAGGGCAACGCCGTCTATTGGCTGTTCGCCGAGGAGAACGGCTGGCGCGACGTGCGGCTGCGCCAGGACCTGACCGGCCGGGACAGGTTCGTCACGGCCCGGCTGACCCAGGACTGACTCGAACGGCCCGGTCGGGTGGCCACGCGGCGGCGGAGCCGGGCGGGACACGTGGAAGGATGGCTTCGTGAGCCGACGGTTTGACTGTGCCGACCAGACGGAGCGGATGACCGGACTGGCCGAGGCGACCTCGGCGGTGCGGCGGGGCGAGCTCGTGGTGCTTCCCACCGACACCGTCTACGGGATCGGCGCCGACGCCTTCACCCCTTCCGCCGTCAACGCGCTGCTGGAGGCGAAGGGCCGGGGCAGGGACATTCCCGTGCCCGTCCTCGTGGGCACCGTACGGGCCGCCAACGCCCTGGTGGAGAGCCTCGGGACGTACGGGCAGGACCTGGTGGACGCCTTCTGGCCCGGGCCGCTCACGCTCATACTCAGAGCCAACCGGTCGCTGTCGTGGGACCTCGGCGACGCCAAGGGAACGGTCGCCGTCCGCATGCCGCTGCATCCGGTCGCGCTGGACCTCCTCAAGGAGACCGGCCCGATGGCGGTCTCCAGCGCCAACCGGTCCGGAAACCCGCCGGCCACCACGGTCGACGAGGCCGAGGAGCAGCTCGGCGAGTCGGTGGACGTCTACCTCGACGGCGGCCCCTGCGACGGCAACGTGCCGTCCACGATCGTCGACCTGACCACCGCCGTGCCCCGGGTGCTGCGCAAGGGCGCGATCCCCGTGGACAAGATCCGCGGCCTCGTGGGATACCTCGCGACCGAGGAGTGACCGCGATCCGAGCGCGCGTCTCATATGGTGAGACGTCGTCAGGGCTCTGATCAGGGCGATCGATGCCGTCTGGCTATCGGGCTTCTTTACTGATGCCACCCCGGCTACCGTGAAGTGCGCCGATATCTCTGTGGAGGCGCGCCCATGGCCAAGCTCGACGGGATGGATCCGAAGCTCGTCCGTGAGTTGCTGTCGGAGGTTCAGCACGCCGCGAAGCAGATGGACGGCATCGAGGCCCGGGTCACCCAGTTGACGCGTACGGCAGGCGTCTCCGTGCACGTGACCCACCGGCCGTCGCAGGTCGCCGACGCGTGCTCGACCATGGTCAAGGACGTCACGAACCGCGTGACCCTGCTGGAGAAGAAGGAGAAACAGCAGAGCACGGGCAAGGTCCCCACGGCCCACGGGGCCTCCTTCACGGAGGAGAGGGACACCACCGCACCGGCGGACGATCCGGCGCCGAAGTCCGGCACGCAGGGCGACAAGGGCGACGCCAAGCCTGACCACAAGGCCGATCACAAGGCGGACGGCAAAGCCGATCACAAGGCGGACGGCAAAGCCGACCACAAGGCCGACCACAAGGCCGACCACAAGGCCGACGGCACATCTGGCCACAAGGCCGACGCGAAGACGGACGACCACAAGGCCGACGGCAAGTCCGACGCGAGGCCGGATGCCAGGTCCGAGGGCAAGGCGGCCCACGACAAGCAGGACGCCATCCGTACGCCGTCGCATGGTTCCGGCGATTCCGGCGCGGCAGCGAAGGGTGAGACCTCCCACCGGGCGCACAGCGCCGCCGACGGCGCGACCCGCGCGAACGGCGACGGCGGAGGTCGCGGCGTGGCCGAAGGGAAGCTCGCGGGCAAGCCCTCCTACGGCACCGTCGAGGGTTCCCTCGCCCAGATGCCCTCCTCGACACACGGTCCGGCCCACCCCGCCGACACCGGTACCGCCACGGGGACGGGGACGGGCACAGGCGCGGGCACGGGGACGCCTCCGGCCACCGGCGCGAGCGGCGACACCGGTGCGGGGACCGGCCCCGGTGCGGGCCAGGCGGGCGCCGGCGGCGCCGCAGGCGGCACCGGCGACACGGGCGCGACCCGCGGCGACTCGGGTCAGGTTCACCAGCCCACCGGCCAGGGTCAGCCGGTCGGCGATGGTCAGGGCGTGGGGCAGGGCGTGGGCCAGGACCAGCCTGCAGGTCCGGGTCAGCCTGCCGGCGGTGATCAGATCGTGGGTCAGGATCAGGGCGCGAACCACGCGCAGCCCGTCGGCGACAGCCAGGGTGCCGCTCAGAGCAAGTCCGACGGCGGCCGGCAGCACCCCGTCGCCCAGGGGCAGGGCCAGAACCCGGTGCAGGACCAGAACCCGGGGCAGGGGATTTCGGTCGATCCGAAAGCGGCCGGGGAGCGACCCTCCACGGCCGGAAACGACTCGGCGTTCTACGACACCCCCGGCAAGGATCACCCGGACGACATCGACCCCGCCGGTCGGCAGGTGACCGTCGTCGACGGGGTCAAGGTCGTCAGCACCCCGATGAACCAGCCCGGCGCCGAGCACCCGCAGGGCGTCCAGCCGGTCGACACGCCCGGCGTGGACGCGCGGACGGCGAGCGCCACCGGTGCGCACCCGGACGGGCCGCCCGGGTTGGTGCCACCCGCCGAGCCGACCAACCCGGCGGCGAACCAGCCTCCGCAACCCGGCCTCGCGCCCGGCGATCCCATGGGCGCCTACGTCGGCACGCCCGCGGACAACCTTTCCGGTGATCCGCTCGCCGGCGACAACCCGAACGCCGTGCAGGGGACTCCCGCCGGCCACGGCGCGGTGACGGCGAGTGCCGGCGGTCATGCGTACACAGGCGACACGGCCGCAAGCGGTACGGCGACCGGGACCGCTCACCCGGCGGGCACGGCCGGCGCGGCACCCGCGGGGACGAATGCGGCGAACGGCGCGGCTCACGCGGCCGGGACGGCAGGTGCCACGGGCACGACCGACGCGGCGCCCGCGACATCGGGCGCGACGGGTACGGTGACCGGCAGCCTGCAGGCGGTGGACGCTCCCGGCACCGGGCACGCGGCGGGAACCGGCACGGCGACCGGCAGCCTGCACGCGGTGGGGACGGCGGCCGGAGGCGGCCACGTGGCCGGGACGGTGGGGGCCGCGGGCGCGACGGGTGCCGGCGGCGATGGCGCGACGGGCCACACCGGGACGACCGGTGTGAGCGACAGGGCCGACGGCGCGACCGGTACGAACGGGCGAGCGTGCGACAACGATGCCGCCACGGGCGCGATCGGGGCAGCCGGGGACGGCGCGGCGACGCATGACTCCGGCGCATACGGTGCGGGAACGCATGGTCATGGCATGCACGGTGCGGGAACGCACCGTCATGGCATGCACGGTGCGGGAACGCAGGGGCACGGCGCACACGGCGCGGCGGCACATGACGCGGGAACGAACAGCGCGGGGACCGACGGTGCGGCGGGGACGCCGGACACCGGCCGCGCTCCGGCTCCCGATCCCCGATCACTCGCCGCCGCGCAGCCCGGGGACGTGCTCACCTACCCCGCTCGCCACTCGGACGACGAGGCCGTGCCGCGCATGCTGGTGGACCACCATCGGGACATCGAGCCCGTGGACATGCCGGACGTCGGCGTCCCGGAAGGGGAGTGGGGCGAGGGCGACTGGGTGGCCAGGAAGATCCAGCCCGACGGGCCCGCCGGCCGCGTCGAAGCCGTCGAGGTCGTCATCGAGAAGCCGGAGAAGTGACGCGTGCGAGTGACGTTCCCGCTCGGGCGGGATCGCCGCCAGGGCCCGCCTCCCGAGGACCGCTTCCGTGCGACTCGGGCGGCCGGGCCAGACGACGGTGCGGGGCGAGGCGACCGGATGAGCAGAGCCGGGCGGCGGCCCGCCGGGGTGCTCGGGGCAGGGCAGGCGATGACCAACGCCGGCGTGCTGGCCGGCTTCGCACAGGAGGCGTGATCGTGAGTTATGTCGACCCGCCGGCGCCGACTCCGCTGCAGCCGGGGGAGACCCCGCCGGCGCCGTCGAGCACCGACCTGCTCTCGCCCGGCGGGCAGCCGACGGGATGGGTGTTCAACCCGGAGTACCAGAAGCTCGTCGACCTGTGGCTACAGGTGGTTCCGCTGATGGACCAGCTCACCAAGTCTCTGGACAAGCCGTACGAGATGGCGCGGAGCAGGGACGTGTGGGACGCTCCGGTCGCCGAGCGGTACGTCCAGGACGTGGCCGAATGGCGCAACCGCCTCGGGATGTACCGCCAGGCGGTGCTGACGGCGATCAGCGACCAGGCGGCGGACACGCCGCGCTGGATTCCGGGCAAGGCCGGCGCGCCGCACGCCTTCACCTCCTGAGCGACGACCTCTGACAACCTCCTGAGCGACGACCGACGACCTCTGACGACCTCCTGAGCAGCGACGACGCCCGCGCGACGGGCCCCGGGCGGTCTACTCTTGGAGCGAAGACCGCCACGGGATTGTGAGCCGGTTCCATGGACAGTTCGGAGCCGTTCTACGGGCCTGATTTCGCCCGGCTCGCCGCGCAGGACCCGGACGTCGCCCAGGTGCTGCTCGACGAGGTCGCCCGGCTGCGCGGCGGGCTCCAGCTCATCGCCAGCGAGAATCTCTCCTCGCCCGCCGTCCTCGCCGCGCTCGGCTCGGCGCTCAACGGCAAGTACGCCGAGGGCTACCCGGGCCACAGGTACTACCGCGGTTGCGAGGTGGCCGACCGCGCCGAGCAGATCGCCGTAGAGCGGGCCAAGCGGTTGTTCGGGGCCGACCATGTCAACGTGCAGCCCTACAGCGGCACCACGGCCATCCTGGCGGCGTACGCGGCCCTTCTACAGCCGGGGGACACCGTCCTGGCGCTCGCACTGGAGCACGGCGGCCACATCACCCACGGGTCCAAGGCCAACTTCTCCGGCAGGTGGTTCCACGTCGTCTCCTACGGCGTGCGGCGGGACACCGAGACGATCGACTACGACGAGGTGAGGGACCTGGCGCTGCGCCACCGGCCCCGCGTGATCGTCTGCGGTGCCACGGCGTATCCCAGGCTGATCGACTTCGCCGCCTTCCGCGACATCGCCGACGAGGCCGGGGCCTGGCTGCTGGCGGACGTCGCCCACGAGATCGGCCTCATGGCCGGCCGGGCCATTCCGTCGGCCGTGCCGTACGCGGACGTCGTGACCTTCACGACCCACAAGTCGCTGCGCGGCCCGCGTGGGGGAGGCGTGCTGTGCACGGACGAACTGGCGTCGGGGATCGACCGGGCGGTCTTCCCCTTCAGCCAGGGCGGGCCGCTGATGCACGTGGTCGCGGCCAAGGCGGTGGCGTTCGGCGAGGCGCTGAGTCCCGAGTTCCGGGCCTACGCCGCGTCGGCGGTGGACAACGCGAGAACGCTGGCGGAGGGGCTGGCGGATGAGGGGCTGCGCCCGGTGTCGGGCGGCACCGACACCCATCTCGCGCTGGTGGACCTGCGCGGCGCCGGGGTGAGCGGGGCGGAGGCGGAGCGGCGCTGCGCCGAGGCCGGGATCCTGCTCAACCACAACGCGATCCCCTACGACCCGGCGCCCGCGACCGTGACCTCCGGGATCAGGGTCGGCACGCTCTGCGCGACCACCCAGGGCATGGGCGCGGCGGAAATGAGGGAGATCGCGTCTCTCGTCGTCCGGGCCATCCGGCAGCCGGGTGCGATAACGTCGGTCCTCGAACGGGTAAAGGGGCTGACCGCGACGCATCCGGCATATCCCCGTTAGGGATAGGGCGATCTATGTCTTTTGCCCGTCACAACCGATCCGCCTATCCAGGAAACTAGGTCCGTGCGCGAATATCTCCTCTTGGCGCTCGTGGCGGCCGCGGTGACGTACCTGCTGGTGCCGCCGGTCAGGGCGTTCGCGCTGCGCATCGGCGCGGCGCCCGAGGTGCGGGAGCGGGACGTGCACACGGTGCCCACCCCGCGTCTGGGCGGGCTCGCGATGTTCGGCGGGATGGCGGCGGCGCTGCTGGTGGCGAGCAACCTGCCGTACGTCGGCGGCGCGTTCGACAGCGGACAGACGGGCCAGACGGTGATCGCCCTCCTCGCGGCCGGCGGCCTGATCGTCGTCACCGGATTCCTGGACGACTGGCTCGGCATGGACGCGCTCGTCAAGCTGGGCGGCCAGATCGCGGCGGGCGGGCTGCTCGTCTACTTCAAGGTGTACCTGCAGTTCCTCCCGCTGCCGCAGTCGATGGGGGGCTCCCAGGCCCTCGACGACACCCTGCACACGATCCTCACCATCATGATCGTGGTCGTCGTGATCAACGCGGTGAACTTCGTCGACGGGCTGGACGGCCTGGCCGCGGGGATCGTCGCGATCGCGGCGATGGCGACCTTCGCCTACTCGATCGTGCTGCAGCAGACCGCGAGCGGTTCGCGGATCAACGGGACGGCCGCCATCGCGGCGATCCTCATCGGGATGTGCGTGGGCTTCCTGCCGCACAACTTCAACCCCGCCAAGATCTTCATGGGCGACACCGGCGCCATGCTGCTCGGCCTGCTGCTCGCCACCTCGCTGATCACGAGCCTGTCGTCGGTCGAGCCGGACGCGGTCGTCGGCAAGATCAACCGGTTCCCGGTGATCCTGCCGCTGGTGCTGCCGATCGCGGTCGTGGTGCTCCCCTTGGCCGACCTGATCATGGCGGTCGTCCGGCGGACATCGGCCGGGATGTCGCCCTTCGCACCCGACCGCGGCCACCTCCACCACCGGATGCTCGACATCGGCCACTCCCACCGGCGCAGCGTGCTGATCATGTACGCGTGGACGTTCCTGTTCGCCTTCGCGATCGTGGGCCTGTCGATCGGCCGCGTGCCGCTCATCGTGTTCCCCTTGACGATCGTGCTCGCGGTGGCGGTACTGGTGATCATGGGTTTGCCGCGGTGGCGGTCGCGCCGCACCGCGTCGCAGGACCCCAAGGACGACCAGAAGATCGGAGCGCGTCCGGCCGGGAGCCGCTCGTCCGGCCCCGGCTCCGCCAGACGCGGGACGACGGAGCACGACACGCTCGTCTACCCCGTCGTCCCCCCGCCCGCCCCGCCCGTCACCCCCGGTCAGGCCGCTCCCGCCGCCTCCGGCCAGGCGATCCCCGGCAGAATCCCGGCGCCGGGCCGGCATCCCTACCCCGGGCAGGGCGCTCCCGGTTCCCAGGGAGTCCCTCCCACCACTTCCCGCGCCGACACCGGGACCTTCCTCTGAGGCGTCCCCGCAGGTCGACGGCGACCCGAAACGCCTGGTAAAGGCGGCACTCCAGGGCTTGTGATAGCTTTCACTAGCAAGGGGCAAGGCCAACGACGCCCCAGCAGGTAGCAATCGCTCGTTTGACAACCGATCTGGAGTCCCATGCAGGCCAACGACGTGCGCGTTCTCAAGGGCGCCGCCGTGCCGACCTTGATCGTCGGTCTCCTCGCCGCGCTCGTCGCGGTGTTCACGACCGGGGCCAAGGGTGCGTTGGGCGCCGGCATCGGTCTCGTCCTCGTCGCCGCCTTCTTCACTGTCGGCCTGGTCGTCGTCTCCTGGGCCGGCCGGGTCTCGCCCATGGCGATGATGGCGGCCGCCGTGCTGGGTTACGTCGTCAAGATCCTCGCGATCATGGCGATGATGAACGCCTTCTCCGGCACGACCGCGTTCGACTCCCGGGTGTTCGCGCTGAGCGTCATCGCGTGCACGCTCGCCTGGACCATCGGTGAGATGCGCGGATTCATGAAACTGAAGATGCTCTATGTGGAGCCTGAGGCGAAGGTTCCCGGGCAGGGCCGCGGATGACCACGCGTACGGGGCAGCCCGATATGACTAGTCCGCATGGCTCCTGCTATCGTCATGGCGCGATGAGCGAACAGGAGCGCAGGCCCGAGACCGACGGCCGCGACTTCGCCGACGCCGCCTGGTCGGTCCCGAGCTATCTGCTGTCCGGGATCCTGGTATGGGGCGGCCTCGGCTGGTTGCTGAGCTGGTGGACCGGCGTGCATGCGTTCATCCCCATAGGCGTCATTCTCGGGGTCGGGCTGGCTGCCTACCTCGTCTATCTGAAGTACGGCCGCTGACAGCCGGCCCGCTTCCCACGCTCTTCTGTTGATCCAATCGTTGAAGGGAACGCCCGTGCGCGAGCGTAGCGAACGGACGAACAAGCACATGCTTCGGGCATTCGGCCCCAAGCAGGCAGGCGAGGTGGCCAAGTGACCCCCCTCATGCTCGTCGCCGAGGACTTCACGGCGCCGGGACCGTCCATCTTCGACTTCCCTCCGCTGTACGAGGGTGCGCCGTCCTGGCTGACCAAGCCGGTGCTCATGGCGCTCTTCGGCGCCCTCGTGGTGACCGCCCTCGCGTGGAGCGCCTTCGCCAATCCGAAGCTCGTGCCCCGGGGCATGCAGAACATCGGCGAGATGGGCTACCAGTTCGTCCGCGACCAGGTCGCCCGCCCGTTCCTGGGCAAGGACGCGGAGCGGTGGATGCCGCTGCTGCTCAGCCTGTTCTTCCTGATCCTGTTGTGGAACCTCTTCGGTGTCGTCCCGCTGATCCAGATCCCGGTCGCGTCGCACATCGCGTTCCCCATCGTCTTCGCGGTCACCATCTACGTGATCAAGATTTACCTGGGCATCAAGCACCAGGGTCTCGGCGGCTACTTCAAGAACATGATGTTCCCGCCCGGACTGCCGAAGCCGATCTACGTGCTGCTCGCGCCGATCGAGTTCCTGTCGAACCTGATCATCGCGCCCTTCACGCACGCCGTCCGACTCTTCGCGAACATGTTCGCCGGACACCTGATCCTGGCCTTCTTCAGCGCCGTCGGATTCTGGTTCCTCTTCGAGAAGCCGACCCCGCTCGGGGCGGGCCTCGGTGTCGTGGGCGTGATCATGACGATCGCGATGACCGGCTTCGAGATGTTCATCGAGTTCCTGCAGGCCTTCCTGTTCACCCTGCTGGCCGCCATGTACATCGGCGGCTCGCTGCACCCCGACCACTGACGGATCTCTGAGACCCGCCCCTTACGTAGACCAGACCGGTGAGGCGACACTCACCGGCCGACCAGTAAAGGAAAAGACGAATGAGCGTTCTCGCTGCGGCCACCGGCGTCATCGGCAACCTTGGTGCCATCGGCTACGGCCTGGCCGCCATCGGCCCCGGCATCGGCGTGGGCATCATCTTCGGCCAGGGCGTGCAGGCCATCGCCCGCCAGCCCGAGGCCTACGGCCTCATCCGGCAGAACATGCTGCTCGGCTTCGTCCTCACCGAGGCGCTGGCCCTCATCGGCCTCGTCGCCCCCTTCATCTACCCCACGAGCTGACGTACCCACTCTGACGGAAGGCTGCACCCATGACTATGGCAGCTACGCTCCTGGCGGCCGAGGGGGCGGAGAACCCCCTCATCCCGCACGCTTACGAGCTGGTCGTCGGCAGCTTCGCCTTCCTCGTCGTCTTCCTCGTCGTCGGAAAGATCCTCACCCCGCGCATCCAGAAGACGCTGGCCGAGCGGACCGAGGCTATCGAGGGCGGCATCAAGAAGGCCGAGGACGCCCAGGCCGAAGCCCAGCGCACTCTGGAGCAGTACCGGGCGCAGCTCGCGGAGGCCCGCCAGGAGGCGGCCCGCCTGCGCGAGGAGGCCCGTGAGCAGGGCGCCGCGATCAAGGCCGAGCTCCGCGAGGAGGCCCAGGCCGAGGCGCGGCGCATCGTCGAGGCGGCTCACGCCCAGATCGAGGCCGACCGCCAGCAGGCGTTCACCCAGCTGCGCGGTGAGATCGGGCGCCTGTCCACCGAGCTGGCGAGCCGGATCGTCGGCGAGTCGCTCGAGGACGAGGCCCGCCAGCGTCGCGTCGTGGACCGGTTCCTCGAGGAGCTCGAGGGCCGTCCGGAGGCGGTCCGCTGATGCGCGGCCTCAGCAGGACCGCCCTCACGGAGGTCGAGGAGCGGTTCAACACCGCCGCCGCGACCGCCGACCTCGGCGCCCTCGCCGAGGAGCTGTTCGCCGTCGCCGACCTCTTCGACCGCGAGCACGGGCTGCGCCGGGGTCTTTCCGACCCCTCGCGCCCTGCGGAGCAGAAGGAGAGCGTCCTGCGCTCCCTGCTTCAGGGGAAGGTCGGCGAGGCCGCGCTGGAGATCGCGGTCGCCGGGGTCAGGGCCAAGTGGTCCAGGGCCGGCGACCTGCCGGACGCCCTGGAGCGCGTCGGCGTGATGTCCGCGGCCGCCGAGGCCGAGTCGGAGCGCCGCCTCGACGACGTCGAGGACGAGCTGTTCCGCTTCGGCCGCATCCTCGCCGCCAACCCGCAGCTGCGCCGCGCGCTCAGCGACCCGGCCGTCCCGGCCGAGCGCAAGCGCGACCTGCTCGCCACGCTGCTCGGCGGGAAGGCCGCTCCCTCCACCGTACGGCTCGTCACGCAGGCTGTTGTGCACCCGCGGGGACGTAGCCTGGAGACGGCACTGGAGGAGTTCGGCTGGATCGTCGCGCGGGCGCGCGAGCGCCTGGTGGGCGTGGTCCGCAGCGCGGTGCCGCTCTCACAGCAGCAGAAGCAGCGGCTCGCGGCCTGGCTGCGAACCACCTACGGGCGAGACGTCCACCTGAACGTCGAGGTGGACCCGGAGGTGCTCGGTGGGTTCTCCGTCAGGGTCGGAGACGACTACATCGACACCACGATCGCCGGACGTATCGAAGAAGTCCGCCGCCGGTTGGCCGGCTGAGGCGAATAGGGAGACAAGAAAGAGATGGCGGAGCTTACGATCCGGCCGGACGAGATCCGGGACGCCCTTGAGCGCTTCGTCCAGGCGTACGAGCCGGAAGGTGCCGCGCGCGAGGAGATCGGGACCGTCGTCGACGCCGGGGACGGCATCGCCCATGTCTCCGGCCTTCCCTCGGCGATGGCGAACGAGCTGCTCGAGTTCGAGAACGGAACCCGCGGCCTGGCGCTGAACCTCGACGTGCGCGAGATCGGCGCGGTCGTCCTGGGCGACTTCAGCGGCATCGAGGAGGGCCAGCAGGTGCGCCGCACCGGCGAGGTCCTGTCGGTGCCGGTCGGCGACGACTTCCTCGGCCGCGTGGTCGACCCCCTGGGCAACCCGCTCGACGGCAAGGGCCCGATCGCCGCGGAGGGCCGTCGCGCCCTCGAGCTGCAGGCCCCCTCGGTGGTCCAGCGCCAGCCGGTGAAGGAGCCGCTGCAGACCGGCCTCAAGGCGATCGACGCCATGACGCCGATCGGCCGCGGCCAGCGTCAGCTGATCATCGGTGACCGCGGCACCGGCAAGACCGCGATCGCGGTCGACACCATCCTCAACCAGAAGGAGAACTGGCTCTCCGGCGACCCGAGCCGCCAGGTTCGCTGCATCTACGTCGCCGTCGGCCAGAAGGGCTCCACGATCGCCCAGGTGCGGGGCCGCCTCGAGGAGGCGGGCGCGCTGGAGTACACCACCATCGTCGCCGCTCCGGCCTCCGACCCCGCGGGCTACAAGTACATCGCCCCGTACACCGGTTCGGCCATCGGCCAGCACTGGATGTACCAGGGCAAGCACGTGCTGATCGTCTTCGACGACCTGACCAAGCAGGCCGACGCCTACCGCGCCGTGTCGCTGCTGCTGCGCCGTCCGCCGGGCCGTGAGGCGTTCCCCGGCGACGTCTTCTACCTCCACTCGCGTCTGCTGGAGCGCTGCGCCAAGCTCTCGGCCGACATGGGCGGCGGTTCGATGACCGGTCTTCCGATCATCGAGACCAAGGGCAACGACGTGTCGGCCTTCATCCCGACCAACGTCATCTCCATCACCGACGGCCAGTGCTTCCTGGAGACCGACCTGTTCAACGCCGGTGTCCGCCCGGCGATCAACGTCGGTGTCTCGGTCTCCCGAGTCGGCGGTTCCGCCCAGGTCAAGGCCATGCGCAAGGTGGCCGGCACGCTCCGTCTGTCGCTGTCCCAGTATCGCGACCTGGAGGCCTTCGCGGCCTTCGCCTCCGACCTGGACGCGGCCTCCCGCGCCCAGCTGGAGCGCGGCGCCCGCCTGGTCGAGCTGCTCAAGCAGCCGCAGTACAGCCCGTTCCCGGTCGAGAAGCAGGTCGTCTCGGTGTGGGCCGGCACCACCGGCGAGCTGGACGACGTGCCGGTCGAGGACATCCGCCGCTTCGAGGCCGAGTTCCTCGACTACCTCGGCACCGCCCAGAAGGGTGTCTTCGACAGCATCCGCGAGACCAAGGAGCTGACGGACGACACGGTGACCACCCTCAAGGACGCCATCACGGAGTTCAAGAAGGGCTTCACCACCTCCAGCGGTGAGCTGCTCGTCAACGACGAGCCGGTGGAGGCGCTGGACGCCAGCGAGGTCGGCCAGGAGAAGGTCGTCAAGCACGTTCGCAAGGCCGAGGCGAAGTAACCCATGGGTGCCCAGCTTCGACAGCTGCGGCGGCGGATCAAGTCGGTCAAGTCCACCGCGAAGATCACCCGTGCGCAGGAGCTGATCGCCTCGTCGCGCATCGTCAAGGCGCAGCAGCGGATGCAGGCGGCCGTGCCGTACGAGCGGGAGATCACTCACGCGGTGTCGGCGGTCCTGTCGAACACGACGAACGTCGACCACCCGCTCACGGTGGCCAAGGAGCAGCCGGCCACGGCCGGCGTCCTGATCGTCACCAGCGACCGCGGCTTCGCCGGCGGCTACAACGCCAACATCCTCCGTGAGGCCGAGGCGCTGAAGGGCCACCTGACCGAGCGCGGCCTGACCGTGAGGCCGTACGTCGTGGGTCGCAAGGGCCTCACCTGGCACCGCTTCCGCAGCCGGGAGATGTTCGGCGAGTGGGACGGCTTCTCCGACAACCCGACGTACGCCAACGCCAAGGAGATCGCCGACGCGCTCATCACGGCGTTCAAGGCGGAGGACGGGATCGACGAGATCCACGTCGTCTACACCGGGTTCGTCTCGATGCTGACGCAGAACGTGATCGTCAAGCGGATCCTGCCGCTCGAGGTCGAGGAGGCGGAGACGCCCCCGGAGGGCATCCCGCCCTACTACGAGTTCGAGCCGACGGCCGGTGACGTGCTCGACTCGCTGCTGCCGCGCTACATCGAGTCGCGCATCTACAACGCGCTGCTCCAGTCGGCCGCCTCCGAGCACGCCGCCCGGCGCCGCGCGATGAAGTCGGCCACCGACAACGCCAACGAGCTCATCCGCGTGTTCACCCAGCAGATGAACCAGGCGCGTCAGGCCGAGATCACCCAGGAAATCAGCGAGATCGTCGGTGGCGCGAACGCGCTGGCTGACGCCGCAGCGGGGAAAGAGTGAAATGACCGCACAGACTGTTGAGACCACCGTGGGCCGTGTCGCCCGCGTCACCGGTCCGGTCGTCGACGTGGAGTTCCCCGTCGAGGCCATGCCGGACATCTACAACGCGCTCACCGTCGACGTCGAGCTCGGCGGCGAGACCAAGATCCTGACGCTGGAGGTCGCGCAGCACCTCGGCGACAACATCGTCAGGGCCATCTCCATGCAGCCCACCGACGGTCTGGTCCGCGGCGCTGCCGTCACCGACACGGGCGCCGCGATCTCGGTGCCGGTCGGCGACGCGGTCAAGGGCCACGTGTGGAACGCGCTGGGCGAGCCGCTGGACGCGCCCAAGGCCTCCATCGAGGTCAACGAGCGGTGGCCGATCCACCGTCCGGCCCCGGCGTTCGACCAGCTCGAGGCCCGTACGGAGATGCTGCCCACCGGCATCAAGGTCATCGACCTGCTCACGCCGTACGTGAAGGGCGGCAAGATCGGTCTGTTCGGCGGCGCGGGCGTCGGCAAGACCGTTCTGATCCAGGAGATGATCCGCCGCGTCGCGCTGAAGTTCTCGGGCACCTCGGTGTTCGCGGGCGTCGGCGAGCGCACCCGTGAGGGCAACGACCTGTGGCTGGAGATGGAGGAGGCGGACGTCCTCAAGGACACCGCGCTCGTCTTCGGCCAGATGGACGAGCCCCCGGGCACCCGTCTGCGGGTGGCGCTGTCCGCTCTGACCATGGCGGAGTACTTCCGCGACGTGCAGAAGCAGGACGTGCTGCTGTTCATCGACAACATCTTCCGTTTCACCCAGGCGGGTTCCGAGGTGTCCACGCTGCTCGGCCGCATGCCGTCCGCCGTGGGTTACCAGCCGACCCTCGCCGACGAGATGGGTGTGCTCCAGGAGCGCATCACCTCCACCCGCGGTCACTCGATCACCTCCATGCAGGCGATCTACGTGCCCGCGGACGACATCACCGACCCGGCGCCGCACAACGCGTTCGCGCACCTCGACGCGCAGACCGTTCTGTCCCGGCCGATCTCGGAGAAGGGCATCTACCCCGCGGTGGACCCGCTCGACTCCTCCTCGCGGATCCTCGACCCGCAGATCATCGGTGAGGAGCACTACGCGGTCGCCCAGGAGACCAAGCGAATCCTGCAGAAGTACAAGGAGCTGCAGGACATCATCGCCATCCTGGGCATCGACGAGCTCTCCGAAGAGGACAAGGTCACCGTTCAGCGGGCGCGCCGCATCGAGCGGTTCCTGTCCCACCCGATGTACGCCGCCGAGGCGTTCACCGGCCAGCCGGGCGAGTTCGTGCCGCTGGACGAGACCATCGCCTCGTTCAAGGGCCTGTGCGCCGGCGAGTACGACCACCTGCCCGAGCAGGCATTCTTCATGGTGGGCGGCATCGAGCAGGCCATCGCCAAGGCGAAGGAACTCGAGCGCTAGGACGCCGTCGACGCCTGTACGGCACGGCCGCGGCCGCGCCGTACAGGCGTCCGTCGAAAGGGAGCTGAGAAGTGGCAAAGCTTCGCGTGGGCGTCGTGTCGCCGGAACGTGAGATCTGGACGGGCGAGGCCGACATGGTCATTGCCAAGACCGTGGACGGCGAGATCGGTATTATGCCGAACCACGCTCCCGTTCTCGGTGTCCTCGTCGAGGGCGGGGTGCTGCGCGTCAAGCGCGGCGACGAAGGCGACCTCGTGGCCGCGGTGCACGGCGGATTCATCTCCGTCGCCGACAACGACGTGTCGATCCTGGCGGAGGCGGCCGAGCTCGGCTCCGAGGTCGACGTCGCGCGGGCCAAGGACGCGCTGCAGCGTGCTCAGGCCTCGATCGAGGCCGACCAGGAGGACGCGGACGCACGACTGCAGGCCAAGCGTGCGGCTGCCCGGCTGCGGGCGGCCGGCGAAGAGGTCTGACGCGACAGGAGGAGGGCGGCCAGTGGCGGCGCTTGGGATACTCACGGGCGTCTTCGCCGTGGCCGCGCTCCTCGTCATCCGGGGCTTCGTCCTGGCACGGGCCCGGGGCACGATCGTCTGCCGAGTACGGGACGGCCAGGGGGGCTGGAAGAGCGGGGTCGCCCGCTACGCAGGGGGAGAGCTCCACTGGATCCCGTTCCTGGGAGTCGGCCTGAGGCCGCGCCACGCGATCGCGAGGCGCGGCCTCACCGTTTCCAGCCGGAGGATGCTCGACACGGGTGAGGGCCCCGCCGGCTACTGGACCGTCGTCTGCTCCGCAGAGCGCGGCCCGCTGTCCCTCGCGATGAGCGAGGACGCCCTCACCGGCTTCCTCGCCTGGCTGGAGTCCGCCCCGCCCAGCGCCCACCTCGACGCCGCGTGACGCTCAGCGGGTGGCGCCGGGCCTCCAGAGGATCTCGTCGCCGGCGGAGGCCACACGGCAGAGGATGAACATCAGGTCGGACAGGCGGTTCAGGTATGTGGCCGTCAGGGGGTTCACGTCGTCGTGCGCCTCCAGCGCCGCCCAGGCCGAGCGCTCGGCCCGCCGTACGACCGTGCGGGCGAGGTGGAGGAAGGCCGTGGCGGGTGCGCCGCCGGGCAGGATGAAGCTGCGCAGCGGCTTCAGCTCCGCGTTGAACCGGTCGCACTGCTCCTCCAGCCAGGCGACGTACGGCTCCTCGACCCGCAGCGGCGGAAATTCCAGGTTCTCGACGACCGGGGTGCACAGGTCGGCGCCGACGTCGAACAACTCGTTCTGCACCCGGCTCAGGACGGCCGTGACGTCCTCGGACAGGCCGCCTGTGGCGAGAGCGACGCCGATGGCGGCGTTGGCCTCCTCCACGTCCGCGTAGGCGGCCAGGCGGGGGTCGGTCTTGCGGGTGCGGCTCATGTCGCCCAGTGCGGTCGTGCCGTCGTCGCCCGTCTTCGTGTAGATCTTGGAAAGGACGACCGGCTTGTCGTTGTCGGCTCGGGTCATGCCGCTCAGCGTAGCCGTGCGCCCTGCTTCATCGGGCGGAGGCCGTCACGGGTCACTGGGGGGAGGCGGCCAGGGGACCGTCGGAGGAGAAGGTGCGGCGGAAGATGTACACGGCGGTCTCGATCAGCTGCTCGGTGGGTGGGGACGGTTCGGTCATCACCCACTCGATGAGTAACTCGGTGATGGCGCCGATGAGGCCGAGAGCAAGCAGGTGGAGGTCGAGGGGAGGCATGCGGGCCGCGCCCCGCGCCGAGGACTCTATGACCTTGGTGAACGACGCCACCGCCTGCTGGCGGGCGCCGCTGAGCACGTTGCCCGCCCGCCGTACCTCCAGGTGCATCAGACGGGCGCGCCGCACGTCCTTGGTGACGAAGCGGATGTATTCGGCGATGCCGGCGACGATCCGGTCGTCGAGCGTGGGCGGGGCCGTGTCGATGGCCTCGGTGACCGACGCGAGGGTCTCCTCGATGCACCGCTCGTAAACCGCGCGCATCAGGTCCTCACGGCTGGAGAAGCATTCGTAGAAGGCGCGATTGGAGATGCGCGCGGTCGCGCACAGCCTCTCGATGGTGGTGGCGTGGAAGCCGGGTTGGGCGAACAGGGTGTATGCGGCCGATATGAGCCTTTCCCTCCTGTCTGCAAGCCTTTCGGCAGCCGACATCCCCCGATAGTCCCGTCCCGCCACTTTTCACCTCACCCTGTCATGGTCCCCCCAGAAGTCCCCATTATGAACGCAAGATCCTTTTTGCGGAAGTGCTGAGAAATAAGCACTTTCGGGCTATGCCAAAGACGGTCATTAGCTTGACAAGGCCGTCAAGAGGTCAGCACGCTTACCAATTGAGATACACAGACCTTGCTGCAATTGCATCGGCAATTACAGCAGCCCGCGCGCCAGGGCGGTCGTCACCGCGGCGGTGCGGTCGGAGACGCCGAGTTTCGTGAAGACCCGCAGCAGATGCGTCTTCACCGTGGTCTCACTGATGAACAACGCCTTGCCGATCTCGGCGTTGGTCAGCCCCCGCGCGACCAGGGCGAGCACCTCCGTCTCACGCCGGGACAGCGTCTCGGTCGCCGGCGCCCGCATCCGGGTCACCAGCCGGGTCGCCACGGACGGCGACAGCACCGTCTCGCCCCGCGCCGCCGAGACGATCGCGGCCAGCAGATCCGCCCGGGAGGTGTCTTTCAGCAGGTAGCCGGCGGCCCCGGCCTCGACCGCGCGCACGATGTCCTGGTCGGCCTCGTAGGTGGTCAGCACGATCACCCGGCTCTCCGGCCGATCCGCCAGGATGCGGGTGGTCGCGCTCACCCCGTCGCCGCCCGGCATCCGCAGGTCCATCAGGATCACGTCGGGTGTGAGCTCCCGGGCCCGGACCACCGCCTCGTCTCCCGAGGCCGCCTCGCCCACCACCGTGATCCCGGGGTCGGACTCCAGCATGCCGCGCAGTCCTTCGCGCACAACGGGGTGGTCGTCGACGATCATCAGGCGCAGCATCGGGTCACACTCCGGACTCGGTGGGGTGGGCGTCGGCTCTTACCACGGCAGGCGCCGTACGGGCGGGAGGGACGGAGGCCGGTCCCACGGCGGCCGCCGCGGTCGCCGTCGCCCCGGGGTGAGTGGCGCCGGGGTGAGTGGCGTCGGGGTGAGTGGCGCCGGGACGGGCCGGGCCGGTCGGCAGGGCGACCTTCAGGAGGGTGCCCGCGCCGGGCGAGCTCGTCACCGTCACGGAACCGCCGGCCTGCTCGACGCGAGCGCGCATCCCGCGCAGGCCGTACCCGCCGGTGGCCGCGGGGTCGAAGCCGCGCCCGTCGTCGCGGACCTCCAGGGCGACCGACTCCGGCCGGTAGGCCACCGTGACCTCGGCCCGGCCCGCCTCCGCGTGCCTGCGTACGTTGGCCAGGGCCTCCTGGGTCGCCCGGAGCAGCACGACCTCCGCCGGGCGGGGCAGCGGCCGCGGCTCGCCGGTGACGGAGAAGCCCGTGACGATCCCGGTCTCCTCACCGAGCCGGTCGGTCAGCCGGCGCAACGCCTCGTCCAGGCTCGGGCCGTCGAGAGGGGCCGGGCTGAGTGCGCTGATCAGGGCTCGGGCCTCGGCCAGGTTCTCCCGCGCGGTCCGTACGGCCAGCGCCAGGTGGCGGGACGGGTCCGGCTGCGCCTCGGCCGCCTGGAGCAGCATGATGATGCTGGTGAACCCTTGAGCCAGGGTGTCGTGGATCTCCCCGGCCAGGCGCTCCCGCTCGGCCATGGCTCCGTGCTCGGCCGAGAGCCGGGCCACCTCGGCCCGCTGGGCCTCCAGTTCCTGGATGAGCGTGGCCCGCTCCTCGCTCTGCTCCATGATCCGCTCCATCCAGATGCCGAAGAGCGAGGAAAAGAAGATCACAGTGGTGATGATGGTCAGGAAGTTGAACGAGCTCCGCTGGTCTTCCTGGACCAGGTAGCGCACCACCAGGGGCAGGTTCAGCGTGATCAGGCCGACGATCGCCCAGCGCGCTCGCAGCACCATGAAGCACTGCGAGCAGAGCCCGAAGAGCGCTATCGACGCCGATGGCTCGATGAGCACGGCCGGGGTGAACAACGCGACGAGCAGGACGATGTAGACGACGCCCCGGCGCCGGTCGCCGTTCCTGATCGCGGGCCGGCCGAACAACACGTAGAGCAGGGGGATCGCGGCCAGCGACCCGGCGGCGAGGATCCGCTGCCACGGGGGAAGGTCCTCCATCGCGATGAACACGGCCGGGAGCAGGGTCGAGGCGGCGAGCAGCAGCTCCCAGCCGAGCCGCCGGTGCCATACATGCGGCCCGGCCGGGTCCGGGCGCTGACGGGTGAACAGGCGGACGGGCCGCGCGCGGCGGTGCGGCCCATCCGCCGGTCCGCTCAACCGTCGCGCCGTCCCTTCCAGCGGAAGGTCGTCAGGCACAGCACCAGCCCTCCAACGAGCCAGGCGCCCAGGACGAGGGCGACCCGGCCGAGTTCGTACGATTTGGCGAGCTCCAGTGTGGCACCGGCGTCACCGAGGAAGACCGACCGGAAACCCTGGCACATCCACTTGAGCGGGAAGAACGAGGCGATCCGCGCCAGTGTGTCGGGAAGCTGGCTGAGCGGGATGAACACCCCCGAGATGAACTGCAGCACCACGAACGGCATCGTGATCACCGCGGCCGCGCTCTTGCCGGATCTGGGCAGGCTGCTGACCGCGACGCCGAGCAGCGACGACCCCAGCACTCCGAGCACGAACACCCAGGCGAAGGTCAGCCAGCTCGACGCGGCGGAGGGCAGCTCCAGGTCGAACATCGCCACCCCGATGGCCAGCAGGATGGCCACCTGGAGGAAGGACACGAGCAGCGTGTTCAGCGCCTTGCCGATGAAGTACGCCGCGGGCGGCATCGGCGTCCCGGCCAGCCGCTTCAGCGTGCCGTCCTCCCGGTCCATGGCGATGCCGATGCCGAGGTTCTGGAAACCGGTCATGGTGGCCGAGCCGATGAGTCCGGCCACGTAGAGCTGGGAGACGCTCAGCCCGGTTCCCTCCATCTGGTCGGAGAAGATCGATCCGAAGATCACCAGCAGGATGATCGGGAACGAGAAGGTGAACAGGACCGCGTCCTTCTCCCGGAAGAACATCCTCGTCTCCAGGGCCGCCCGGGACAGTCCCACACGGAGGGTGGAAGGCATTCGGGCGGGGGCGGCCGTCGCGGCCCTCGGTGCGGCGATTTCGGTCATGGCAGTCAGCAGTCCTCGGCTGTATGGGGGGAGCCGGCGGGGTCCACCACCGGCGGGAGGGAAGAAGGGGCCCGTCCTACGCGGGAGTACGTATACCTCGGGTGTGCCGGGGGAGTCGCCGCCGGGCGGGCGGCTGTGCCCGGCGGCGGCTCAGCCCTCGATGAGGCGGAGGTAGACGTCCTCCAGGGAGGGGCGGATCACGGCCAGCCCGGGGATCTCGCCGTCGAAGCGGCGGCTCAGCTCCAGCACGGTCTTCGTCGGAGTGTCGGTCTCCTCCGAACCGCCGGCCCAGTGGACCGTGGCCTTGGCGGTGGCCCGTCCGCCCAGGGTCGCGGGCGTGCCTTCTGCGACGATCCGGCCGCGGGCCACCACCGCCACCCGGTTGGCCAGCGCCTCGGCCTCGTCCAGGTAGTGGGTGGTCAGCACGATCGTGGTCCCCTGGTGGGCCAGGTCCTGGATCAGCTCCCAGAACCGGCGGCGCGCCTCCGGGTCGAAGCCTGTGGTCGGCTCGTCCAGGAACAGCAGCTCCGGGTTGCCGATCACGCCCAGCGCCACGTCCATCCGGCGCCGCTGGCCGCCGGACAGCTGCCTGATCCGCTTGCCCGCCTTATCGGTCAGGCCGACCCGCTCGATCACCTCGTCCGGGTCCGCCGGGTTCGGGTAGTAGCCCGCGAAGTGCCGGATCGTCTCCCGCACGGTCGCCTCGGCCACGTCGTTGGCCGTCTGGAGCACCACGCCGATCCGGGACCGCCACTCGCGCGTCGGCCGGCCCGGATCGGTGCCCAGGACGCTCACCTCACCGGCGTCCCGGCGCCGGTAGCCCTCCAGGATCTCCACCGTTGTGGACTTCCCGGCCCCGTTGGGGCCGAGGATCGCGAACACCTCGCCCGCCTGGATGTCGAGGTCGATGCCGCCGACCGCCTGCACGTCGCCGTAGCGCTTGGCCAGCCCGCGCACTCTCACCGCTGTCGTCATGACTCAAGATTCGCGTCCGTACGGCTCGTGGAACACCAACGGCCGGTGGACTCGGTTGTCCTCCTTTCGGAGGACAACGGCGGGTGCCACACGCCCGGCTCAGAAGAGCGTCGGATTCTCCGGCTCGATGCCGCGCAAGGCGTCGTAGTCGAGCGTCACGCACTCGATGCCGCGGTCGGCGGCGAGCACGCGGGCCTGCGGCTTGATCTCCTGGGCCGCGAAGATCCCCTTGACCGGAGCCAGGCGCGGGTCGCGGTTGAGCAGTTCGAGGTAGCGGGTGAGCTGCTCCACGCCGTCGATGTCGCCGCGCCGCTTGATCTCGACGGCGACCGCGCCGCCGAGGTGGTCGCGGCACAGGATGTCCACGGGGCCGATGGCGGTCATGTACTCCCTGCGCACCAGCGTCCAGCCGTCCCCGAGCGTGGTGATGTGCTCGGCGAGCAGTTCCTGCAGGTGCGCCTCGACGCCGTCCTTGCGCAGGCCCGGATCGACGCCCAGCTCGTGGCTGGAGTCGTGCAGGATCTCCTCGATCGTCAGCACGAGCTTCTCACCGGTCTTGCCGTGCACGACGGACCAGGTGACAACCCCGTCGATCGTCTCCTCGCGGACCTTGCAGGGAGGGTTCATCCAGTTCAGGGGTTTGAACGCGCGGTCGTCGGCGTGTATCGACACGCTTCCGTCCGCCTTCATCAGGATGAGCCGAGGTGCCATGGGGAGATGGGCGGTGAGCCGTCCCACGTAATCCACGCTGCACCGCGCGATGACCAGCCGCATGTGCGCCAACCCTACCGGGGTTGCGGAGGTCCGGAGGCGTTCTGGGACACTGTCCGGCATGGCATGGACGTCGCGGGCGCTCGGAGTCGCCGGGTCCGGCGGCTCGTCACGGCCCGCGTCCGGGGCATCCGCGCGTACGCCGGCCGAGCCGGTGCTGGAAGAATGGGCCGTCATCTCCCGTTCTGCCTGACATGAACCCCCCGGAAGGATGCCCGCCGTGAGTCCCCGCCGTGCCCGCCGCCGCGGCCCGTTCGAACGCCAGGACGGCCATGCCGTACGGCCGGTGGGCCCCCAGGTGGCCGGGGTGGACCGCGTGGAGAGCGCGCACGACGGCGAGTGGGTCGTCCGCAACGTCTCCGGCGCCGCCCAGGGCAAGGCGTACCGGTGCCCGGGGTGCGAGCAGGAGATCAGGCCCGGGCTGCCGCATGTGGTGAGTTGGCCGGCCTGGTCCGGGGGAGAGGACGAGCGGCGGCACTGGCACACCACGTGCTGGCGCAACCGGGCCAACCGGGGTCCGGGCCGCAGCCGTTACTGACACGAGCTTTCGGAGTGGGAATGGACATCAGGGCGTCCACGGTGCTGCCTGCCCGGCGCGAGGACATCGAGCTGCAGACGGCCGACGGGCTCACTCTCGTCGGTGAGGTGGCGTCGCCGGAGAGCCGGCCGCCGGTGGCGACGCTGGTCTGCCTGCATCCTCTGCCCACCCACGGCGGGATGATGGACAGCCACGTGCTGCGCAAGGCGTCCTACCGGCTGCCCGCGCTCGCCGACATCGCGGTGCTGCGCTTCAACACCCGCGGCACGACCTCCGACCGGGGCACCTCACAGGGGTCCTTCGACGGCGGCGAGGGGGAGCGGTGGGACGTCGCCGCCGCCCTGGAGTACGCCGACTTCCACGACCTGCCGAACCCCTGGCTGGTCGGCTGGTCGTTCGGCACCGAGCTGGCGCTGAAGTGGGGCCGCGACCCGATCGTGCGGGGCGCGATCCTGCTGTCGCCGCCGCTGAAGCGGGCCGGCGAGAAGGACCTCGTCGCCTGGGGCGAGTTCGGCCGCCCTCTGGTGGCCCTGGTGCCGGAGCACGACGACTACCTGCGGCCGGAGGAGGCCGCACGCCGGTTCGCGGCGGCGCCGCAGGCGGAGGTCGTCGGCGTGGAGGGGGCCAAGCACCTGTGGGTCGGCGAGCCGTACGTGCGGATCGTGCTGAACGAGATCGTCAAGCGCGTGAACCCGGCCGCCGCGCCGCTGCCGACCACGGTCTGAGCGTGGCGGGCGGGCCGGCTGGGGTCGCGAATCGGTGACGAACGGCGGCGGCGGGCGCGCGGCGCGTTACCGTGACCTGATGCAGCTCTACTCGCGATCCGCCGGGAGCGGCCTGCCAGTCGTCCTGCTCCACGCGTTCCCCCTGTCCTCCGCGATGTGGCTCGCCCAGCGCGAGGGGCTCGCACCCGTCTGCCGGGTGATCACCCCGGACCTGCGCGGCTTCGGCGGAACGATGCTCGGTGACGACGAGCCCTCGATCGACCTCATGGCCGACGACGTGGTGCACCTGCTCGACCAGGAGGGCGTCGACCGTGCCGTGGTCGGCGGCCTGTCCATGGGCGGCTACGTGGCGATGGCGCTGTGCCGCCGCCACCCGGACCGCGTACGCGGCCTCGTCCTCGCCGACACCAAGGCCCAGGCCGACCCCGAGCCGGCCCGGGCGAACAGAGAGCGGATCGCCGCCGCGGTCCTGGAGAGCGGCACGGGCATCCTCGTGACCGAGTCGCTGCCCCCGATGCTCGGCGCGACCACCAGGGAGCGCAGGGGGATGGTTCTCGGGCGCGTACGCGGGCTCGTCCAGGCGGCGCCGCCCGCGGCCGTCGCGTGGGCCCAGCGGGCGATGGCCGCGCGGCCCGACGCGTTCGGCACGTTGCGGTCTCTGACCGTTCCGGCGCTGGTCGTCGTCGGCGACGAGGACGAGCTGTCGCCGCTCCCGGACGCCCAGGCGATGGCGGAGGCCATCCCGCAGGCACGGCTCGCCGTCATCGAGAAGGCGGGCCACCTGTCCGCCATCGAGCAGCCAGAGGCGTTCAACCGCGTCGTCGCGGAGTTCGTCAAGTCCGTCGACGGACTCGACTAAGCAGGGAAGCGGGCGCGGACACGACAACGGGGCCCGGCGGTGCCGGGCCCCGTTCGTTCAGCCGTCAGACTCCCCGAATGCGCCAGTGACTACTCCTGCCACCACTCCGCGTCGTCGTCGCTCTTGGTGGAGCTGATCGGCTCGACGGACGGCGTGGCGGGCACGGCCGGCTTCTCCACGATCGGCGGAGCCGACAGGGCCGGCTTCGGCGGGGCCGCGGTGACGGGCGCCGGCTCCGAGTCCATGCCCGGCAGCGGGGCGCCGCCGAGCAGCTGACGGAGCTGGGCGAGGTGGCTGGTGATGCTGTCGCGCTGGCGGGTGAGCTCGTCCACCTGGCGCTGCATCGCCGTACGGGTGCGCTCGGCCTCGGTCTTCGCCTCGGTCACGATCGTGTCGGCGCTGGTCTTGGCGTCGGCCACGAGCTGGTCGGCGTTCTTGCGGGCGTTGGCCAGCAGCTGCTTGGCGTGGGTGTCGGCCTCGCGGCGGGTCTGCTCGGCCTGCTGCGTGGCCTTGGCGGCCCGCTGCTCGGCGGTGGCGGCGCGCTGCTCGGCCTCGGCGACCAGCTTCTGGGTGTTGGCCTGGGCGGTGGCGTGCCGCTCGGCCTCCTGACGCTCGGCCTCCTCGCGGCGTGCGGCGAGCTGGATCTCGAACTCCGCCTCGTCCTGGGCGCGCTTGGCCTCCGACTCCTCCAGGATCCGCTGCGCCTGGGCCCGCATCTCGTCCGCCTGACGCTTGGCCGTGGTGAGCACCTCGTCGCGCTCGCGCTTGGTCGAGGCCCGCAGTTGGGCCACCTCGCGCTCGGTCGTGGTGCGCAGCTTGGCGATCTCGCGCTCGGCGTCCGCCCGCTTCTCCGCGACCTCGTGGTCGGCGGTGGCGCGGATCTTGGCGACCTCGCGCTCGGTGGTGGCGGTCAGCTCGTCGGACTCACGCCTGGCCGTCGACCGGATCTCCTCCGCGTCGCGCTCGGCGGTGCTGCGCATCTCCTCGGCCTCGCGCGCCGCCAGCGCCCGCTTCTCCGCCGCCTCGTTCTCCGCTGCCGCCCGCAGGTCGGCGGCGTCCACCTTGGCGGCGGCGCGGATCTCGTTCGCCTCCGACCTGGCCGCCTGGACGAGCTCGGTGGCCTGCTCCTCCGCCAGCCTGAGCAACTGCTCGATGCGGGCGCCGAGACCCGAGTACGTCGGCCGCTCCTGCTCCTGCAACTGGCGCTGCGAGTCGGACAGCTCCCGCTGGAGGGCGCTGACCTGTTCCTTGGCCTGACGCAGTTCGGTGTCGAGGGTCTTCAGGTGGTCGTGGACCTGGTGCCGGTCATAACCCCGGAGCACCACGTCGAATTCGCGAGATGGGGCGTCCTCGAAGAAGTTGTTGAGCTGGGCGTCGATGTCGGACTGCATGAGGCTCGATCCTGGTTGTCGAGACGGCTACAGGGGCCGGACGGGGGGTCGGTTCCGAGGCGAGGAAGCCGGTCTGGCGTCCACGTCCGGTGGTACGCCAGCGTACTCCGGTACTGCCGCCTTGGAGGTCCCCTCCGACTTTCTGCGCGACTTGTTACGAATGAACGTTTCTTGCGTTTGCCTAGCGCCTGGACGTCTCGACGAGCTCGGTGAGAACCCCTCCCACGTCCTTCGGATGCAGGAACGCGATCGAGGCTCCCATCGACCCATGCCTGGGCCGCTCGTCGATCAGGCGCACGCCCTTCGCCCCGATCTCCTCCAGGGCCTTGGTGACGTCCGCCACGCCGTACCCGATATGATGCACGCCCTCGCCCCGCTTGGCGAGGAACCTGCCCACGGCGGTGTCGGGGTGCAGCGGTTCGAGGAGCTGGACATACGACGCGCCCTGGTCGCCGTCGGCCACGTGCAGCATGGCCTCGCGGACGCCCTGCTCCTCGTTCACCTCCCGGCTGACGACGGTCAGGCCGAAGACGGACTCGTAGAACTCGATCTTCTCTTCCAGGTTGTGGCAGGCCACGCCCACGTGGTCGATTCGCAGCAGCATCGCCGTCTCCCCTCGCCGTTCCCGTCCCGCCGCCCGCTTCCGGGCGGCCTTACTACTCATGGGTATGGTGACACCGTCGCCCCGATCTCGTAGTGGAGGGTCTCAATGTCTGGTTCCGTCATCGTCGCCGGAGCACGTACACCGATCGGACGGCTTCTCGGCTCGCTCTCCGACCTGTCCGCCGTCGAGCTGGGCGGGATCGCGATCAAAGCGGCGCTGGAGCGGGCGGGCGTCTCCCCGGACCGGGTCCAGTACGTGATCATGGGGCAGGTGCTCCAGGCCGGGGCGGGTCAGATTCCCTCGCGCCAGGCGGCGGTGAAGGCCGGCATCCCCATGACCGTGCCCTCCCTCACCATCAACAAGGTCTGCCTGTCGGGTCTCGACGCGATCGCGCTGGCCGACCAGCTCATCCGCGCGGGCGAGTTCGACATCGTCGTCGCGGGCGGCATGGAGTCGATGACCAACGCGCCGCACCTGCTGCCGGGTCTGCGCAAGGGCGTGAAGTACGGCAGCGCCGGGATCCTGGACGCGATGGCCTACGACGGCCTCACCGACGCGTTCGACCAGATCGCGATGGGAGAGTCCACCGAGCGCCACAACGCCAGGCTCGGCCTGACCCGGGAGGAACAGGACGAGTTCTCGGCGCGGTCGCACCAGCGCGCCGCCGAGGCCACCGAGAAGGGCCTGTTCGACGACGAGATCGTCCCGGTGCCGCTGCCGCAGCGCAAGGGTGACCCGGTGCTGTTCTCCGCCGACGAGGGCATCCGCAAGGACACCACGGCCGAGGCCCTGGCGAAGCTGCGCCCGGCATTCACCAAGGACGGCACCATCACGGCCGGATCGGCCTCGCAGATCTCCGACGGCGCCGTCGCCGTGGTCGTCATGTCGAAGGCCAAGGCCGAGGAGCTGGGCCTCGAATGGCTGGCCGAGATCGGCGCGCACGGCAACGTGGCCGGACCGGACAACTCGCTGCAGTCCCAGCCCGCCAACGCCATCACGCAGGCGCTGGCCAAGCAGGGGCTGGCCGTCGACGACCTCGACCTGCTGGAGATCAACGAGGCGTTCGCCCAGGTCGTGCTGCAGTCGGCGAAGGAGCTCGGCGTTCCGCTCGACAAGGTCAACGTCAACGGCGGCGGCATCGCGCTCGGCCACCCCATCGGCGCGTCCGGCGCCCGGATCGTGCTGACGCTGGCCCATGAGCTGAAGAGGCGCGGCGGCGGCCTCGGCGCGGCCGGCCTGTGCGGCGGCGGCGGCCAGGGCGACGCGCTGATCATCCGGGTTCCCGCGCCCGGCGCCTGATCGGAGCCGCAGGTGGACGTCCGTGAGCTTGTCGGTCAGGCGCGACAGGGACGGCCGCGCGCGGTGGCGCGGCTGATCTCGCTGGTGGAGAACGCCGTCGAAAACGCCGCGAACGCCGAGAACGCTGCGCAGGCCGCCGGTTCCGCCGGGGGAGACGCGGCGGCGCCCGCGGCGGCGAGCCGCACGCTGCGCGAGGCGATGGCCGAGCTCGCCACCGGGGCCGCCCGGCCGCACCCCGCCAGGGTCATCGGCCTGACCGGCTCTCCCGGCGTTGGCAAGTCGACCTCGACCGGCATGCTCATCCGGGCGTTCCGCAGGCGCGGCAGCACGGTGGGGGTGCTGGCGGTCGACCCGTCCAGCCCGTTCACCGGCGGCGCCCTGCTCGGCGACCGCGTCCGCATGCAGGACCACGCGACCGACCCCGGCGTCTTCATCCGCAGCATGTCGAGCCGGGGGCACCTGGGCGGGCTCGCGTGGGCCACGCCGCAGGCGCTGCGCGTGCTGGAGGCCGCCGGGTGCGACGTGATCCTCGTCGAGACGGTCGGCGTCGGGCAGGCCGAGGTGGAGATCGCCCGCCTGGCCGACACGACCGTCGTCATCCTCGCGCCCGGCATGGGCGACGGCGTGCAGGCCGCCAAGGCGGGCATCCTCGAGGTCGCCGACGTGCTGGTGGTGAACAAGGCCGACCGCGACGGCGTTCAAACGACCGTGCGGGAGCTGCGGAACATGACGGGCCTCGTCGAGACGCCGTGGCGCCCCCCGATCGTCACGACCGTCGCCTCCAAGGGCGAGGGCGCGGACGACCTGCTGGCCGCGCTGGACAAGCACCAGGCATACCTGGAGGAGTCCGGCGAGGCCCGCAGGCGGCGGCTGGCCAGGGCCCGGGACGAGATCGAGGCCATCGCGCTGGCCCAGCTCCGGTCGCGCTTCGCCGTGCTCCACGGTGACCGCCTCGACGCGCTCGCCGAGCGGTTGCTCGGCGCGGAGACCGACCCCTACGCCGCCGCCGACGACCTCATCGCCGCACTGCGCTGAGGTATTCGGGCTGAGGTATTCGAGCTGAGGCATTCGGGCTGAGGTGCCGGGCCGAGCCCCGGCCCGTACGGCTCTCGCATCGCGGCGGCCGACGGGTCAGGGCTCGCCGTCGTACTTGACCTTGATCGTCGTGAAGCCGAGGGACTTCAGCATGCCCTCCATCATGGCCTTGGCGTTCTGGTCGGCCCGGGAGCGCAGGTCGCTGGCGGTGGCCGCGTCGGCGATCTTGCGTTCGGCCAGCACGTAGAGCTCCTGCTGGTTCTGCGGCGAGGACGACAGGAAGTCGGAGATCCGGTCGAAGATGCCCCGCTCCTGCGCGAAGACGTACGACCGCTTGTTGTCGAGGTTGGGCTTTTCCAGCTCTGCGTGCGGCAGCCGCACCGTCACCGCCGTGCGGTCGGGGGAGACGGTGAAGGCGTCCTTGGGCAGCGTGGAGAAGTCCACGTAGGCGTCCACGGTGCCGGCGCCCACGAAGAGCGTGCGGGAGCCCTTGATCGCGTCTGGGAGGAACTTCGCGTCCTTCTCCAGGTCGACGATGACCTGGAAGTCGCCGGTCGCGGCCTCGAAGCGGCTCAGGTTCTGCACCGACCGGAGCAGCGCGGGGCCGCTGCGGTCGATGGTCTGCTCGCCCAGCGGGTTGAGCCAGGACCAGGTCAACCGGGCGCCGACCACGAGCAGCAGGATCACGAACAGCAGGCCGGCGAGCACCCGCCAGCCGCGCCGGGAGCGGGGTGCGGGGGCCCCGGCGCTCGCCGTGGCGTCGGTGGCGGCGCCGGAGTCGGCCGGCGCGAACGAGGGACGAGTCTGACGGTCCACGGGGGGAATCTTCCCGGTATTCCCGCGATCTCACGTTCGACAAGATCAATTCTGTCTGCAGGCCGTGCTTCGGTCCTCCCAAACCCGTCTTTTGTCCGGACCGATGGCCGGATCGGCCTCCGCCGCCACGCTCACGCCCCGGCGCGGGTGGCCGGGCGCGGCCTCGCCCACACATCCGGCGGTCTGCCGCGCCCCGCCCGGTTCTGCCCGGCGCGGGGCGCGGACTATGCGGCGGGGGCCAGAAGCGTGCCGGGTACGCCCGCCACGCCGGGGTCGTCCTGGGGGCTCGCGTCGCGGGCGTCGATGTCGTCCGTGGCAGGCCGGGCGGGGTCCGTGTCACCGGCCCGGTCGCCGTCACGATCGCCGACTCGACCGCCGTCACGTCCCCCGGGGCGGGCGGTGTGTCCGGGGCGCCCGTCGTGCCCGTTCCGGCCGGGAACCGTGCCGCCGGACCGCGGACGGCCGGGCCGGTGGCCCTGGGCGGGTGAGGGGCTCGCGCCGCCGGGCCGTTCCTGCGCGCCGGTCTGCGGGCGGCCGGGCCGGCTCTGCGCGGGTGACGGGCTCGCGCCGACGCCGCCGGGCCGTTCCTGCGGGCCGGGCGCACTAGGCCTTTCTTGTGTTCCGGGCCTTTCCTGTGCTCCGGACCGGTCCGGGGATGCGGCGTCACCGGACCTGCCGGTCCTTCCGGGCCGCCAGGGGTGCGGCGACCGTCCCGGGCCGGGGGCCCAGGGGCCGCCTCTCCGGGCGCCTTCGCCGTTCGGCGTGTCCCACGGACCCGGGTAGTCCGGGTAGCCCGGGCGGCCCATCGGCCCCTGCCCCTGCCCCATCGGGCCCTGCCCCATCGGGCCCTGCCCCGCCGGATCCTGGCCGGCGGCGCTCGCGGCGGGAGACGGCCACACCGGGGCGGCCGGACTCGGGCCGGTCCATCCCGGACCGGTCTCGCCGCGCGGGCCCGTGCCTTGCTCCCAGCCGGGGTCGGGGCCGGTCGGCATGCCGGTGGCGACGACCGTACCCGGAGGTGACGGCTCGACCGGATAGCCCGGCGCGTACGCGGGAGTGGGGTTCACCGGATAACCCGACGCGACGGGGTCGGCGGGCCGGGTGCCGCCGCCGAAGTGCTTGGCCTGCAGGCCGCAGGAGACGAAGTCGGAGTAGAACATGCGAAGCCAGTCGCGCCGCTGGCCGTCGCTCAGTTCGGAGAACCAGATGGCCGCCTCGTGGTGCTCGCGCAACGGCCCGCTGGGCAGCGAGACATCCCGCAGCCAGGCGACCACGATGGCCCGGTAGCCCGCGGCCACGGTTCCCGGGCAGGGGCGGGCCAGGCGGTCGAGGAACTCGGTGGCCGCCTGCTGGGCGTACCCGGACCCGAGGTCGTCGATGTGGACGACGACCACTCCCCGCCCCGCCGGGTCCTCCTCGCCGTATGCCCGTTGCTCGACCCTCTTGAAGGCGGCCGGCGTGCCGTCCAGCTTTATCGCGAGCCTGGTGAACACGCTGGCGAGCTCGGCCAGGCCCCCGCGCAGCGCCGGATGCACGCAGACGCTGATCGGCCATTCCTGGCAGACGAGGCGTTCGCTCACCGTTATCGTCCGCGGCACGGTGACGAGCCGGGCCGCGCCGGTGCCGGCGGCCAGCACGGCGATCACCGCGGCGGCCAGCGCCAGCGTCCGCCGGGTCACCAGGGCCACCCATCCGAGGAGCAGCGCGGTGCTGAGGCCCAGCAGCCACAGCGTCTGGTCCGCGTAGGCGGTCTCGCTGACGCCGGAGAGCAGGTCGTACGGCTCCCCGGTGGCGGGCGCGAGCCGGTCGCCCCAGTTGGGCCCGGTGGCCAGCCAGGTGAACAGCCCGAACGTGCCGGCTCCCGCGATCAGCGGGACGACGACGACCGGCACGAGCCAGCCGAGGATCCAGCCGACCACGACGTACAGCCCCAGCCCGGCGACGGACATCGCGAGACCGCCGGGCAGCAGCGGCCCGCCCTGCCCGGTCAGCGCGGCGCGCAGCCCGAGCAGCAGCACGGTGGCCCCGAAGGAGCCGGTGACGACCGCGATGATCGACAGCGGCGCCCTGGCGGCCCGCCACGGCGTCAGGACACGGCCCTTTTCCGCTCGGCGCCTGCGGAGCGCGACCCAGGCCGCGAACGCGGCTCCGAGCGGCCCCGTCAGGCGCAGCGAGCCGATGACGGCCGCCACTATGTCGTCCCAGTCCATGAAACCGGGAATGAGGACGCTCCACGCGGCGACGAGCGCGAGCACGAACAGCACGGTCGCCGCGACCAGCGCGCCGTGTCTCAGCTCACCGCGTGAACCGCCCCTATGCTCACCCACAGCGGGGCGCGGCCCCCGGCCACGCCGCCGAAGTCCGGCGCGCATGCGGCGCCGGGACAGCGATGCTGTCCATTGAGAATCTCCCCCGTGTCTGTGTGAGCGGTGCGCGAACCCACGCCGTTCCCCGTGGCGCTGGTTCGCCGGCCGGCCTCGCCTCGCCCGCTGTCGGACGCGTCCCCCGCGGACCCCCGTCCGCGAGACGTCCTCTAGCAGACGGGGTTCCCCGTGCCGCCGGGTTTGCCGCCGCCTCACCTTTCGACGTGGCAACCATAACGGAGCGTGACCCGTACGGGGGGAGTTCTGGGGTCAAGGAATGAATCCGGTTACGCTCGGTGCGCCGGTCGATCTTGGCGGGCGTCGCGCTACCGTATATCGCTGTGTCCGTTCCGCCCAGCTCAGAGCCACCGCCCACGGGTGGCCCCCGGCCGCTCAAGCTCCCGTTCGACCCGATCGAGCGGGCTGCCGAGACCTGGCGTTCGACGTTCGGGCCGTCGTCCGCCATGGCCGCCGTCACTTCGATCATGAGAGCCCATCAGATCCTGCTGGCGCAACTGGACACGCTGCTCAAGCCGTACGACCTGACCTTCGCCAGGTATGAGGCGCTCGTGCTGCTCACGTTCAGCCGGGCCGGTTCGCTGCCGCTGTCGAAGATCGGCGAGCGGCTGATGGTGCACCCGACGAGCGTGACCAACACCGTGGACCGCCTCGAACGGGCCGGCCTGGTCCGCCGCATGCGCAACCCGCGGGACGGCCGCGGTGTGCTCGCCGAGATCACCGACGAGGGCCGCGACATCGTGCGGCGGGCCACGGCCGACCTGATGAACGCGGGTTTCTGCCTGGGCATGTACGACGACGCCGAGCTGGACGAGATGTTCGGCCTGCTCAGGACCCTGCGTGTCGCCGCGGGCGACTTCAGCTCCTGACGCGGCCCTGCGACGGCATCTCGAGCGAGCCCCGGATGAGGGCCGGCAGTTCGGGCGCGGCCGAGGTCTCCTCCAGTGCGGCGCGGGGGTCGCCGCGGTCCTCGCCTGTCTCGGCGGTCCGTGATCCGCGCCGCGCGGATGGGCCGGTGGCGCACCGCCGCACGGGGTGCGCCACCGGCGGGCGTGTATCAGTGGCCGACGGCGCGCAGGGCGTCGACGATGCCCCTGCCGTAGAAGCCGTTGTCGTCGGCGGCGCCCTCACAGGTGTGCGTGGCGGTCGCCGTGGTGCCGTCCGGCAGGTGGCGGGTGTAGGTGTAGGCGGACGGGTTCGGGCAGGCCGTCCTGGTGGCCGTGCCCTTGAGGATCGCCTCCACCTTGTCGGGGTCCAGCGTCAGGCCGCCGTGGGCGCGGTCGTGCTTGCCGTACCGGCTGACGATCAGCGCCGCGACGCCGGCCGCGCGCGGTGAGGCCATCGAGGTGCCCTGCAGGTACTGGTAGTAGGCGCAGACCGAGCCCTCGCAGTCCTTCACCACATACGGCACCGTCGGGTCGCCGTTCTCGTCGATCTCGCCGTTGGCGACGGCGAGCGCCTTGGGATAGGCCGAGAGCGTCGCCTTGGTGATGTCCCTCGTGTCGCCGGGGGTGTCGTAGACGTCGCCACCGGGCGAGGCCACGTCGACGTAGCCGTTGCCGTAGCTCGAGTAGTAGGCCTTCCGCTTGCTGATGCCGGTAGAGGAGACCGAGATCACGTGCTCGGCCTCACCCGGGAGCGAGACGCAGGACGGGGGGATGGTCCGGGTCCGCTCCGTCTGCTGGCCCGGGAAGGTGGCGTAGTCGGGGCTGCCGGCGTCGACGTTCGTCTTGGTGTAGTCGATCGCCTCGTTGCCGGCCGCGCTGACGAGCGTCACACCATGCGCGTGCGCGTAGTCGATCGCCCGCTGGGTGGCGGCGATGTACAGCCGCTGCTGGGCCTGCTCCTCCGGGCTGTCGGCAGGGTTGTCGGCGCAGTTGAACAGCCACGGGTCGATGTAGTAGCTCATGTTCACCACGTCGACGCCGATGTCGCCCGCGTAGGTGAGGGCGTCGACGGTGGGCTGGAGGAAGAAGTAGCCCGAGTCCTGGCCGGCTCGCAGGTTCACGATCGTCACCTTCGGCGCGACGCCCGAGATGCCCAGCTTGTTGATGGGCGCGGCGATCGACGAGGCGACGTGGGTGCCGTGGCCGTCCTCGTCCACGTCGTTCGGGTCGGTGCAGGAGCCGTCGGGGTCCTCCTCGCACGGCCCGTCGATCGTTGCGCCGTTGGCGTCGGCGGGCAGGTCGACGGTGAAGTTCCGGCTCAGCCCGCGGTCGAAGTTGGGCGCGATGTCGGGGTGCGAGCCGTCGACACCGGTGTCGAGGATGCCGACGAGGACGCCCTTGTTCCCCTGCTCGAACCTGTGGGCCTGGTCCGCGTGGATCTGCTTCATATCCCACTGCAGGCCGGCGAGCGGCTCGTCCTTGACGCCGCGGCCCCACTTGGGGCCCGTGGCGCCGCCCCGGCCCTCCTTCTCCACGGCCTTGCTCTTGGCCGCCTTCGCCACGGCCTTCCGCGCCGCGGCGGAAGCCTTCGCGTCGTCCGGCACGCTGCCGATTACTCGGTTGCGGGTGACCCCTTCGATGGCCGCCGCGTCCTGCAGGGCGGCCGCGAAGTCGGCGTTGGTGGTGCTGACCGTGGCCAGCCCGACCTCGGTGTTCACCTTGATCACGCTGCCGCCCGCCGCTTCGATCGCCTTCTGGGCGTCCGCGGCGGACGCGCCTTCCTTGTACAGGACCACGTATTCGGTCCGGGCCGCCGACCCGGCGGCCGCTGGTTCGGCCTGCGCGGGTATGGCGAGGGTTGCCGCCACCATCGCCGCGGTCGCGGCGACGACTGTCAAGCGCTTCACATCCACCTCCGTGTGGACTTCAAGGGCGCTGACCATGGTTGAAGATTTCCTCGCTCTGTCAAAGGTCCGTGACAATTCGCGACCAACGTGTGACATAGCCGCGGGGAGGCGGCCGGTCGGCCGGGGGAGCGGTGGTGGCCGAATTTATTAGGACGTCCTAGTATTTTCTCGGAGAGTGAGACCCGGGGAGGGGTACATGAAGCCGGATGCGACGAGCGCCGAGGCGACAGAGGCGGGCAGGGCCCGCTGGCAGGCGCGGTACGACGCCGCCTTCAAACGGGACCGCGAGTTCCGGACCCTGTCGGGGCTGGAGGTGGACCCCGTCTACGGGCCGCCCGGGGAGGACCCCAGGGCCGAGCGCATCGGCTGGCCGGGCGAGTTCCCCTTCACCCGCGGCCTGTACGCCACCGGCTACCGCGGCCGTCCCTGGACCATCAGGCAGTTCGCCGGGTTCGGCAACGCCAGGCAGACCAACGAGCGCTACAAGATGATCCTCGGCGCCGGGGGCGGCGGCCTGTCGGTGGCGTTCGACATGCCGACGCTGATGGGCCGCGACTCCGACGATCCCCGCTCGCTCGGCGAGGTGGGCCACTGCGGCGTGGCGATCGACTCGGCCCTCGACATGGACCTGTTGTTCGACGGCATCCCGCTCGGCGAGGTCACCACGTCGATGACGATCAGCGGGCCCGCCGTGCCGATCTTCTGCATGTACGTGGTCGCGGCCGAGCGGCAGGGCGTGCCGGTGGGGAAGCTCAACGGCACCCTCCAGACCGACATCTTCAAGGAGTACATCGCGCAGAAGGAGTGGCTGTTCGCACCCGAGCCGCACCTGCGGCTGATCGGCGACCTGATGGAGTTCTGCGCCGCCGAGATCCCCGCGTACAAGCCGCTGTCGGTGTCGGGCTACCACATCCGCGAGGCGGGGGCCACGGCCGCGCAGGAGCTGGCCTTCACGCTCGCCGACGGCTTCGGCTACGTCGAGCTGGGCCTGTCGCGCGGGCTCGACGTGGACGTGTTCGCGCCGGGCCTGTCGTTCTTCTTCGACGCGCACATCGACTTCTTCGAGGAGATCGCGAAGTTCCGCGCCGCGCGGCGCATCTGGGCCCGCTGGATGCGCGACGTGTACGGCGCGCGCACCGAGAAGGCGCAGTGGCTGCGCTTCCACACCCAGACGGCGGGGGTGTCGCTGACCGCGCAGCAGCCGGACAACAACGTCGTCCGCACCGCGATCGAGGCGCTGGCGGCCGTGCTCGGCGGCACCAACTCGCTGCACACCAACGCGCTGGACGAGGTGCTCGCGCTGCCGTCGGAGAAGGCCGCCGAGATCGCGCTGCGCACCCAGCAGGTGATCATGGAGGAGACGGAGGTCGTCAACGTCGTCGACCCGCTGGGCGGCTCCTGGTACGTCGAGGCGCTGACCGACCGGCTGGAGGCCGAGGCGGAGAAGACCTTCGCGAGGATCCGGGAGATGGGCGGCGACGGCACGATGACCGCCGGCATCCTCCGGGGCATCGAGGACGGCTGGTTCATGTCGGAGATCGCCGAGTCGGCCTTCGACTACCAGCGCAAGCTGGAGAAGGGCGACAAGCGGATCGTCGGCGTGAACTGCCACACCTCGACCGTGGAGCAGCCGCTGGAGATCCTGCGGATCAGCCACGAGGTCGAGGTCGAGCAGCGCAGGGTGCTGGCCGAGCGGCGCGCCGCGCGGGACCAGGAGGCCGTCGACGCGGCGCTGGCCGCCCTGCGGGCCGCGTCCAAGGGCGACGACAACATGATCCCGCCCATGCTGGAGGCCGTACGGGCCGAGGCCACGCTGGGCGAGATCTGCGACGTCCTGCGCGAGGAGTGGGGCACCTACTCCGAGCCCGCCGCTTTCTAGACTCCGGCCAGGGCGGTTTCCAGAGTCAAGACAGGGCTGCGACGCGGTCAAGGAGGGCTTCGAGGGTCTTGTCGTCCGTGGCCGGGGCCATGACCGTCACCCGCAGGTGGCGGACGCCCCCGAGCTCGGTCGAGGTCAGATGGAAGGAGCCCTCCTCCAGCAGGGTCTCGCGAATGGCGGCCTGGTCCCCGTCGCCGTACCGGAAGCAGACGATGTTGCTCTCCGGCTCGTACGGGCAGTGGAAGCCGGGCCGTTCGCGGGCCAGTTCCCAGAAACGGCGCGCGGTGGCGTACCGCCGCGCCACGTGCTCGCCGAGGCCGCGCTCACCCCGCCAGGCCAGGTTGAGGAAGACCTTCAGCCCGAGCGCGGCCTTGGTGCACTCCACGGTCCTGCCGATCAGGTCGAACCCCTGGTCGCCGTAGAACAGGTAGCTGGCCCGCTGCCGGAACGCGGCGTCCAGGTCGCCCTCGCGCCGGACGAGCACGGCCGCCGCGAGGCCCGAGGTGCGCAGCATCTTGTGCGCATCCCAGATGACGGAATCGGCCAGCTCGACGCCGTCGAGCAGGTGGCGGTGCTCGTCGCTGAGCAGCGCCGACGCGCCGTGCGCGCCGTCCACGTGGAACCACAGGCCGTGCTCGGCGCAGAACTCGCCGATGGGCCGGAGGTCGTCGTACAGGCCGGTGCCGGTGGCGCAGGCGGCCGCGACCAGGGCCATCGGCCGGCGGCCGGCCCGACGCACCCGGTCGAGCCCCTCGGCCAGCCGGGCCACGTCGATCCTGCCCAGGTCGTCCACGTCGAGCGGCACGACCGCGCGCTCGCCGAGACCGAGGATCGCCGCCGCCCGGGTGATCGAGTAGTGCGCCGACGGCGGCGCGAGGACGGCGAGATCGCCGGGCACGCCCTCGGTCCACGCGTCCGGCGCGGCGGCGGCCCGCGCGGCGAGCAGCGCGGTCAGGTTGGCCAGCGACCCGCCGTGGGTGAGCACGCCGCCGCCCTCGGGGAAGCCGACCTTGCCGAGCATCCAGCGCAGCACCTCGAACTCGACGGTCGCCGCCGCGGCGCCCATCTCGTAGATCGCCATCGGGTTGTTGATCGCGCCGTGGACGAAGTCGGCCAGCGCGGCGGGGAAGTCGGGCGCGGCCGTCTGGTGGGCGAGGTAGGCCGGATGATGCAGCCGCGTGCTCTCCGCGAGATACGCGTCGAGCCACTCCCGGTAGCTCTCCGGGGTCATGCCGCCCTCCCGGATCCAGCCGGCGAGCCCGAGCCGCCCGGCCAGTTCCCCGGGCGGCCTGCGGCGGATCACCGGCGCCGCCCCGTCCTGGCTCTCCCGGACGTACGCGGCGAGCCCCTGCACGGTCACCTCTGCGGCGTGGACGAAGTCGTCGATGTCCCATGCGTGATTCGGCGTCATGCCGCGATGATGGCCGTCGCGGACGCCCGTCCGCCATAGAGGCCGAATCGACGAAGGGAACAAGGCGTGAGCGCCGAACTGGATTCGACCGACAGGAAGATCCTGGAGCTGCTGCAGAAGGACGCGCGGCTGCCCAACAAGGATCTCGCCGAGCAGGTCGGCGTCGCCCCCTCCACCGCTCTCGAACGCGTGCGGTCGCTGCGCCGGCGCGGCCTGATCACGGCCTTCCGCGCGGAGGTCGACACCCAGGCGCTCGGACGGCCGCTGGAGGCGCTGCTGGCGCTGCGCGTGCGGCCCCATACGAGCCAGCTGGTGGACCCGCTGCGAGCGTTCGTGCTCGGGCTCCCCGAGACGATCGCGCTGTTCCACGTGGCCGGCCCGCAGGACTTCCTGGTGCACGTCGCGGTGCCCGACGCCGATCACCTGCACCGGCTGATCCTCGAGCGCATCCTGGTCCGCCCGGAGATCGTCCATCTGGAGACGACGCTGATCTTCCGTGTCGAGCGCAGGACCGTCCAGGGCCCGGTCGGCTGAAGGCGGGGACGGTCGGTCTCAGACGCCCACGGTCCCGTCGACGCCCTCGCGCAGGAAGTCGGCGTGGCCGTTGTGCCGGGCGTACTCGTGGATCATGTGCAGCATCACCAGCCGCAGCGAGACCTCCTCATCCCACCGGGGCTGGTAGGCGGTGACGTCGAGCGACTCCGCCGCGCGCTCGATCCTGCGGGAGTGCTCGACCTCCGCCTGCCAGGCGGCGAACGCCTCCGCGCCGGTGGACCCGCTCGGGTCGTACGCCGCCTGGTAGTCGCCCTCCTCCGACCAGACGAGCGGCACGTCCTCCTTGGCGATCACACGGCGGAACCACGCGCGCTCGACCTCGGCCATGTGCCTGACCAGGCCGAGCAGCGTGAGCGTCGACGGGGGCATCGACCTGCGGCGCAGCTCCTCGTCCGACAGGCCGTCGCACTTCAGCGCGAGCGTGGCCCGGTGGTAGTCGAGGAACGCCCGCAGCATCTCGCGCTCACCGGCGACAGTCGGCGGGCCGATGCGTTCCACTGCCATGTCCTGCTCCCTCCATATGGCGTTTTGTGCGTCGTTCACCCTACGGCGGGCGGCGGTCCGCCTCGCTCGCCGGAGGAAGGCGGCGGGGATCGCACGGATCACGCGGGCGGGTACGGCAGGATTGGGGGTATGGCAGCGGAGTTCTCTCGACCTGGATCGCTCTACGGCGCCGTGGACCTCGGCGCGCGCAAGCAGGCACTCGAGGCCCAGGCGCGGCGTGAGGCCGCCGGGCCGTCCGGAGCCGCCTCGGCGGACGTCATCGAGGTGACCTCGGCCACCTTCAACGCCGACGTGGTGGAGCGCTCCCTGAGCGTTCCCGTGATCGTCGAGGCGACGGTGACCAGGGCCGAGCAGGTCCGGCAGTTCAGCGGCGTTATGGAGAAGCTGGCCGCGGAGGCGGCGGGCGCGTGGGTGCTGGCGAGGGTGGACGTGGAGGCCGACCCGCAGCTCGCCCAGGCGCTGCGGATGCGCACCGTGCCCACCGTCTATCTGGCCTTCCAGGGGCAGCTCATGCCCCTGTTCGAGGGCCCGTTGCCGGAGTCGCAGCTCCGGCAGGCGTTGGCGCAGGTGTTCGAGCAGCTCGGCATGGAGCCGGCCGCGCCGGGCGAGGACCAGCCCGCCGAGCCGCCGGTCGACCCCGAGCTCCTGGCGGCCGAGCAGGCCGTGGAGAAGGGCGACCTGGACGCCGCGGCCGCGGCGTTCGAGCGCCTGCTGGCGAGGTCGCCGTCGGACGAGGGCGCGAAGATCGGCCTCGCGGGGGTCGGGCTGCTGCGGCGCACGCAGGACCTCGATCCGGCCGACGTGCTGCGCCGGGCCGCCGGGAACACCGACGACGTGGACGTGCAGACGCAGGCCGCCGACCTGGAGATGGTGAACGGCCAGGTGGACGAGGCGTTCGACCGGCTCGTCGCGCTCGTGCGGCGCACCCGGGGCGCCGACAGGGACAAGGCGCGCGTCCACCTGCTGGGGCTGTTCGACGCGCTGCCCGCAGACGACCCGTCCGTGACGCGGGCGCGCAGGGCGCTGGCCAGCGCGCTTTTCTGACCGGTTCCCGCCCGCGCCCGCCCGGCCCTGGCGGCACGGCGGCGCGCGGGCGGGGGACGGCGCGTGGCGGAACAGCACGGGTAGGGGCTGAAACACCCCGCCGAGGATGGCACGATGGATAGCACCCATGAGCCGTCCAGCCGGATGCGCGAGCGTGGCCGCCCCGCGGAGGCCGCGCCCCACTGGAGCAGCCGGGAGAGCACGGCCAGGCATCACCCGCAAAGGAGCGGATAGACGTGGCCACCGTGCCCAGCGTGTCCTACTCGATCACCGTGCGCCTCGAGGTGCCCGCAGGGGGCAAGGCGGTCAGCCTGCTCACCCACGCGGTGGAGAACGCGGGCGGCGTGGTGACCGCCCTCGACGTGACCAACGCCGGTCACGAGAAGCTCCGCATCGACGTGACGTGCGCGGCCAAGGACGCCGACCACGTGCAGGCGATCGTGGACAGCCTCGGCGCGGTCGAGGGTGTCGCGATCCACAAGGTCTCCGACCGGACCTTCCTCATGCACCTCGGCGGCAAGATCGAGATGCAGTCGAAGGTTCCCCTGCGCAACCGCGACGAGCTGTCGATGGCGTACACCCCGGGGGTGGCGCGGGTCAGCCTGGCGATCGCGCGCAACCCCGAGGACGCCCGCCGCCTCACGATCAAGCGGAACTCGGTCGCCGTCGTCACCGACGGCTCGGCCGTCCTCGGCCTCGGCAACATCGGCCCCGCCGCCGCACTGCCGGTGATGGAGGGCAAGGCCGCCCTGTTCAAGCGGTTCGCCGGCATCGACGCCTGGCCCATCTGCCTCGACACGCAGGACGTGGACGAGATCGTCGCGACCGTGCGGGCCATCGCGCCGGGCTTCGGCGGCATCAACCTGGAGGACATCTCGGCGCCGCGCTGCTTCGAGGTGGAGCGCCGGTTGCGTGAGCTGCTCGACATCCCGGTCTTCCACGACGACCAGCACGGCACCGCCATCTGCGTGCTCGCCGCGCTGACCAACGCGCTGAAGGTCGTCGGCAAGGAGCTTTCCGAGGTGCGGATCGCGATGGCCGGCGCCGGCGCGGCCGGCACCGCCGTCCTGCGCCTGCTGATGGCGGCCGGGGCGAGGAACGTCGTCGTCTGCGACTACCGCGGGGCGGTGCACCTGGGCCGCGACGATCTCGACGACTCGCTGCGGTGGATCGCCGAGCACACCAACAGCGAGGGGTACGGCGGCGACCTGCGCGGCGCGGTCAAGGGCGCCGACGTCTTCATCGGCGTCTCCGCGCCGGGGATCCTGACCGGGGACGACGTCGCCGCCATGGCGAAGGACGCGGTGGTGTTCGCGCTGGCCAACCCCGAGCCGGAGGTCTCCCCGGACGACGCCCGCGAGCACGCGGCGGTCGTGGCCACGGGCCGGTCGGACTACCCCAACCAGATCAACAACGTGCTGGCGTTCCCGGGCGTGTTCCGCGGCCTGCTCGACGCCCAGGCGGACGGCGTCACGCCGGAGATGCTCCTCGCGGCGGCCCGCGCGCTGGCCGCGGTCGTGTCAAGCGAGGAGCTCGGTCCCAACTACATCATCCCCAGCGTCTTCCACCCCGACGTGGCCAACGCGGTGGCGGCGGCCGTACGAGAGTCGGCCGGGGGCAAGGCACGCGGCTTCACCGAGGCCTGATCGGCCACCGATCGGTGACGGCGCCGTCACGATAAGTAATATGACGCGGCAAACCGGGGTCGGCGTACACGAATCCGCAATCCTCCCTCATGATGGGATGTATGGCGGAGGCGATCTACGTCGGCGGGTTGCTTGTAGCGACGCCACTGCTCGACGACCCCAACTTCCGGCGTAGCGTGGTGCTCGTCCTGGAGCACGACGAGGACGGCGGCACTTTGGGTGTGGTGCTCAACCGGCCCAGCGAGATCGCCGTGACCCAGGTCTTACCATCCTGGGACGCCCTGGTCACGGGTCCTCCGGTGCTCTTCGAGGGGGGCCCGGTGCAGACGGACAGCGCGCTCGCGCTCGCCGTCGTGCTCAGCGGCGAGGAGCCGCTGGGCTGGCGCCGGCTGCAGGGCAGGGCGGCGGTCTCACGCCTCGGCACGGTGGACCTCGACGCGCCCCCGGAGATCCTGGCGGGGGAGATCTCCCAGATGCGGATCTTCGCGGGCTACGCGGGCTGGACCGGGGGACAGCTCGAGAACGAGCTCCAGGAGGGCGCCTGGTACGTCGTGGACTCCGAGCCGGGGGACACCTTCCACCCGAACCCGGCCACGCTGTGGCGCACCGTGCTGCGCAGGCAGAAGGGGGACCTCGCACTGGTCGCCACCTTCCCCGACGACCCCCTGCTCAACTGATCCCCCCGGCACGCCCCGCCCGGGCCGCGCGGTGACAGGCGGTGACACGCGGAGGCCGGGCGCGGGGAGCGCGCCCGGCCACATGGGTGAGGCGTCTCAGCTCGCGGTGCAGCTCACCGCCGGCACCGCGTTGGTGCCGTTCCAGGAGCCGAGGAACCCGAACGAGGTGGACGCTCCGGCGCCGAGGCCGCCGTTGTAGCTCACGTTCTTGGCGGTGATCGACGATCCGCTCGACGTCACCGTGGCGTTCCACACCTGGGTGATCGTCTGGCCGTTGGCGTACGTCCAGGTCACGGTCCAGCCGGAGATGGCGCTGGAGCCGGCGTTGACGGTCACCTCGCCCTGGAAGCCGCCGCCCCACTGGTTGGCGACCTTGTACGTCGCCGAGCAGCCCTTGGCGCCGCCGCTCGGGGACGGGCTGGGGCTCGGGCTCGGGGACGCGCTCGGCGAGGCGCTGGGGGACGCGGACGGGCTGGGGGAGGCGGACGGGCTGGCCGACGGGCTCACCGGCGGCTGGCCGCTGTAGATCGTCGCCTCCTTCGCGGTCGACTTGATGCCGTTGGCGCCGTTGAAGAGCCGCTGGCCCCAGGAGGTGAGCTGGTTGACGTTGAAGTTCGTGACCTGGTCCAGGTATTCGACGCCGCCGCCGTTGCCGCTCCACGACCAGCCGAGGTAGCCAACGCCCCGCGACTGGGCCTGCGACATGATCGTGTCCTCGTCCGGGTCGCCGTCCGAGTGCATGTTGCCGAACTCGCCGATCACCAGCGGCAGGCCGGCGGTCTGGAACGCCTGGAGGTAGCCGGTGACCTCGGCCGCCGTGTCGAAGACGCCGTACATGTGGATCGAGAAGACGGTGTTCTTCTGGGGGTCGCTGTCGAAGACCGATGCGGCGTTGTCGCGCATGACGAACTGCCAGTCCTGGCCCCAGTTCGGCGCGTCGACCATCAGCAGGTGCTGGAATCCGGCCGCCCGCATCCTGCTGATCGCGCTCTTGGTCGCGCTGGTCCAGGCGGACGGGTTGTTGTTGCCGTACGGCTCGTTGCCGATGTTGATGACGACGTAGTTCTCCTGGCCGGTCAGCACGCTCTTGAGGCCGACCCAGTAGTCGACCGCCTGGTCGAGCGTGTACGCGCCGCTCTGCTCGCCGTAGCCGGTGGTGTCGTGGTTCTCGAGCACGCAGATTAACCGGTTCTGCTTGCACAGGGAGATGACGTTGGCGACGTCGCTCGCCGAGTTGGCCGTCCAGCGGCCGCCGCTCAGCACGACGCGGACGGTGTTCGCGCCCAGGGACTTGATGTTCGCGAACGAGCTCGTCTGGCTCGGATACCAGGTGTGGGCGTGGCTGGTGCCCCGCATGATGAACTGGTTTCCGTTGGCTTCGAGCACCTTCGTGCCGCTGACATGGAGTCCGGTGGCGGCCTGCGCGTTCTGGGTCATCGCGACCACCGACATCAGGAGGGCGAGGAGGGCCGCGCCCGCGGCGATGAAACGTGTTCTCATTCTGTACCTCGGGTGGGGGGACTCGGCGCCGATGGAAGCGCCGCACGCACCATAGGCAGGGGGAGCCGGGACCGTACAGGAGACGGCACTCGCGCGCTCACCGACGGGCACGGCCCTACTGAACCGGTTCGGCAGCGCGTGCCATCGGACCAGCGCGATCTCCCGCCGCGGGCCCTCACCTGGGCCGTGTCATCCCGATGAAACGTTCACCGAGCGGCCTCCGCGCGGGGGGTGCGGAGGCCGTCTGTAGAGTCGGCTGCCATGCCCGATCTCAGCGTGCCCGAACCCCGTTGGGCGCCCCCGGGCGCCGTACGGTTCGCCGGCGGCGTGCCCGTCGCCCTGGTGGCGCCCGGTGCGGGGCTGCCGTCGCTGCCCGCGGCCGTGGGCGAGATGGCGACGCTGCGCCACATCGACCTCGACGGGAACGCGCTCACGACGCTGCCCGGCTGGATCGGGCGCCTGGAGCGGCTGCGGGTCCTGCTGCTCTACGGCAACCGGATCGCGGCCCTCCCGCCCGGACTGGGCCGCCTCGCCTCGCTCGAACACCTGAGTGCGGGGCGCAACGCGCTGACCGCGGTGCCGGACGCACTGTGGCGGCTCGGCCGGCTGCGGTCGCTCAACCTGGCGGAGAACGAGATCGCCGACCTTCCTCCCGGCCTCGGCCGCCTTCGCGAGCTGCGCATGCTCGACCTGGGGCACAACCGGCTGCGCGAGGTGCCCGCGGAGATCGGCGACCTGCCCTGCCTCACGGACTACCTCTACCTGAGCGACAACGGGTTCACGTCGGTGCCCGCCTCGCTGGGGCGGCTCGACCGGCTCGGCTATCTCAACCTCGCGGAGAACCGGCTGGCCGCGCTGCCCGCGTCGATCGGCGGCATGACCGGCCTGCACGAGCTGCGGGCTCACGACAACCGGTTGACCACGCTGCCGGAGACGATCGGGCGCCTGACCGGGCTGCGCGAACTGCACCTCAGGAACAACCGCCTCGCCGCGCTGCCCGAGGCGATCGGAGGGCTGCGCGCGCTGCGTCACCTGGACCTGCGCGGCAACCCCCTGGAACGGCTGCCCGGCTCCGTCGTACGCCTGACGGAGCTGACCCACCTCGACCTGCGGGCGACCCGCCTCTCCACGCTGCCCGGCGGGCTCGCGGAGCTGCCGCGGCTGGAGAAGCTCGACCTGCGCTGGATCAAGTTCGACGAGGTTCCCGCCTGCGTCCGCCCGCTGCGTGAGCGCGGCTGCGTCGTCCTGCTGTGATGACGCGCCGAGGTGTCAGCCCGGGGCCGAGGCGGGCTCGGCCGCCCCGGAGCGTACGGGCTGGTCCCAGCCGGGACACAGGGAACGCTCGGCCAGCGCGAGCAGGTCCTCATATCGGCGTGCCAGGCCGTGGAGGTCCTCCGTGGGCCCGTTCATGCAGAGCAGGCCGATACTGACGAAGACCGACACGATGAACTGCGGCTGCAGGTCGTCCGGCGCCGCCCCCATCCTGCGGGCCACCTCGGCGACCAGCCTGCGCTCGTTCTGCCTGATCAACCGCATGGCGCCCGCGAGCAGGGGAGGAGTGGTGTGGACGAGTCGCTGGGCCTTCATGATCCTGCTCGCCTCGGCGCCGTCGATCTCTCGTAGGATGCCCAGCATGGCGCGCATCGACTGAGTCAGCGAGGTGAACGGCGACTCCGACAGCGGCCGTGAGACCAGTTCGGTGAGGAACATCTCCTGCTCGTCGGCGGTCAGCGAGAGCGCCACGTCCTCCTTCGACGCGAAGTACCGGAAGAACGTCCTGGGCGAGACCTCCACCTCGGCGGCGATCTGGTCGATCGTGGTCGCCTCGTAGCCCCTGGTGAGGAAGAGGTCGAGGGCCGCGTCGATCAGAGCGTCCCGCGTCCGCTGCTTCTTGCGTTCGCGTAGACCCACGGCGGTCACCTCCTCGAAACTGCCGGTTCACAAACTCTCAGATGTCACCGTATGTCGGATAAAAGGATTTGTCATCTGTCATCGACTGACATAAATTACTGCCGGTCGACACAGTGGTGCTAAGGGGGAATCTCCATGACTCAAGCCGTATCGGTGGACGCCGACGCGCCTCCAGGACGAGGCCAGGGGCATCCATGGCTCACGCTGCTCGCCGTCTCGCTCGGCGTGATCATGGTCATGCTCGACGGCACGGTCGTGGCGATCGCGAACCCGGTCATCGGGGTCGAACTCAAGGCGACGCTGTCGGACCTGCAGTGGGTGACCAGCGGTTACCTGCTCGCGCTGGCGGTCTTCCTGATCACCGCCGGCAAGCTCGGCGACATCTTCGGGCACAAGCGGGTGTTCCTGATCGGTGTCGCCGGCTTCGCGCTTACCTCGCTCGCCATCGGCCTGTCGTCCTCGGTGGGTGTGCTGATCGCGCTGCGCGTGCTGCAGGGCCTGTTCGGCGCGCTGCTCCAGCCCGCCGCGCTCGCGTTGCTCCGGTTGGCGTTCCCCGGTGAGAAGCTCAACATGGCGATGGGCGCGTGGGGCGCGATCATCGGTCTGTCGAGCGCGGCCGGCCCGATCGTCGGTGGCCTCCTGGTGGAGAACGTGAGCTGGCAGTCCGTGTTCTTCATCAACGTGCCGGTGGGCGCGGCGGCCCTGGCCTTCGGGCTGTGGACGCTGCGGGAGAGCAAGGCGCAGATACTGTCCAAGGTCGACTGGCTCGGCGTTGTGCTGCTGACGTGGGTGATGTTCGATCTGGTGTGGGCCATCATCAAGGCTCCCGAGTTGGGCTGGGGCGACGCCCAGACGATCCTCTTCCTCACCGGCGCCGTGGTGTTCGGGGCCGTGTTCCTGTTCTGGCAGTCGAAGGCGCGCGAGCCGCTGCTGCCGCTGAGCCTGTTCCGCAACGCCTCGGTCTCGATCGGGACCGTCCTCATGATCCTCATGTCGTTCGCGATGTTCGGCGCGATGTTCTTCCTCACGTTCTTCTTCCAGGGCGTGCACGGGCTCACGCCGCTCGACTCCGGTCTGCGGATGCTGCCCATGAGCGCCGGCATGATCGTCGCCTCGCCCGTCGCGGGCATCCTCATCGGCAAGCTCGGCCCGAAGATCACCATCGCGGGCGGCATGGTGATCAGCGCCTTCGCGATGTTCCTCATGTCGCGGCTCAGCGTCGATGCCGCCTTCGCCGACAGCGCGATCCCGTTCGTGCTGCTCGCGTTCGGCCTGTCGCCGGTGTTCGTCGGCGCCACCGAGATCATCGTGGGCAACGCGCCGGAGGAGCTGAGCGGCGTCGCGGGCGGCGTGCAGAACTCCGCGATGCAGGTCGGCGGCGCCCTCGGCACCGCCATCCTGGGCGCGGTCGTGTCCGCGAAGGTGGCCGACGTGCTGCCCGGGCACCTCGGCCCGGTGGCGCAGGGCCTCAAGCCCGCGGAGATGGCGGGACTGAAGGCCCTGGCCTCGGTGGGCCAGGCCCCGCCCGGGCTCCCGGCCCAGGTGGCCAAGACGGTCTCCGACGCGGCGCACCTGTCCTTCATGGACGGCCTGCACCTCGGCTTCCTCGTGAGCACGGCGGTCGCCCTCGTCGCGGCGGCCCTGGCCCTGTTCGTCAAGGCCGGCCGCAAGACCGAGGGCGCCCCGGTCCACATGGGCTGACGCCAGGTCCGTTCCGTACGGCCCCCGCCACCCCGGCGGGGGCCGTACGCGCGTCCGGGCCGCAGGTGCCTGCTCGCTCAGTAGACTTGGTATCCGTGAGCGGCACGAAGATTCTTCCCGAGAGCGACGTAACACCCCGGCTCTCGCACGGCGACGGTGACCACGAGCGCTTCTCGCACTTCGCCGACAAGAACAAGATCACTGAGAGCTACGTGACCGGCGCGCCGGTGCGGGCCCTGTGCGGCAAGGTCTGGGTGCCCAGCCGCGACCCGAAGAAGTACCCGGTCTGCCCGGAGTGCAAGGAGATCTACGAGGGGTTGCCCAAGGGCGAGCCCTCCGGCGAGTGAGTGTCGATACGGGATCATCGCCCCCCCGACGGCTAGGGTCTGCCTTCTGACCAGCCGTATCGGGGGAACGAATGGTTCGGCGACCCATCGCCGTCTTCCTTGCATGCCTTTACGCGCTGGGCGGCGCCTGCGCCGCCCCGGCGTCCGCCGGCTCCCGGGCGACCGGTGGTCTCGGCGGCGCCGGACCGCGCGAATCATCGGCCTCCAGGCCGGACACCTGCCTCGCCCACCACGCCGTTCCGCGGCGCCGGCACGGCCTGGGTGCGCTCACGCACGCCCTGGAGCCGCGTGAGCCGGGGCCGGACGAGGTCGCCCGGATGGCGGCCGACCTGGCCCGAAGGATCGGCACAGCGCAGCCGAGAGCAACCGCCCAGCCGAGAGCAACCGCGCAGCCGGGGGCCACGGCGCAGCCCGGAGTCACGGCGCAGCCCGGAGTCACGGCGCAGCCCGGAGTCACGGCGCGGCCTGGGGTCACGGCGCGGCCGGGGAGCGGTGCGAACGACCGGCGGAGCGTTCCCCGGGCCGTCGAGCGGATCACCGTTCCTGTGTGGGTGCACATCATCAGGGACCACGCGCTCGGCCTGCCCGACGCCGCCGTCTCCCGGCAGATCGCCGTGCTGAACACCGCCTACTCCGGCGGGTACGGCGGGGCCGACACCGGCGTGCGCTTCGAGCTCAAGGGCATCACGCACACCGACAACCGGAGCTGGTTCCGCGACCCCCTCGGCTACGAGGAGCCGATGAAGAAGAAGCTGCGGGTCGGGGGTCCCGAGACGCTCAACCTGTACATCGCGCAGCTGAGCCGGCTCGTGCTCGGCTACTCCACCTATCCGTACTGGTACGACGACGAGCCCGTGCTGGACGGCGTGGTGATCGACTGGCGGAGCGTCCCCGGCGGCCCGCTGCGCGACTTCGCCAGAGGCTTCACGGCCGTGCACGAGATCGGCCACTGGCTGGGCCTGCTGCACACCTTCGAGAACGGCTGCAAGGCCCCGGGCGACTCGGTGGACGACACTCCCGCCGAGGCGTACCCGACGAACGGCTGCCCCTCCAAGAAGGACACCTGCCCCGCCCCGGGTGGCGATCCGACGCACAACTTCATGGACTACGCCCAGGACCGCTGCATGCGCGAGTTCACCGCGGGCCAGGGCGTACGGGTCCACCAGATGTGGGACGCCTATCGCCGCCCCGCGCCGCAGGGAGCCGACGCGGGGCTGCAGAAAGCCGCCGCCGCTGGGCTTCAGGGGGTCGCCGCGGACGGCGCGGACGGCCCCACCGGCACCACGAACGGCAGCACGAACGACGACTCCATGCCGAGCCTCGCCGCACAGGGCCTTGAGGGCCCGGCCGACGACATACAGGGCGATGAGGAATCGTCAGGAGGAACAGGGCGATGACGAATCGGCCGGAGCCGTTGACGTCGCGGCGCGGGTGTGAGTAACTCCACAGCAGCGTTCATGGTCACGAAGCTTCACGCCCGGTCCTGAGCGCCGAAGTCGCTCGCCGGTTCCGTCCCACGCGCCCGGCCAGGCCGCCCGGGGAGGCTTTGTGGATGACCAGTGGATGCGCCGGGTCTGGCCCCCCGCCGAGGAGGAGTCCCCGCCGTCCAAGGAGGGCCTCACCCGCCCGTACGGCGCCCCGGGCGGGTCGCCGCGGTCGTCCACGCCGGCGTCGCCCCCCCAGTGGCCCACACGGCCGTACGGCGGCCGTGAGCCGGACCGGAACCCCGCAGAGGAGAGCCTTACCGGCCTGTACGGCGCGCCGGTCTCCGAACGGCGGCAGGCCGACCGCCCGGTCTGGCCCTCGCTGGACCTGGAGTCCCCGGAGCCCGAGGACGACCTGCCCCCGTCGGCCCGCCGCTACCGTGCGCCCGAGACGCCTCCCCGCCCGATGCCGCGGTGGCTGCGGCGCCTTCTCGTCGGCGGCCTCGCGCTGGTCTGCTCGGCCGCCGTCATCGGCGCGGTGGTCGTCACGGTCCTGCACCGGGCCGAGAGCGCGCCCCCCACGGTGATCGACGACCAGATCGCCGGGGTCTCCTACACGCTGCCGCCGGAGTGGCGGGAGGGAGTGGTCGCGCCCGTGACCGGCTTCACCTCGGTCGCCGCGCGCGGGGACAGCGCCACGGTCATGGCCCGCTCCGGCGACCGGGTGGACCCGCCCAACCTGCGTTCGGCGGTCATCGACCTGAGCGATCTCTACGCGCAGTTGCTGCTGCACGGGGACAAGGTCGAGGTGCTGGACGACCGCGCGGTGACCGTCGGCGGGCGGCCGGGTCACACGCGGGCCGTACGCGCCGAGTACAGCGACGTGGTGAACGAGCCCGCCTTCATGCGGGTGACCCTGCTGACCCGGCCGGACGGCGGCAGCACGGTCCTGCTCGGGCTGGCCCATCCCGACCGCCCCCAGTCGCGCGCGGAGATCGAGGGCCTGATGTGGGGAGCCCGCTGACCACCCGCCCGGTCCGCCGTCGCGGGGACGGACGGCATGACTGCGGCCTCCCGGAGATCAGGGCGCTCGAACGCCTGGTCGCCGAGAGGCCGTGGCTTCTTTCGGCAGATCGGCTGACGCGGTTCCCCGCCGTAGACGCGGCTCAGCGCATGACGACCCGCACGACGAGATCACGACATCGCCAGATCGGCCATCCGGTTCTCAGCCGGCGTGCGGCCGCGAGTCCCGGTGGCCCGGGATGGGGTCGTTCACCGACCCGGCTGATTGGCGAAGCCGGCGGCTCCGGATGATCCGCTGCCGCCCGGTGCGGTGGGAACGTCGGCGGGACCGAACGACCGGGTGCCGGATGTGGTGGATCCGAGCCCCCCGGAGCCGGGCGCCGGGGTGGGAACGTCGGCGGGTCCGAACGATCCGGGGTTGGCCAGCAGTGTGGTCGGTTCCGGTTCTCCGACGACGCTGATCCGCGCGCCGTCTCGGCGATCGTGCGTCTGCTGCGCCGCGAGGGCGGGCAGGGCGGTCAGGGGCACCAGGCCGGCCGCGACGACGGCCGCTGCCGTGACTGACCGGCTGCGCGTCTCCCTTCGCGGGTTCTCTGTCATGTCTGCGATCCAACGCGTGAACAGCATGTGGGCCTCCTATCGAGATGGCGATCCTGTTCTACGGCGCATGGCCGCGATGATGTTCGCTCGCCACGCCGGGATGGCCGCTCCTGACCGAGAGCTTGATTTGTTCGTGGCGGGTGTCGCGGTCGCACCGCCAAATCCGGGCGTATCGGAACGGCTCCGGCAGTCGGCGGGAAGCGTCGTGAATCGCCACACAAAGGCGACGAGGCGGGCGGGCGTGGAAAAGATTTATAGAAAGTAGTCGGCTTTGAACTAGGCGTAACTTATGTTTGCCGTGCACCGAAAGGTGTCTCAGGGCCTCCGTTCCCGTGAAGAGGTAGCTTCGGGGCTGCATCGCTCGAAAACGCGGTGACCCGGAAAGTCCAATTCTCGTCATTGGGAGGGAAATCAATTGATTTCTCGTAGGAGCACTTCGGTTTCAGGCCCGCACACCGTCGGTCGCCTCCTTACCTGGGCCGCCGCGACGACGGTGGCCGGCGCGCTTGTGGGACTGTCGGCTCCGCTGGCCGCCAGTGCCGACACCGCGACGACGAGGCCCGCCGCCGACCACCAGCTCACCGCGCCGGCCTCGGTGCCGCTTCACCTCGACGGGAACGATCCGAAGGGCGGGAAGGAGCCGATCCGGTGGCTCGACGCCACCATCGTCTCGCGGGGCATGCCGGGCGGTCCGGTCAACTTCGCCGTGTCCGCCAACAACGGGGCCCCGTTCGTCTTCGACCCGCGGAGCGAGCCGCTCGGCTGGCAGAGCCTGCGGCGCGTGCCGGGCAGCCGGGGAGCTTTCGTGACCAACATCACCGCGACCGAGGACGCCGGATCGGCAACCGGCGGGACCCTCGCGATCGTCGCGCGGACGTCCGACAGCAACATCTTCTTCACGATCTGCGACGTGAGGAACGCTCTTCCGCAGGCGCCCGCGCCCTTGCCGTGCAGCCCCTGGCAGCGTCTGCGCGACTGACGGCGGACAGGACGAATTCACGACCACGAACCCACGGCCCGCAGGAGTCATCATCTCCTGCGGGCCGTCGCGGTTGTTTCCGACAATGACTTGTATCGGCCCCATCTTCGTCTCCTGTCTCCGGTGACCGCCGGGACAAGCGTGAACAGCGGCCGATATGACGGTAGGTGGCCGTTTTCGCCCAAACGGCTTTGAGATAGACGTGACATCTGTTTGCCGGTATCCGATAAGTGTCGCGCTGCCCCCGTTTCACCGGCCAGGTATCTTCGATGTCGCATCGCACGAAAACGCGGTGACCCGGAAAGACCAATTCTCACCATGGGGGGAAATCAAATTGATTTCTCGTAGGAGCAGCTCGGCCTCTGGTTCGCGTGGCGCCGGTCGCCTGCTGATGTGGTCCGCCGCGGCGGTGGTGACCTGCGCGACGGTTGGGCTGTCGGGCTCGATCGCGGCGAGCGCCACCACAACGAAGACCGCCCCCGCCACGCAGCCGACGACGAACCCGCAGGGCGGGGAGAAGAAGACCATTCCCTACCCGCGCCTCGACTCGGCGAACGTCGTCACGACTTTCAGCGTGCCGGCATCGACCGGGACCGCCGTGACCCCGCTCACCTCGAACACCTTCACCGGATCGGCGCGCAGGGGTCGCGTGTTCGTCAACGACGGCACGGGCTGGGCCGACCTCAGCTCGGTGTTCAGCCCGGGATACCTGTACGACATCACGCTGGCTCCCTCGCCGAGCACCGGGTTCACGCCCAACGGCACCACCACTCTTTCCAACCTCGCGGCGAGTGGCATCCCGGCGGGGCGGCTGAGGGTCACCGTGCGGAAGGCCGACGGGGGCATCTACTACTCGGACTGCAGTGTCGCGAGCACAAGCGGTGCCTCGACCCTTCCGCTGACCGCCGTCGACTGCACCAAGGCGACGCGTCTGTGACGACGAGCGACATCGGCTAGCCGATGGGGGCGGGGACCCGCGGATGCCGGACGGCTCCGCAGGTCTCCGCCCCGATCGTTTGCCAGAGGCTCGTGCCGATGCGCGGTCTCGGGCGGCGGCTCGGCCGGTACGGAACGGACCGCTCACCATGGCGCCCGATCCGACACTGTGGGGATTGCCACACCGGGCTATTTCGGACCACCCTGCGCGTGGGCGGCACGTCTTGTCGGTCCGGCGGGCTAGTCTGAATCCACTGTGAGGGAGCGAACCGATAGAGACACCAGTGTTCCGATGAGTTCGGGGAGGCGTCGTTGAGCGTTTCGGCCGCGTCCCACCTCTCCCCGTCCTACCCCGACAGAGCCGCCTGGGGCACCGCCCCGAAGCTGCGCGCATGGCAGCAGCAGGCCTACGACCTCTACTTCAGCCGTGAGCCGCGCGACTTCCTGACCGTCGCCACCCCCGGCGCCGGCAAGACGACGTACGCGCTGCGGATCGCCAGCGAGCTGCTCAGCCGCGGGGTCGTGCGCGCGCTGACGATCGTCACCCCCACCGAGCACCTCAAGCGGCAGTGGGCCGACGCCGCGGCCCGGGTCGGGATCGGCATCGACCCCGAGTTCAAGAACAGCCAGGGCGCCACCTCGCGCGACTACGTCGGGGTCGCGGTCACGTACGCGCAGATCGCGATGCACCCGGCGCTGCATCGGGCCCGCACCGAGGCGCGCAAGACTTTGGTGATCTTCGACGAGATCCACCACGCCGGCGACGCGAAGTCGTGGGGCGACGGCGTCCGCGAGGCGTTCGAGCCCGCGACCAGACGACTCGCGCTGACCGGCACGCCCTTCCGGTCCGACGACAGCCCGATCCCGTTCGTCACCTACGTCGAGGACGGCGAGGGGGCGATGCGGAGCGTCTCCGACTACTCCTACGGGTACGGCCCGGCTCTGGCCGACAACGTCGTCCGGCCGGTCATCTTCCTGGCGTACTCGGGAGAGATGAAGTGGCGCACCCGCGCGGGCGACGAGATCGCCGCCACTCTCGGCACGCCGCTAACCAAGGACCAGCTCTCGCAGGCGTGGCGGGCCGCCCTCGACCCCAAGGGCGACTGGATCCGCCAGGTCATCCACGCGGCCGACCGCCGCCTCACCGAGGTGCGGCGGGGCGTTCCCGACGCGGGCGGGCTGGTCATCGCCTCCGACCACGAGTCGGCCCGCGCCTACGCCCGGCACATCCGCACGGTGACCGGGGAAGGGGCCGAGGTCGTGCTCTCCGACGACCCGGGCGCCTCCAAGAAGATCAAGGACTTCGCCACCTCCGACCGGCGCTGGCTGGTCGCGGTCCGGATGGTCTCCGAGGGCGTCGACATTCCCCGGCTGTGCGTCGGGGTCTACGCCACGAGCACCTCGACCCCGCTGTTCTTCGCCCAGGCCGTCGGGCGTTTCGTCCGCGCCCGCAAGCGAGGGGAGACCGCGTCGGTCTTCCTGCCCTCGGTGCCCGTCCTGATGGGCCTCGCGGGCGAGATGGAGGCCGAGCGCGACCACGTGCTGGGCCGCCGCCGCGACGAGGACGGCCTCGACGACATGCTGCTCGAGCAGGCCCAGCAGGAGAAGAAGCAGCCCGACGCGCTCGGCGACGAGCTGCCCTTCCAGACGCTGGAGGCGTCCGCGACCTTCGACCGGGTGCTGTTCGACGGCGGCGAGTTCGGCACCGCCGCCGCGCCCGGCTCGCCCGAGGAGGAGGACTTCATCGGCCTGCCCGGCCTGCTGGAGCCCGACCAGGTGGCCTCACTGCTGCGCAAGCGCCAGGCCGACCAGCAGGCGGCCAAGCGCAAGACCAAGAAGGGGAGCGAGGACAGCGCCCCCGCCCTCGCGCCGCACGAGCAACTCGCCGAGCTCCGCAAGGAGCTGAACGGCCTCGTCGGCGCGTGGAACCACCGCACCGGCCAGCCGCACGGCGTCATCCACGCCGAGCTGCGCCGCGCCTGCGGCGGCCCCGCCATCGCTCAGGCCACCGCCGAGCAGGTCCGCGAACGCATCGCGATGATCCGCAAGTGGGCCACCCAGCGCAGGTGACCCCCGCCGGGCCCGCCTGCCCCAAAGTCTGAGGCGGCGCGCCCGGCCTGCCCAGCACGCGGTCCGAGCCCGGATGCCGGGCGGGCCGGTCTCTTCCGTGATTTCGTCTGTCATCCGATCCCGCCTCCCGGGGCGTAGTCATCGCCGGAGACGACGAGACGGAGATGATCGATGGACGACGGGTTCGCCGAATACGTGGCACAGCGGCATCTACGGCTGTGCCGGATGGCGTATCTCCTCGCCCGGGACTGGGGTACGGCCGAGGACCTGGTGCAGACCGCGCTGGCGAAAGCATGGGTCGCCTGGCGGCGGATCGAGGGCAACCCCGACCCCTACGTCTATCGCATCATCGTGAACACCCACGCCTCCTGGTGGCGCAGGCGCTGGCGCGGGGAGATCCCGGCCGAGACGATCCCCGAGGCGGCCGACCCCCGCGACACGGCGGCGGAGGTGGCCGATCAGGTCGCGCTGTGGAGCGCGATCGGCGCGCTCTCCCCGCGGCAGCGCGCGGTGATCGTCCTGCACTACTACGAGGGACGGACGCTCACCCAGGTCGCCGACATCGTCGGCTGCTCACTGGGAGCGGTGAAGACCCAGCTCAGCCGGGCCCTCGGCCGCCTTCGCGTCGATCCGGACATCCAGACCATGACCATGGAGAGGGCCCAGCGATGAGGTACACCGAGAGCGACCTGCGCACGCTGCTGGATGAGCACGGCCGGGAACGCGACGGCGGGGAACCGGCCGCCCCTCTCGACGCGATCGTGCGGCGGGGCCGACGCATGCGCCGGACTCGGCGGGCCGCGACGGCCGGAGCCGCGGTGGCCTTCACGGTCGCCGCCTTCGCGCTGGGAAACGGCCTGCTGACCGGCCGCTCCGGGGCCGACCGGACGACGGTCGCCGCGCGGCCCACCGGCTCCGCCCAGCCCGCGCGCTGGCCGAAGCTCCCCGACAGGTTTCCCGTGGTGCTGGGAGCCGAGAAGTTCGACCTCCGTCCCATCTATACAGGGCGGTTCGAGACGGTGGGCGCCGGGCAGAGGTTGACCTTCACCCCGACCAGTTACTCCACCGCGATCAAGGTGGCCTGCGACGACCCGCGAGCGTGGGTCGTCGTGGCGATGCCGCTCAAGGGCGGCGAGACGGGCGGCTCGGCCGGACGGTGCGGGGAGTCGGTGGGCGGGCACCACGACCGGAAGTCGGCGCCGTCCGGCTGGCTGAAACGCCCGCAGTCCATCCAGGTCTGGGTCTTCCCCGCGGACGCTCCGATCCGGGAGGTGGCGTGCCGGAAGATGCCGGAGGAGTGCGACGAGTCCGCTCAGGGCCGGGCGTTGCTGCGCCCCGAGGTGCGCGACCAGCTGTCCGCCATGGCCGGCGGACAACCGGGCCGGTGGACCGCCGCGATCTATGACCGGGCCGGCAAGCGTCCGCCCCTGCCGGACGGCGCACCTCTGCCGGACGCCGGCAGCCCGTTCGCAAGCACATCGACGCCGGCCGGCTGAGACCGAACGGGCGGTGGCCGCGTCAGGAGGTGCGGGAGCGCAACGGGATCTTGTCGCCGGTGTGGCCGTCGATCGCCACATAACGCCGGTGGTGCCGGGTGGCCGGGCTGAGCCGGAGGCTGAGGGAGGCCATGCCCTGCTCCACGCGTACGGGAACGTTGCGCGCTCCCTCGTGCTGCCTCGCCTCGACGCCCTCGCGCACCCAGATACGCAGCCGGTGCCCGGCCTGGTGGACGGCCACCGTCGCCGTGTCGCACTGCGCGGGCGACGCGGGCCAGTACACCGTGAGGCCGTGCAGGGCCCTGCCGTGGAACGACAATCGTACGGCCTCGGGGTTGGGGACGCGGGAGTCGCAGGAGGGAGGGCCGCCCTGTGTCGGTGTCGGTGTCGGTGCCGGTGCCGGAGACGGTGTCGCGGCCGCCGCCGCCCGAGGGGGCTGCGCGGCCTGGTCGCCCGCCGGCTGATCGGCGCCGGCGCGTGGGTCGCGTACGGCGACCGTCTGGGCGGGGACCCGGGCGGACTCCTGGCCGAATCCCACGATCATCGTGACCGCCTGCAGGGCCGCCAGCGTCAGCGCGCCCGTGACGCGGAGCACGCCCCGGTGGCCGCGGCCGAAGAGCAGCCAGATGCAGACCGGGGTCAGGACGAGCCAGGTGAGGCCGAGCAGGAACGCGAACATCGGGGCCGCCAATCCACGAAGGGTCGTCGCTCTAGGTAATACACCCGTGACGCTTCGTGGTGAAGACATTGACGTCCGATCCGGCGCGTGTCCCCGCTCAGCCGCCCGGGTCGCCGGATTCGCGGATCAGGAGCGGAGGACGGGCTCCCCGGTGAGCTCCACCCCGGCCTCGGCGAGGCGGGCGAGCGCCGACTCGGTCGTCTCCCTGGCCACGCCGGCCGTCAGGTCCAGCAGGACCCGTACGGCGAAGCCGTCGGCCGCCGCGTCGACGGCGGTGGCCCGGACACAGTGGTCGGTGGCGATGCCGACGACGTCGACGGCCTCCACGCCGCGCTCGCGCAGCCACGCGGCCAGGCCCACGCCGTCGGCGGTGGCGCCCTCGAACCCGCTGTAGGCCGCCTGCCGCGCGCCCTTGCTGAAGACCTCTTCGACCTTCGCGGTGTCGAAGGCCGGGTGGAAGTCGGCGCCGGAGGTGCCCACCACGCAGTGCGGCGGCCAGGAGTCCACGAAGTCGGGCTCGGCCGCGAAATGGGCCCCGGGATCGACGTGGTAGTCGCGGGTGGCGACCACGTGGTCGTACGCGTGCTCGTGGACGTGCCGGCTGATCGCGGCGGCCACCTCGGCGCCGCCGCCGACCGGCAGGCTGCCGCCCTCACAGAAGTCGTTCTGCACGTCCACGACGACGAGCGCGGTCTTCATGGGGTCACCTCACAGTGGCGATCACGGAGGACCGGCGTCGTCCTCATGCGCCGGTCCCCCGCGATCACTTGAAGATAGTAGGGACTGCGGGGTCTCCGGGGGAGAGGCTGCACGCTTCCAGTGGCAACTCGGCCAAAGTCGCCCGGTGGCGGTCGCGGGCGGCCTCCAGGCTCTCGCGCTCGACGACCTTGCCGTCCCGCACGAGTTCCGCCAGCAGCGGGCGGTCCTCCGTCTCCACCGGCTCGCGGGTGACGACCTCGGCGGTCGCCGTGCCGCCGCTGGTCCTGCGGTAGGCCCACTTGCGCCCGCCGACGCTCGGCTTGCCGACCGACGCCTTGGCGACCGGCTGGAGCCGTCCCGTGTGGTCCTCCCGTGCGACGAGCTTGTAGACGAGGCTGGCCGTCGGATGGCCGGAACCCGTGGACAGGGCGGTGCCGACGCCGTAGGCGTCGACCGGCGCCGCGGCCAGCGCCGCGATCGCGAACTCGTCCAGGTCGCTGGTGACGACGATCCGTGTGCGGCTCGCGCCCAGCTCGTCGAGCAGGCGGCGCACCTCCACCGCCACGACCGCGAGGTCGCCGGAGTCGATGCGCACCGCGCCGAGGTCGGGCCCGGCCAGCTCCACCGCGGTGCGTACCGCGTCCGCCACGTCGTAGGTGTCCACGAGCAGGGTGGTGCCGAGCCCGAGGGAGTCGATCTGGGCCCGGAAGGCGTCCTTCTCCGAGTCGTGCAGGAGGGTGAACGCGTGGGCGGCGGTGCCGGCGGTCGGCACGCCGTGCAGGTGGCCGGCCATGAGGTTGGACGTGGAGGCGAAGCCGCACAGGTAGGCGGCCCTGGCGGCGGCGACCGCGGCGTACTCGTGGGTGCGGCGCGAGCCCATCTCGATGAGCGGCCGGTCGCTGGCCGCCTGGGCCATCCGGGAGGCGGCCGCCGCGATCGCGCAGTCGTGGTTGAGTATCGACAGGGCCACGGTCTCCAGCAGCACGGCCTCGGCGAACGTCCCCTCCACCACCATGATCGGTGAGCCGGGGAAGAACGCCTCGCCCTCGCGGTAGCCGTACACGTTGCCCGAGAAGCGGTAGCCGGCGAGGAACTCGCCGGTGGGCTCGTCCACGATCCCGGAGGAGCACAGGAACTCGATGTCCTGCTCCTCGAAGCGGAAGTCCTCGATCGCGTCGAGGAACCGCCCGGTGCCGGCCACCACCCCGTAGCGCCGTCCCCCCGGGAGCCGCCGGGCGAACACCTCGAAGACCGCCCGCCGGTGGGCCGCGCCACTGGCGAGCGCGGCCTGGAGCATCGTCAGTTCGTACTGGTCGGTCAGCAGGGCCGTGCCCGTGGTCATGCGCACGTGTCGAAGACTACGACGGTCGTGGTGCAGGATGGGTACGTGGGTAGCACAGCTCCAGCCGAGGTCGAGCGTCCGTCGTCGGACGTGCGGCCCGATCTGCCGTGGCTCACGATCGTGTGGAACGACCCGGTCAACCTGATGTCGTACGTCACGTACGTCTTCCAGACCGTGTTCGGCTATCCCCGGCAGAAGGCCGAGAAGCTGATGATGGACGTCCACCACAAGGGCAAGGCCGTCGTCGCCAGCGGCACCCGGGAGGAGATGGAGCGGGACGTGCAGATCCTTCACTCCTATGGCCTGTGGGCGACCATTCAGCAGGACACGTGATGAGCACGGGATTTCGGGCGGCGGGCGACGGGGTGACCGTCCAACTCGACGCGGGCGAGGTGTCGATCCTGCGCTCGCTGGTGTCGCAGGTGCTCGGCCTGGTCGAGCCGGGGACCACCGGCGACGACCCGCTGGAGCGCGCCCTGGGCATCGGCTCGGCGGCCCCGCCGGCCGACCCCGTGCTCGCGCGGCTGTTCCCCTCGGCGTACGCCGACGACGAGGACGCGGCGCAGGAGTTCCGGCGCTACACGGAGGCGACGCTGCGCGACGGCAAGCGCGCCGACGCGACCACGCTGCTGGAGACGGCGGCGCCGGGCAGGCTGACGCTGACGGCCGAGCAGGGGCAGGCGTGGCTGCGGGCGATCAACGACGTCCGCCTCGCGCTCGGCGTGCGGCTGGAGGTCACCGAGGAGGTCCACGAGGAGATCGCCTCGATGTCCGAGGACGACCCCCGCTATCCGGCGTTCGTGACCTACGACTGGCTGACCTACCTGCAGGACACCCTTGTCAGGGCGCTTTGGTAGGTTTCCCAGCATGCTGACGATCTCACGCGAGCTGGTCGACAAGATCGTGGCCCATGCCCGGGCCGACCACCCCGACGAGGCGTGCGGCGTCGTGGCCGGGCCCGCCGGGTCCGACCGTCCCGAGCGGTTCGTCCCCATGGAGAACGCCGAGCGCTCCCCGACGTTCTACCGGTTCGACTCGATGGAGCAGTTCCGCGTGTGGCGGGAGATGGACGACCGGGACGAGGTACCTGTCGTGATCTACCACTCCCACACCGCCACCGAGGCGTACCCCTCCCGTACGGACATCAGCTACGCCTCCGAGCCCGACGCCCACTATGTGCTGGTGTCGACCGCCTCCGAGGAGGAGGCGCCCTTCCGGTCCTACCGGATCGTGGACGGCGTCGTGACCGAGGAGGAAGTCAAGATCATAGAGTCGTACGGTTAAACTTGAACCATGGCTAACGATGACGCTCGTCCCGTGTCGTCACCGGCTGTCCTGTCGCGCCGGGTACGCCCGGAATCTCCTGTTCAGGCGTTCCTCTTCGCGCACACGCCGTCTGTCGTCGTCTACGACTGTCGCTGAATCCGGCCGCCTGTTCGGCGCCGGGGAGAAGACCGCTGGAATCGTCGCCCGCCTGCCCCTGTTCAGAGCAGGTGGACGCCCACCATAACGACGACCACTGATCAAGGAGATTGAGCCGACATGGCCATCGAGGTCCGCATTCCTACCATCCTCCGCAGCTACACCGAGGGCGCCAAGGCGGTCAACGCCAAGGGATCGACCCTCGAAGAGCTGATCGGCGACCTGGAGGCGCGCCACCCCGGTCTGAAGGACCGGCTGGTGGACGGGTCCGGGCTGCGCCGCTTCGTCAACGTCTACCTCAACGACGAGGACGTACGCTTCCTCGGCGGGCTCGGCACCCCCGTCGCCGACGGCGACACCGTGACCGTGCTCCCGGCCGTCGCGGGCGGAGCGCGCTGAATGCGCTTCGACTCGTTGATCGACTCGGTCGGGCACACCCCGCTGGTGGGTCTGCCCCGGCTCTCGCCGTCCCCCGACGTACGGGTCTGGGCGAAGCTGGAGGACCGCAACCCGACCGGGTCGGTCAAGGACCGGCCGGCGCTGTGGATGATCGAGCAGGCCGAGAAAGACGGGCTGCTCACGCCGGGCTGCACGATCCTGGAGCCGACCTCCGGCAACACCGGCATCTCGCTGGCGATGTCGGCCCGGCTCAAGGGCTACAAGCTGATCTGCGTCATGCCGGAGAACACCTCCGAGGAGCGCCGCCAGCTGCTGCGCATGTGGGGCGCCGAGATCATCTCCTCGCCGGCCGCGGGCGGCTCCAACGAGGCGGTGCGGGTGGCCAAGGGCCTCGCGGCTGAGCATCCCGACTGGGTGATGCTCTACCAGTACGGCAACCCCGCCAACTGGCGCTCCCACTACGAGTCGACCGGGCCGGAGATCCTCGCGGACCTGCCGACCGTGACCCACTTCGTCGCGGGGCTCGGCACGACCGGCACCCTCATGGGCGTCGGCCGCTACCTGCGCGAGCACGTGCCGGACGTGAAGATCGTGGCCGCCGAGCCGCGATACGGCGAGCTGGTCTACGGCCTGCGCAACGTGGACGAGGGGTTCGTGCCCGAGCTGTACGACGCGTCCGTGCTGACCACCCGCTACTCGGTGACCTCGGCCGACGCGCTGCGCCGGACGCGTGAGCTGCTGGCCGCGGAGGGCATCTTCGCGGGCATCTCGACAGGTTGTGCCCTGCACGCGGCTCTCGGCATGGCCCGCAAGGCCGTCCAGGCGGGCGAGCGGGCCGACATCGTGTTCATCGTGGCCGACGGCGGCTGGAAATACCTGTCCACCGGCGCGTACGAGGGCACCCTCGACGAGGCGGAGGACCGGCTCGAAGGCCAGCTCTGGGCCTGATCGCCGCTGAAGGCCGACCGGCTCACCCCGCCCGCTCCGGCATGGGTGGGCCGGAGATCCGGTTCGGGCGGGATGAGCCGGAGTATGGGGATCAGTTGAACACGACCCGGAGTGTGAAGGTCGAGCCGTCCTCGCCGTGGGTGCCGCTCAGGCCGACCGCCCGCAGTTTCTCGGCGTCGGCGCGCTCCTGGCCGTTCAGGCCGTCCAGGTACAGCTTCTCCAGCCGGTCGAGGTCGGCGTACACGGCGTAGGTGGCGTTCGCGGCGTCCGGGACGGCCAGGCGGAACGTCTCGCTCTCGCCGAGCGTGCCGCCGCCGCCCAGCGTGTCGGCGTACTCCTGGGTGCTCGCGATCACGAACCGCCCGTCGCCCTCGGCGGTGGCGATGTCGGCGGACCTCTCCATGCCGTTCAGGTGGCCCTTGACCCGGTCCACCAGCTCGCGCGCCTTGGCGGTGTCCGTCGTGAGCACGGCGCCCACCCGGGGCTGTGCGCCGTCGAGGTCCTGCTCGTCCAGGGAGAGCGTGAGGGAGCGGCCCAGCAGCGTCGCGAGGTCGTCCGGCAGGGACAGGCCGTACTGCGTCCGCGCCTCGTCGAGGGCCTGCCTGACCGTCTCGCCGCCCGAGCCGTTCGCGGTCTGTTCGATGGACGGCCACTGCTCGCGCAGCAGGTCGCCAAGGCCGGAGATCGAGGCCGCCGCGACCGTGGAGGCGGGCAGCTCGCCGATCTTCACCGGCTCGGGCCGGCCCGACGCGGCCGTCCCGCCGCGGGTGATCCCGGCCAGTTCGGCGTAGTCGCCGGAGAACCGGAGGGCGCCGGCGAACCGCATGCCCCTGATCTGCTGCAGCACGGGCGTCGCGGCGACCTCGCTCCAGCCGGCGTCGGCGACCTTCTCCACGTCCATCCAGAACGACAGCACGCCCTGCTCGCCCAGCGCGCCGAGGTCGGCGGCGAAGCGCGGCTCGCCGGACAGCGGCGCCGCCTTGACGTATTCGTCGGCCAGCTTCTGGCTCATGGCGATGATCGCGTACCCCTCGCGGAACGCCAGGCCGCCCTTGCCGCCGCCGAGGCCCATCTTGGCGATGCCGGTCCGGGCCGCCGCCTCGTCCTTCACCTGGACGGCGAGCGCTCCGACGGGGTCGCCGCCGCCGTCCGCGGGGAGCACGGCGAGGCCGACGCGGTCGCCGAGCCAGGGTTCGACGTCCCTGGCGTAGTCGACCTTGGAGAGGTCCTGGTCGTCCTTCTGCAGCGCGGTGACGAGGGCCTTGCGCGGGTCGTCGCCGCCGAAGGAGTCGCGGGTGGCCGAGAACTTGCGGGCGATGCCGAACAACGCGAGCTTCTGCCCGGCCGACGGGTCGAGGTCGAGCCGGATGTAGGCCATCGCGTTCGCGGGCAGCACGTCCTGCGGTTGCGTGCCGCCGCCGCTCAGCTTCGAGGCGGCCCACACGCCGCCGCCGCCGACCACCCCGACGAGCACGGCGGCCACCAGCGCGAGGATCCAGCCGCGCCCCCGGCGGGCCCGGTCCTGGGGAGGCGCCGGCGGGCCGGGTACGGTGGCGGAGCCGATCTCCTCCGGCTCGGTCCAGGACGGCAGCCGCACGGTGTGCGCCTCGTGCGCCTCGTTCGCGGCGGCGCGGGGAACGCGATAGGCGATGGTGCGGTCCAGGTCGGGTTCGTCACCCGGCTGCCAGGGGCTCGGGGTGTGCGGGGAGATGTCGGGGGACATGGGGCTCACTCACATGCGTCGTCGTCAGGTACGCCGCGACGGTAGGCCGGGCCGGTAGCGACGCGCTTGCAGCCCGCTTGACCGCGAGCCCGGGGAAAGCCCGGTGCCGGACGGGTGCCGACCCCCGCGAGCCCACCGCGCGGTCCGCCGGAGCACCACGCTAGAGTAATGAGCAGAACAATATTCGGTAGAGCGGCGAGGGACGCATGACCAAGTTCGACGAGGCGACGCAGGCCATCCGGGTCGACGACACCACTTATGACGTGTGTCTCGACGACGGATACTCCATCGGAGGGCCGCTGAACGGCGGCTACCTCATGGCCACGATGCTGCGCGCCGTGGTGGACGCCTCGCCGCACGCGCACCCCGTCTCCACGAGCGCCCAGTTCCTGCGGGTGGCCCGCCCCGGCCCGGCCAGGGTGCTGCTCGAGCCGCTCAAGACGGGCCGCACGGCGGCGATGAGCCGGGCGCGGCTCGTCCAGGACGGCGAGTCGTTCATCGAGATGCTCGTCACGACCGCGACCCTGGACGGGGAGGCGGCCCCCGACTGGGCGGACGGCCCGTCCGCCGCGATGCCGGACCTCGCCGACTGCGTGCGCCTGCCCCAACCCAAGCCCCAGTCGAACATGAACTTCAGCGCCCAGATGGAGCTCGCCTTCGACCCGCCCACGATCGGCTGGCTCACCGGCGCGCCGACCGGCCGGCCCGAGTCGCGGGCGTACTTCCGGCTGGCCGAGCCGCAGGACCCCGACCCGTACGTGCTTGCGCTCGCCGTGGACGCGCTGCCGCCGGTCGTGTTCTCGGCGGGGGCGCGGGGATGGGCCCCGACGGTGGAGCTGACCTGGCACCTGCGGGCCCTGCCCGCGCCGGGATGGCTGACCCTGATCGGCGGCGGACGGCTGATCAGCGACGGCTGGTTCGACGAGGAGGTCGAGGTGTGGGACTCGGCGGGCCGGCTGGTCGCCCAGTCCCGCCAGATCGCGCGTCTGGGCCGCGGCTGAGCTGACTTCACTCCGGCGCGCTGTTCGATCGCCGCTCCCGCCCGCCGCCCGGCACGCGGTGTGAGCATTCTTACCGTCAGCGGCGGGGATCAGTCCCCTAACCTTGGGAAGCGTGCCGGAGGACAACACCAGGGCGATCGGGATCTTTGACAGTGGAGTGGGCGGCCTGACCGTCGCCCGGGCGATCATCGACCAGCTGCCCCACGAATCGATCTTCTACGTGGCCGACACGGCCAACCAGCCGTACGGGCCCAAGAGCATCGCCGAGCTCCGCGCGTACGCGCTGGAGGTCATGGACCACCTGGTCGAGCACGACGTGAAGATGCTGGTCATCGCGTGCAACAGCGCGAGCTCGGCCGTGCTCAGGGACGCCAGGGAGCGCTACGACGTCCCGGTCGTCGAGGTGATCCAGCCCGCCACCCGGCGGGCCGTGCGCGCCACCAGGAACGGCAGGGTCGGCGTGATCGCCACGCGGGCCACCATCGAGTCGATGGCCTACCACGACGCCTTCGCCGCCGCCCCCGACGTCGAGCTGGTCGCGGTGGCCGCCCCCCTGCTCGTGGAGTTCGTCGAACGGGGCGAGACGATGAGCGAGGAGCTCATCGAGGTGGTCAGGGGCTATCTCAAGCCGGTCCAGGACGCGGGCTGCGACACGCTCATCCTCGGCTGCACGCACTACCCGCTGCTCACCGGCGCCCTGTCGTACGTCGCCGGGGACGGGGTCACGCTGGTGTCCAGCGCCGAGGAGACGGCCAAGGACGTCTACCGCATCCTGCACGACCGCGGGCTGTCCAACGGCGCGGGCGAGCCGAGGCACCGCTTCCGGGCGACCGGCGACACCGAGCTGTTCGAACGGCTCGGGCAGCGCTTCCTCGGTCCCGAGCTCCAGTCGGTGGAGCGGACCGCCTCCGGCATCGGCGACGTCAGCGGCGTAGGGAGTTCGCGATGAAGTTGACGATCATCGGGTGCTCGGGCAGCTTTCCCGGCCCCGACAGCCCGTCCTCCTGCTATCTGCTGGAGGCCGAGGGCTTCCGGCTGCTGCTCGACTTCGGCAACGGTTCGCTGGGCGCGCTGCAGCGGCACGCCGGGCTCTACGACGTCGACGCCATCCTCCTGTCCCACCTGCACGCCGACCACTGCCTCGACCTGTGCGCCTACCACGTCGTGCGCACCTACACCCCCGACGGCCCGCTGCCGAAGCTGCCCGTCCACGCCCCCTCCGGCGCCTCCAAGCGGCTCAACGCGGCGTACGCGATGCCGGACGAGCCCGTCCTGGAGAACTCCTTCGACTTCGTACGGCTGTCGCCCGGCACCCGGCACGTCGGCCCGTTCGAGGTGACGGCCGCCCCGATGAACCACCCGGTGGAGACCTACGGCTTCCGCGTCACCCACCAGGGCCGTTCCGTCGCGTACTCGGCGGACACCGGCGAGTCGGCCGAGCTGGTCAAGCTGGCCCACGAGGCCGACGTGCTGCTGTGCGAGGCGTCCTTCCTCGACGAGCCGGGCCTGACCCCCGGCCTGCACCTGAGCGGCAGGCAGGCGGCCGAGCACGCCGCCCGCGCCGAGGCCGGCGCGCTCGTTCTCACCCATCTCGTCCCCTGGTACGACAAGTCCCGCATCCTGGAGGACGCCTCGCGCGGCGGCTTCGCCGGCCCGATGGAGTTGGCGCGGAGCGGGGCCGTGTATGACCTAGGGTGACCCGTATGGCTCGTTCACACGGTCGTCGTTCCGACCAGCTTCGCCCCGTGACCATCACCCGGAACTGGCTCGCCCACGCGGAGGGTTCCGTACTGGTGGAGTTCGGGGGCACCAGGGTGTTGTGCGCCGCGACGGTGGAAAGCGGCGTGCCCCGCTGGCGCAAGGGCAGCGGTCTCGGCTGGGTGACGGCCGAGTACGCCATGCTGCCCCGGTCGACCAACACGCGCAACGACCGCGAGTCGGTCCGCGGCAAGATCGGCGGGCGCACCCACGAGATCTCCCGGCTGATCGGCAGGTCCCTGCGGGCCTGTGTCGACTACAAGGCCCTGGGGGAGAACTCCGTCCTGCTCGACTGCGACGTGCTGCAGGCCGACGGCGGCACCCGCACCGCCGCCATCACCGGCGCGTACGTCGCCCTCGCCGACGCGATCGCGTGGATGCGGCAGCGCCGGATGTGTCCCGGCGACCCCCTGGTGAACTCGGTCGCCGCCGTCTCGGTCGGCGTCGTCGGCACCGAGCCGATGCTCGACCTCGACTACAGCGAGGACGTCAAGGCCGAGACCGACATGAACGTGGTGATGACCGGCAGGGGCGACTACGTCGAGGTGCAGGGCACCGCCGAGGGCACGCCGTTCGACCGGACGACGCTCAACGGCCTGCTCGACCTCGCCGCGACCGGCTGCGCGGAGCTCACCCGCCTGCAGGCCGAGGCCCTCGCCTGATCCACGGGAGAACGACAGCATGAACAAGGTGGTTCTGGCCACCCGGAACGCCGGGAAGATCGTCGAACTGCGCCGGATCCTCGCCGACGCCGGCGTGCCGGTCGAACTCGTCGGCCTGGAGGCGTTCCCCCACATCGGCGACGTGGCGGAGACCGGCCTCACGTTCGCGGAGAACGCGCTGCTCAAGGCGCACGCGGTCGCCTCGCAGAGCGGCCTGCCCGCCATCGCCGACGACTCCGGCCTGTGCGTCGAGGCGCTGAACGGCATGCCGGGCATCTTCTCCGCCCGCTGGTCGGGCCGCCACGGCGACGACGACGCCAACCTCGACCTGCTGCTCGCGCAGATCGCCGACGTGCCGGACGGCCGCCGTCAGGCCCACTTCGCCTGCACGGCCGCGCTCGCGCTGCCGACGGGGGAGGAGCACGTGGTGGAGGGGGCCGTGCACGGCCACCTCATCCGCGAACGGCGCGGCACGGGCGGCTTCGGCTACGACCCGATCTTCGTGCCGGACGGCGAGACCCGCACGACGTCCGAGATGTCGGCCGAGGAGAAGAACGCGATCAGCCACCGGGGCAAGGCGTTCCGGGCGATCGCCCCGGTGATCGCCGAGGTCGTCTCGTAATACCGCCGTAAGACCGCCGGCGGCCGGACGGGCGTAGCGTTCGGAACGTGAACGCAGCAGGCACCCGCATGCCCGCCTGGGCGGCCGCGCTGACCGGCCTCGTCGCCGGCGCGGTGGCGCTCGGGGCGGCCCAGATCGTCGCCGGTCTGATCGACCCCGGCGCCGCGCCGGTCGTCGCCGTGGGTGGCGCGGTGGTCGACGCCACGCCCGCCGGCCTCAAGGAATGGGCGATCCGCACCTTCGGCTCCAACGACAAGCCGGTCCTGCTCGGCGGCATCGTCGTCGTGCTCGCGCTCGTCGCCGCCGGTCTCGGCCTGCTCGCCCGCCGCCGGGCGGCGTACGGCACGGTGGGACTGGCCCTGTTCGGCCTCGTCGGCGCCGCCGCGGCGCTGTCCCGTCCGGACGCCGGGGTGGCGCACGTCCTGCCCTCGATCGCGGGCGCCGCGGCCGGCGCCTGGACCCTGTCGCGCCTGACGCGCCGCGCCATGGGCAGCGGCGAGGAAGAGTACGTGGCCGCCAGCCGGGCCGCCGACCAGGGCACGGGCGACACGGTCCTGGCGGCGCCCGCGCCGGCTGGATCGTCGTCGGCTGAGCGCACGAGAGCCGCGAGCCCACGGGAGGAGAGCCGTGCGGCGGAGCCCGGCCCCGCCCTGCCAGCCGTCATGCGGGCGGGCACGGGCACGGGCCCGGGCGCGGGATCGGGCGCGGGATCGGACTCCGCGCCGTACGCCTTCGACCGGCGCAGGCTTCTGACCGGGGCGGCCGCGGGGGTCGCGGTGGTGGGCGCCGCCGGTCTCGGCGGATGGCTGCTGTCGGGCACCAAGGACGCCGAACTGGCCCGGCGCGGCGTGGCCAGGTTGCTGCCGCGCGCGGCGCGCCCGGCCGCGCCGATCCCCGCCGGGGCGGACCTGCGGATTCCCGGCCTCACGCCGTTCGTCACGCCCAACGCGGAGTTCTACCGTGTGGACACCGCCCTCGTCGTGCCGTCGGTGGACCCGGCCCGCTGGACGTTGAAGATCCACGGGCTGGTGGACAAGCCGGTCGAGCTGACCTTCGCCGATCTGCTCAAACGCCCCCTGACGGAGGCGGACGTCACGCTGACCTGCGTGTCCAACGACGTCGGCGGGCCATACGCCGGCAACGCCCGTTGGCTCGGCGCCCGGCTCGCCAACGTGCTGCGCGAGGCCGGGATCCGAAGCGAGGCCGACATGCTGCTCAGCGTCTCCGAGGACGGCTGGACCTGCGGCACACCGGTCGACGTGGTCATGGACGGCCGCGACGCGCTGCTCGCCGTCGCCATGAACGGCGAGGTGCTCCCGGAGGCCCACGGCTTCCCGGTCCGTCAGGTCGTGCCCGGACTGTACGGGTACGTATCGGCGACGAAGTGGGTCACCGAGATCAGGGTCACCCGGTTCGACCGGGAGGAGGCCTACTGGACGCCGCGTGGCTGGGCCCCCCGGGGCCCGATCAAGACCCAGTCCAGGATCGACCTGCCCCGAGACGGGGACGAGGTCACGGCGGGCCGTACGACCGTGGCGGGCGTCGCCTGGGCACAGCACCGCGGCGTCGACGCGGTCGAGGTGCAGGCGGACGGCGGCGCGTGGCGGCAGGCGAGGCTCGCCGACGTGCCCGGCCCCGACACCTGGCGGCAGTGGTCGCTCGACCTGGACCTGACGCCGGGCCGGCACACGATCTCCGTGCGGGCCACCGACGCGACCGGCTACACCCAGACCGCGGACGAGGTCCCGCCCGCCCCCGACGGCGCGACCGGCCACCACACCGTCACCGTCACGGCCCGCTGACCGTCCCCCGCGCGGTCTCCCGATGGAGAGCCGGGTCTGGAGTTGGGAAAACCCGCCGTGCCCCGGACGGCCCGCCTCTACCATCGGCACCCTGATGGGCGCGAGGAGGGGGGCCAAGCGCGTGAACCAGGACAGGGCGCGCCGGCATGCGAGGTGGCGGTTGCCGTCCGGTGTGTACAACCCGGTCGTGTCGGCCGACGGCCGGCGATGGCGGGACTACGAGCAGGCCGCCGAGGCGCCTGCTCCCTCGCTGGAGGACCGCCGCCTGGAAGTGCGGCTCGCGGCGCTGCCGCTGGGCGTGGACACCGTGACCATGCCGGTGGTGCCGGCCGCCAGGAACGGCGAGATCGGGGGACGCGGGGGCCATGGACTGGGGGTGCCGGCCGGACGGCGCGCAGGGTCGCCAGACCCCAGGGAGGCAGGGTCGCCAGACCCCAGGGAAGCAGGGTCGCCAGACCCCCGGGAAACCGTCCCCGCCGCGACGCCCGCCGACGCCGGGAACACTCGGAACACCGGGGACCCGGAAGACGCCGAGGACTCTGAGGAGTTCGGGGACTTCGAGGACGCCGGGGAGGCTCCGGAGGCGGCGGGAGAGGTGACAGAAGAGGCGGCGGCCGCGGACACCACCGGGGAAGCTGCCGCGGGGACCGCCGCCGACGCCGCACCCGACGGCTCGCCGTCGCCGGAAGAGCCCGGCTCGGGGGAGCCCGGCTCGCCTGACTCGGGCCCGTGTGACGCGGGTCCGGGGGAGTCCGGCTCGCCTGACTCCGGTGACCTCGCGCACGTGGAAACGCGCCCGGCCGCCGGGATCGAGGCGGCCGACACCGAGGCCGACACCGAGGCCGACACCGAGGCCGACACCGAGGCCGACGCGGGGGCCGACGACGCCGAGCACGGGGACGACATCGAGGATCCGGCCGAGCCCGGGGATCACCTGGAGATCGCCGTCGTCGGAACGCGGGACGGTGCGGCGGCAGACGAGACCTCGACGGCCGTGGCGTCCGCCGAAGGCGATCGGCCGGGCGAGCCGCTGCCCGAGCCGCTGCCCGAGCCGCTGCCCGGGCCCCTGCCCGGGGCGGGACACGACGCCGGTGCCCAGACCGGACAGGGCGAGTGGCTCGCGGAGACCGCGCCCGCGCCGAGAATCACCGCGCAGGCGGACAGGGCCGCGGCCGAGGCGGGGCGTTCCGGACACCCGAACGGAACCGACGGCGGGGCCGGACAGGGGCGACCGCCCGGTGAAACGGCGCCTGCGGCGGCGTTCGGGGCGGCGGGGACGGGCCGGGACGAGCGGCACGAGGAGACACCCGGCGGGGCCGTGGACGACGGTCCGGAGACGGGCGACTTCGCGGACGCCGACGACTTCTGGTCGGCCGTGCTGCACGACGAGACCGAGCGCGACTGGCTGGACGGTTCGGGCCGCCCGCGACGGCTGGAGGAGACCCGCCCGTACGGCAGGCCCGGCGGCCTGGCCGAGGCGGATCCGGACGGCCAGGTGAGCCTCGTGCAGGCGGTGAACGGGCGCTTCCCGGACCCGCGCGGCACCTGGATCCGCCTGATCAACGCCGAAGGCCCGACGGAGGACGCGTTCAGGTCCAACAACGCCGTCGACTGCGCGCTGTCGGTGATGTCCACCTGGCATGGCGAGCCCGTCGTGGCGGCACGCAGGCAGCCGGAGTACGACGGGTCGGGACGCCCGCTGCTGACCGGGGAGACCGGAGGCGTCGCCCGCGCCGAGGAGTGGCTCGGGCACCGCTTCGAATACGTGGGCCACGGCCGCCGGGCGTACGTGGCGATCGCGCAGCGGCTGATCTTCGGCGGTCACGGTGCCGCCGCCGTCCTCATCACCCGCTGGGCCGGGGGAGGCAGCCACGCGTGGAACGCCGTCAACTGCCGGGGCGAGGTCCTGTGGATCGACGCCCAGCGGGGTCACATGGCCGTGGAACCGCCGTACGAGGACGTCACGGGGGTCTTCGCCGTGGTGATCGACCGCCAGGGCCGCCGCCTGTGACGGCCCGTGTGTGAGCGCCGCCCGCGCCGCTCGCGCCGCCCGGGGCACCCGCTCGCGCGGGTGGCCCGGGCGGCCCCGTACCGACCCGGCCGGGACGGGGCGAGCGGCGGTCAGGAGGCGGCCAGCGCCCCGACGACCGAGGCCCGGGCCGCACGGCGGGCGGGCAGCACCGCGGCGAGCACTCCGGCCAGGCCCGAGGCGGCGATGAAGATCAGGATCTGCCCGATCGGGAGCTGGAAGGAGACGTTCTCCGTGAGCGTCGCCGTCGCCGCCCAGCCGTACGCGATGCCGAGCAGGACGCCGACGATCGCGCCCACCAGGCCGAGGATCAGCGCCTCGACCGAGAGCATGCCCCGCAGTTGCGGCCGGGTCAGGCCCAGGGCGCGCAGCAGCGCGGACTCGCGGGTGCGCTCGTGCACCGACAGCGACAGCGTGTTCGCGATGCCGAGCAGTGAGATCACGATCGCGAGGGCCAGCAGCCCGGTGATGATCATGAGGATCGAGTCGATGGCCTCGTCGAACTGGCCGCGGATCTCGGTGGTGCTGCCGACCTTGACCGCCGGGTAGGCCGCCGTGGCGTCGTCCACGACCTTGCGCGCCCGCTCGGGGGCCACGCCGTCGGCGGCGTCCACCAGGATCTGCGCGTCGCCCACCGTGCCGAACTGCCGCTCGAACGCCTGCTCGGTCATGGTGAACGCCGGCAGCAGGGACACGTCGGCCTTCAGCACCGCCACGACCTTGAGGGGGGTCCTCCGGCCGCCTGACGCGACGGTCACGGTGTCGCCCACCTTGACGCCGAGGTCCCGGGCCACGTAGTCGGCCACCGCGACCTCGCCCGCGCCGAAGCCGTCCATGGTGCCGGACGACGCCTCCGGCTTGATGGCGGTGCCGATGGCCGACTGGGTGACCGTGCCCACCGCGAACTCGCGGCCGTTCACCTTGGCCTTCTTCCCGCGGAACTCGGTCACCGCGGCCAGATCGCGGTTCGCGCGCAGCGTGTCGGCGACCGAGCGGGGGATCGTGCCCGTCTGCGAGGACAGGATGTAGTCGGCGGGGAACTGCTGGTCGAGCTGGCCGCTCACGGTGGTCCGCACCGTGGAGGTCAGGACCGCCATGAACGTCATCAGCGTCACGCCGACGGTCAGGGCCACCGTCGTGGTCGCCGCCCGCTTGGGATTGCGCCGCGAGTTGTCCACGGCGAGCCGCCCCGGCACGCCGAACAGCCGCGCAGGCACCCAGCCGGCCAGCCCGCTCAGCGGCCGTACGATCACCGGACCGAGGATGAGCACCGCGAAGAACACGAGCACGCCGCCCGCCATGACCGCCAGCAGCGCCGCCTGGCCCGGCTTCTGCAGCATCCCCGCCGCGGTGAGGCCGGCCCCGGCCAGCACGAACAGGGCGGCGACGACCACCCGTACGACCCCGGTGCGGAACGCGTGCTCCTCCACCTGCGTGCGCAGCGCCGCGACGGGCGGCACGCGGGTGGCCTGCCGTGCCGGGAGCAGCGCGGCGGCCATCGTCACGACGACGCCGGTGCACATGCCGACGGCGATCGTCTGCGGGGACAGGCTCACGGTGCCCGTGGGGATGTCCGTTCCGACGGCCCGCAGCACGGCGACCGCGGCGGCCCCGAGGCCGAGGCCCGTCAGCAGGCCGAGCACCGACGACAGCAGGCCGACCACGGCCGACTCCAGCACGATCGAGCCGAAGACCTGCCGCTTGGTGGCGCCGATGCAGCGCAGCAGCGCCATCTCGCGCATCCGCTGCGCGACCAGGATGTTGAAGGTGTTGTAGATGACGAGCGCGGCGACGAGCAGCGCGACCGCGCCGAACAGCAGCAGGCCCAGCCGGATGAAGGACGTGTCCATGTGGTTGCGCTTGGCGACCTCGTCGGCGCGTTCCCGCCCGGTCACGGCCTTCGCGTCGCCCACGGCCGCCGCGACGGCCGTACGCAGGCTCTCCGGCGAGGGTCCCGAGGAGACGACGTCGATCTCGGTGAAGCCCTTGGCGCCGGTGACGCGCCGCGCCGTGTCGGGAGTGAAGGCGACCGCGCCCCGGTAGGCGAGGTTCTGGTCGAGGCCCACGTCGAAGATCCCGACGAGGTGGAACTCCTGTCGCTTGCCGGCCTGGTCGAGCACCGTGACGGTGGCTCCGGGCGCGAAACCCTGCGTCTTGGCGGTGTTCTTGTCGAGCACCGCCTCGCCGGCGGCGGAGGGGGCCCTCCCAGAGGTGATCTTGATGCGGTTCGCCGGGATGGACACCCCGGCGGTGGGGGAGTCCCCCACGACCTTGCCGTCCTTGCCGATCAGCGGCGCGTCCCCGGACACCATCGGCTGGGCGTCCTTGACACCCTGCACCGCCCTGACCGCGGCGAGCGCGCTCTCGGGCAGGTTCCCGTCGGGCCCGGCGTCGTCCTTGGGCGTCACCACCACGTCCACCTTGTCGGCGTCCGCGGCGAACGACTGGGTGAACCCGGCGTCGATGGTGTCGGTGAGCACAAACGTGCCCGCGATGAAGCCGACCCCGAGCACGATCGCCAGGGAGGTGAGCACCAGGCGCAGGCGGTGCGCCAGGAGCCCGGTGAGGGTGGTCCTGAACACGGCTCAGGCCTCCAGCGCCATCAGCGTGTCGAGCACGGTCTGCGGCGTCGGCCGTTCGACCTCGCTCACCAGCAGCCCGTCGCGCAGGAAGACCACCCGGTCGGCGTACGACGCCGCCACGGGATCGTGCGTCACCATCACGATCGTCTGCCCGAGCTCGCGTACGGACCTGCGCAGGAACGCCAGCACCTCGGCGCCGCTGCGCGAGTCGAGGTTGCCGGTCGGCTCGTCGGCGAAGATCACCTGGGGCTTGCTGATGAGCGCCCGCGCCACGGCGACGCGCTGCTGCTGCCCGCCCGACAGCTCGCTCGGCTTGTGCCTGAGCCGGTCCCGCAGGCCGACCGTCTCGATCACGCGGTCGAACAACGCCTGGTCGGCCTGGCGGCCCGCGATCTCCAACGGGAGCCGGATGTTCTGCTCGGCCGTCAGCGTCGGCAGCAGGTTGAACGCCTGGAAGATGAAACCGACGCGCTCGCGCCGCAGGAGCGTGAGCTGCTTGTCGTTCAGACCGGTGATCTCGACGTCGCCGATGATCACCTGCCCGTCCGTCACGGTGTCCAATCCGGCCAGACAATGCATCAGTGTGGACTTGCCGGAGCCGGACGGCCCCATGATCGCGGTGAACTCCTCCGCGGCGAAGCCGACATCGATGCCGCGCAGCGCGTGCACGGCCGCGTCGCCCTCGCCGTACACCTTCGTCACTCCCCGCGCGACGACGGCGGTGCGAACCTGGGTTGTTGTGGTCATGACGCCACGCTATGGCCGTGATCAGGGCGTTTCCTCGGCCTCGCGGACGTTCTCGGCGTGCGGCCCCGGGACCGCCCCGCCGGGACGTGTGCGACTTGTGAGGTAGTCCGGTCTCAGCCCCGCGGATGATCGGGGGAGACCGCACCCGTCTCGTACGCGTAGACGACCACCTGGGCCCGGTCGCGAAGCCCCAGCTTGGCCAGGATGCGGCCGAGGTGGGTCTTCACGGTCGCCTCCGCGAGATGCAGCCGCGCCGCGATCTCGGAGTTCGACAGGCCGCGAGCCACGTTGACCATCACCTCCCGCTCCCGCGCCGTCAGCACGCCCGCGTCCTGCCGCCGCACGTCCCCGTCCGGCAGGAGCACGGCGAAACGGTCGAGCAGGCGGCGGGTCGTGCTCGGCGCGACCACCGCGTCCCCGGAGTGGACCGACCGGATCGCACTGATCAGCTCGGCCGGCGGCACGTCCTTCAGCAGGAACCCCGCCGCGCCCGCCTTGATCGCGGCGAACGCGTACTCGTCGAGGTCGAACGTCGTCAGGATCAGCACCTTGGGACCGTCCGGCGCCGCGCAGATCACGCGGGCCGCCTCCACCCCGTCCATCCGCGGCATGCGGACGTCCATGAGGACCACGTCCGCCTCGACCGTGCGCAGCGCCTCGACGGCCGCCAGCCCGTCCGCCGCCTCGCCCACGACCTCGATGTCCGGCTGCGCCCCGAGGACCATCCGGAACCCGGTCCGCACCAGTTCCTGGTCGTCCACCAGCATGACGCGTATCACTGCCGCTCCGCTCCGCTCGTCATCGCCGCGATCCCCGTAACCGTACGCGGCCGGGGGACGACCGGGTCACTGTGGTCCGGGGACGGCCGGTCACCGCGGCCGGGGGGCGGCCGGACACCGCAGTCGGGGGACGGCCGGTCACGCCGGGTCACGCGGCCACCCCGACGGGAATCCGGACGACCACCCGGAACCCGCCGCCCGGCCGGGGGGCCGCCTGGACGCTTCCGCCGTACATCGCCGCCCTCTCCCGCATGCCGATCAGCCCGTGCCCGCCGACCAGACGCGGCGCCGCGGCGCCCCTGCCGTCGTCGCTGATCCTCAGCTCGATCTCGCCCCTGCCGTACGTCATCTCCACCCAGGCCCGCGTGCCCGGACCGCCGTGCTTGAGCGTGTTCGTCAACGCCTCCTGCACGATCCGGTAGACGGCGAGCTGCTCGCCCTCCGGCAGGGTTCGCGCGGTGCCGGACACGGTGAACTCGGTCGGCAGCCCCGAGTCCCTGACCTGCCTGATCAGGTCGCCGAGCTGGGCGACGCCGGGCTGCGGAGCGTACTCCTCCGCCGGGCTGCCCGCGTCCTGCCGCAGCACGCCCACCAGCCTGCGCATCTCGGCCAGCGCCTGCCGCCCGGTCGCCGAGATCGCCTGCATCGCGCGCCGCGCCTGCTCCGGGTCGCCGTCGATGGCGTATCCCGCGCCGTCGGCCTGGACGACCATCACGCTGACGTTGTGCGCGACCACGTCGTGCAGCTCGCGGGCGATGCGGGCGCGCTCGGCCGCGGCGGCGATGCGCGCCTGCTGGTCGCGTTCCCGCTCGGCCCGCTCGGCGCGTTCGACCAGGCCCTCCACATAGCGGCGGCGGGTGTTGGCGTAGATCCCGGCGATCCAGACGGCGACGATGAAGGCCGAAGACGACGGCCATGCCTGGCCGGCGTCGGGAGACCAGCGCAGCATCGCCAGCAGCAGCCCGAGTTCGGCGACCGCCCCGGCGGCCAGCGCCCACCGGAGCGTGCAGCGCGAGGCGACGCCGTACACGGCGACGAGCACCGCGATGTTGGCGGGCAGGACGACGACGTCGAGCAGCCACTGGACGAAGCTGACGGCGGCGACCGCCGCGAACACCTCACGGGGGTGGTCGCGGCGCCATGTCAGCGGAACGATGAGCGCGGCCGACAGCAGCAGCAGCCCGGGCACGCCGACCTGCCGCGCCCCGAGCGAGCCGGTCCGGCTGAAGACCTCGACGGTGACCAGACTCAACAGCGCCAGCGGGGAGACCGTGAGCGCGTCCACGAGCTTGCTGTGGCGCCGGGTCCAGGCGCGCAGTCTGCCGAACACGTACCCAACCATATGTATCGGCTGCTCAGAAAGGTCTCACCCTTGCGGCGGATACGGCGGTACGACTCAGGTCGCAGCCGCCCGCCGCGCTTACGCCGTTCTTACGGATCGCGACGCATCCTTGTCCTCGGGAACGCTTCTGTGAAGCGGGTAAAGGGAGATTTGGATGGCGGATCAGGACGCGGCGTCGCGCGGCGCAGGGGACGAGCCGCGCGGCCCGCGCCCGGAGCCGGAAACCGGGCCGGCCGGGCCGAGTGAGCCGACCGCGACCAGCGGATCAGCAGAGCCCGCTGCGCCGGGCGCGCCGACCGGGCCGGCCGGAGCGGGGTTGATCGCACCTGGGCCCGCCGGGTCCACTTCGCCGGCTGGGCCGAACGGGCCGACCGGGCCACCGCCACCTCGGAGCAATCCCCCATCATCTTGGACCAGCCCGGCGAACACGCCCGGGGGCGTTGGGCCGGGTTCGGCCTGGCCCGGCCCGGGGAGCACGCCCGGGGGCGTTGGGCCGGGTTCGCCATGGTCCGGCCCCGGGAACAGGCATGGCGCGGCAGGGCCGTATTCGACCTGGGCAGGCCCCGCGGGCCCGGGCCGGCCCGGATCGGGACCCGCGAGCGCGCCCCCGACCGGCGGCGGGTATGCCTTCGGCCCCGGCGGCGCGGGATGGAACGCCCCGGGCTGGCAGGACCCGCGGCCACGGTTCGCGTCCGCCCCGCGGCCCGGTGCCCCCGCGCGCCTGGCGGCCCGGCTTCCCCGTGGACACGCCGGGCAACTCGTCGCCGTCGGCGTCGCGTCCGCGATCGTCGGAGCACTCCTCGGCGGTGGCATCGTGGCCGTCACCAGCATGGCCTGGGACCGGGCGGACGTGGGGACGAGCTGGGACGGTGGAGGAGACCGGCAGTTCCCTCGCGGCTACGGTCAGGACGCGCCGCAGTCCCAGGACGGTCTGCCTCCCTGGTGCAGGCAGACCGACGCCGGAGTGCGCTGCCAGGCGCCCGGCTGAGACTTCCTTCCGGAGTTCCGGTAGGTGCGCGCCGGCGGAGGGGCCGGCGCGCGCCTACGGGATTTCCGTGCGTATTCACGACGCCTACGGGATCACCGCGTTCACGGGATCCGTGCGGTCACCGGATGAGCGACCCCCCGGGTTTGTCGCCCGGCCGATCACTGGAGCGCACGCCGGTCGGCGTGCAGGTGACGCGAGAGCCGTACGGTGATGAACTCGTCGTCGTCGGCCTTGCCCGCCGCACGGCCGGACGAGAACGGGAAGTTGTTGTCGTTCAGCACCGCGAGAGTGCGGTCGTCGAGCAGGGCCACGTCCTCGATCGTCTGGAACGGGAAGCGGAACGTCCGGCCGAAACCGCCGATGCCCTTCGGGTTGGCGAGGTTCAGCAGGTCGGCGACGAGGGTCTTGTCCATGCGGCCGTCGTGGTCCCGGTCGGCCGCGTCGGCCAGGTAGATGCGCTTGAAGGCGGCGGCGTCACCCTGCTCGTTGTCCCGCTCGATGACCAGGAACCGCTGGTCGTCGACCGCGATCGCGTCTCCGATGGCGTTCGAGGGCGACTCCAGCCGGTAGGTCCACCAGGTCGCGCCGTACCTGCCCGTGCGCAGGTCGAAGTCGTACATGCGCAGGTCGCCGGGCGTGTCGCCGTCCACCGTCCCCTCCAGCAGGGGGTGGAGGCGGCGGCCGTCGACCGAGCGGGCCATGCCCTCGAACCCCTTGCTGCTGCGGGTGTTGGGCTGGCCGCCGTTCAGGTTCGGATTCTCCGGCGCCATCACACCGGGCAGCGGGATCGGGGCCTGGAGGAGTCGCCCGGAGGACGAGAAGTGCAGCAGGAACGGGCCGAACTCGTCGCCGATCCAGTAGGTGCCGTCGGACGCCCGCACGATCGACTCCACGTCGAAGTCGGCGCCGGTGAGCACCCGGTCCGCCCGGGTCAAGGCGAACGGCACGCGCCTGTCCGGATCGCTCAGGTCGAACCCGCCGAGCACCTCCAGCTTCCCGGTCCTGAGATCGGGCTTGACGCGGTGGACGCGCAGCTGGAAGTCGGCGCTGTTGGCCTTGTTTCCATAGCCGTTGTCGGACAGCACGTCGTAGGTGCCGTCACCTCTTTTCACGACACCGCTGAAGCCCTGGACGGGCTGCCCAGGGAAGGGCGCGGCGATGCCGTTGAACGGCCCGGCCCCGATGGCCGAACCCGAGGGCTCGCTGCCGGGCACGAAGGTCTGAGCAGGCAGGACGGCGAAACCCGTGAGCGTCGCCTGGCCGAAGCCGGCGGGCCGAGGGGCGGCCAGCACGGGGGACGACAGCGCGGATGAGGTCAACCCCACGGCCAGGGCCGCGGCGCTCAAGGTGATCGAAAAGCGTCTCATGCCGGGCACAGTAGGGACGTAGAGTGACAAAAGCCTCAACGCCAGGCGGCCGCGGACGAACAACTGAGCCGTTTCGGGCGAGCGGGATTTCCCATGACGGTCACCCCCGCTCGCTCTGAGCGCGGAGCAGGGCGATCGCCGTCCGGATCGCCGCGGTCCGTGAGCGCGCTCCTCCGCCGGACACGAACCGCTCCAGGAAAGACAGATCGTCGGCCCCGAGCATCAGGTTCAGCTTCGCGAGCGCCGGCCGCTCGGAATTCGGCGACTTCCGAGTGCTTGAACAAGTTCGCGGCTCGCCATTTCTATCTGAATCGCAGTGGGGTCGACGAGATTCGAACTCGCGCTGGACGGTACCTAAAACCGTTGCCTCTGCCGATTGGGCTACGACCCCTTTTCCTCTTCCTTTGCCTGCGAAATTCTCCGTCTGAGAATGGCAGTTAGGGCAAAGGAATCGGAGGTTCTCTTTTCTGTTGTCCAGCCAATTGCCATTGATGTGGTCGATGTGCAATGTCAGCGGCCGACCCTGCCAGGCGCCGCCTATCCTACAGTCTGCGCAGACGTATGGGACTCCTACTTCCCGCAGTGCCCGCCTGAGCTTGCGAGGCTTCTCGCGACCGGATCCCGGAGGCAGCAGCACGAGGATCTCCACAGGCAGGTATCGCCGGGGCGCCGGGGTGCTCTTGTTCGGCGAGGGCCTGCCGAAGTGGGACGTGTCGATACCGAAGTGCTTGAGGCGGCGGCTGATGTGGGCGTGGGCGCCACCCGACCATGGGATGCCGAGATAGCGCAGCACGTCGGCGATGCTGCTCGCGGCGGCCGCCGCGTCGGCGAGCAACTCGGGGGTGTACTTGTACTTCGCCATGCCCCGGAAGTTATCGGCCGCCGCCGACAATTCCGGGAGCGTGGCGAAAGGGGTATTTCAGGAAATCCCCAGCTCTTTAGTGAGTCGGGCGACGTGGCCGGTGGCCTTCACGTTGTAGAGGGCCTTCTCGACCTTTCCGTCGGGGTCGATGACGAACGTGGAGCGGATGACGCCCATCACGGTCTTGCCGTAGTTCGTCTTCTCGCCGTACGCGCCGTACGCCTTGTGCACGTCCAGGCCGGTGTCGGACAGCAGTGGGAAGGTGAGCGCGTCACGCTCGCGGAACTGCCGCAGCTTGGCGGGCTTGTCCTTGGACACGCCCAGCACCACGAAGCCCTGCTCGGTCAGGGCGCCGAGGTTGTCGCGGAAGTCGCAGGCCTGCTTGGTGCATCCGGGGGTCATCGCCGCCGGGTAGAAGTACAGGATGACCCGCCTGCCGCGGAACGACTCCAGCGCGACCTCGTTGTCGTCGGCGTCGGTCAGGGTGAAGCCCGGCGCGGCGTCGCCGGGCTGGAGCTTGCTCATCACGTCCTCCGGAAAAAGGTGACCCGCGGCGATCGGCGGGCAAGCGTCAACCAAACTACCGGCTCAGCCGCTGTGCGGGGCGACCGCCGGACCTGGCAGACTGATCACACACGAATACCACAGGAGGGGGATCGCATGGCGGACACCGATCCCGATGCGCTGGAACGGAAGATCGAGCGCACGCGGGCGGAGCTCGCTCGCACGGTCGACGCCATCGCGGACCGGGTGAGCCCGAAGCGGGTCGCGGAGCGCGGCGTCGAGAAGGCGAAGGCCAACGCGCGCGACTTCGTCGCGTCCGTGGAGGACATGGTCCTGGGGCCGCGCACGTACGCCCCGGCCGACGGCGAGGGCGAGCAGCCCGCTGAGTATGCGGCGCCCAACATCGCTCCGGTGCTGATCGGGATCGGCGTGGTCGTCGTCGTGGGCGCGGCCATCGTGCTGCTGCGCCGCCGCTCCCGCTGACCCGCCGCCGGACGACGCCGCCGTGACGCGGTTCACGGCGGCGTTCGCGTTCTCGCAGTGACGAGCACAGGGACGAGCACAGAGACGATCACAGGGCCGGGCCGGCCGTCACAGGAACGTCTTGCCCTCGCCGCGGTAGGTCGGGACCTCCTCGGCCACCCGATCGCCCTCGACGAGGTGCAAAGCGGCGAAGCGCTCGCACAGCTCCCCGGCCTTCGCGTGGCGGAACCAGACGCGGTCGCCGAGGCGGAGGTCGGCCGCGGCCTCGCCCAGAAGCGGCGTCTGCACCTCACCCGCCCCCTCGTCCGAGTGATACCTGAGCCCCGCCGGCAGGTACGGCTGGGGCAGCCGGGTGGGGCCGGGGGCCCCGGAGGCGGGGTAGCCCCCTCCGAGCACGGTCACGACGTCCGGAGCCGGCTTGCGCACGACCGGCAGGGCGAACAGCGCCGCCGGACGGCCGGTGAAGCCCCGGTAGAAGTCGAACAGCCGGGGGTGGAAGAACCCCGAACCCGCCGCGACCTCGGTGATCGCCCGCTCGGCGACGGTCTTCTCGATGCTTCCCGTTCCGCCGCCGTTGACGAACTCCAGGTCGGCGACCTGACGTACGGCCTGCACGATCCGGCCGCGCCGCACGATCAGCTCGCGGCGCGACCGCTCCTGCATCCAGCGCACCGCGCGGCCGTACGGTCCCGGAACGTCGTCGCCCACCCCGGCGATCTGCGCCTCGTACGCCATGAGCCCGGTCAGCCGCAGCCCGGGACGCTTGGCGATGTGCGCGGCGATCTCGGCGGCCTGCTCGGGCTCGCGGATCGGCGACCGCAGCGCGCCCGCCCGGAACGCGCCGCCGAAGGCCACGAACCCCGCGTCGACGTCCAGGCACACCCGGATCCGGTGGGGGAGCCGCAGGCTCTCGATGAGGTCGAGGTGCTCGGGCGAGTCCACCATGACGGTGATCTCCCGCGCCGCGACCTCGTCCGATCCCAGGGCGCGTAGCGCGGTCCTGTCGGCCGTGGGGTAGGCCACGAGCACGTCCCGCAGGCCGGTGGAGACCAGCCACAGCGCCTCGGGCAGTGTGAAGGCCATGACGCCCGAGACGCCGTCCATGGCCAGGAGCCGTTCGAGCACGGCCCGGCAGCGGATCGACTTGCTGGCCACCCGGATCGGCTTGCCCCTGGCCCGGCGCACCATGGCGGCCGCGTTCGACCGGAGCGCGTCCATGTCGAGGACGGCGAAGGGCGGCTCAAGGTGGGCCGTCGCCTGGTCGAGGCGCTGTCGGTCGTCCATGGCCGCAGCCTAGTACGGCGTCGCCCGGAAATACATGAGTGAGGTTCACGTTAACCGGGTCCGGGCAAAAACTCCGCCGTGGCGCCGCCATGATCGCGCAAGGCGGCGGGTGACCCGCCCGTCCCGTCACCGCTCCGTGTACCCATGGTGAGGTGACTACCGAGCGGACGCGGCACGGTGAGCGGGAAGGGTGAACGGCTGATGAGCGTCGTGCAGGGAATCCTGGCGGGTTCGTCGGCGAGGAGCGCCAAGGGCGCCGCAAACAACTCGGGCGCCAGAGGCGCGGGCAGCGGCTCCGGCGCCGAGGGCGCCGAGGGCGCCGAGGGTGCCGGAAGCGACACAGGCGGCAGGGGCGCTGCGGCGGGCCGGCGGAGCGCCGTGCGCGTCCTGCGGCCGGGCCGGACCCCGGCCGCCGTCGTGGTCGCCGCCGTGATCGCCCTGCTCGGCTGGGTGCTCACCGCCGTTGTCGTCGCCGTCATGCTCGGCGTGTCCACGCCTTTGCGGCTGCCGCCCCGGCTGCTGAACCTCACGACGGCCGACCCCGCCGTCCCCGTCGCCGCGATCGGCATGATCGTGTGCGGGGCGGGACTGGTGGCCCTCGCGCTCGTTCCCGGCCGTCCCCGGCTCATGCCCCTGGAATGCCGGGACCCGCTGCTCGCGATGGGACTGACCCGCGCCGGTCTGCGCCGGACGCTCGCCGCCTCGGCCCGCGAGGTCGAGCACGTCCGGCGGGCCGACGTCCACATCCTCCGCAGGCGGATCGAGGTCGCCGTGGTGGCCGACGCGGACACGACCGGCGCCCTTCTGCGCGAGGTCGGCGCCGCGGTCGGGGACCGGCTGTCGGGCCTCGGCGTCCGGTCCCGCCAGGAGGTCGTCGTACGGCTGCGCAGGAGAGGGGGCTGACGTGCGTCCGCGTTGGGGAAACCGCGTCGGGCTCCTGCTGGTGGGCCTCGCGCTGGTCGCGGGAGGGTTCGGCCTGTTGACCGCCGTGCGGGGGCGGCCCGGCGCGGCCCTGATCGACGCGAGCGTGGCCGGCGCGAGCGTGACCGAAGGGAAGCCGTGGGCGCTGCCCCTGCTGGCCGGGGCGGCCATGGTGCTCGCCCTGGTCGCGACCCGCTGGCTCTTCATGGCACTCGGCTGGGGCCGGGTCGGCAGCCGCACCGGCGCCGGCATCGCCATGCTCGGCGTGGCGCTGAAGGGGATCGACGGGATCGGCCACATCTCGGTCAGGCTCGTGCGCGACGGCAGGCTGCGGGTGTCGGTGTCGCTCCGGCGGTCGGCCGACCTGCGACAGGTGATCAGGCGGCTGGACGAGTCGGCGGTCTCACGCGTTCGCCGCGCGGTCGGCCGCGACGACGCGCTTGCCGTCGTTCGCCTGCACGTCCGCCGCCGCTGACCGGCCCTCCCTGCGCCATGGCGCGGGGGTCGCGCCCGTGCCGAGGGCGAGCCCGGCGGCCAGGCAGGCGAGCGGCACGACGGGCACCACATAGCGGTGGTCGAAGGCGGCGATCAGGGGTGGCAGCAGGAGCAGGACCGCCGCCGCGGCCCAGGGCAGCAGCGCCGTCCACCGCCGGGCCGCCAGCCCGGCGAGCCCGGCCAGCAGGACCGCCGCCAGCAGCGGCCCGCGCAGGAAGCCCTGCTCCTGGTAGGCGCGCAGCCACCCCGCGAACGGCTCGGCCACCTTCGTGTCCCCGGAGCTCCCCTGGTAGGCGGTGGTCAGCGCGCCCGCCGTACGGCCGCCGGAGGCCACCTTGGAGGTGAACGGCTTCACCGTGGCGGGGAACACGTACGCGCTCTGCGTGCCCGGGGCGGGGTAGACCTTCCGGTCCCATTCGAACGCCCACATGGCGTCGTGCAGCCCTGTCGTCAGGAAGTCGAGGGGCTGGCTGCGGATCGCCAGCGAGGCGAACTCGCTCGCCAGCCGGTCCTTGTCCTTCTTCACCCGCTGGATGGGCGAGTCGGCGGCCCAGATGTAGGCGGGCGCGGCGAGCCTGGGCTCCGACGGGCACAGCACCGCGAGCTCCTTCGGCGGCTTCATCACCGAGCAGTCGGCGAAGGTCATCGTGCGCGACCACAGCCATGTGCTGCTGCCGCCCATCCCGTACGACCCGTGGGCGTCGTGGAACCAGACGGCGTACCCGCCGAGCACGGCGGACGCGGCGGCGAGCCCGGCGAGCGCGGTCCTCCAGCGTCCGGCGAACAGGACGGGCAGCAGCGCCAGCGCGATCAGGGGCAGCCCGAGGGTGCGGGTGACCGTGGCGAACCCGAGCAGCAGCAGCGCCGCGACGACGGACCACGCGCCCGGGCGAGGGCGCCACAGCAGGATCGTCACGGCGGCCACGACCAGCGCGGTGAACAGCAGGTCCGCCATGACGAGGTGTTCGAGCTGGATCTGGTGGACGTCGAGCAGCACCGGCGCCGCCGCCAGCGCCGCTCCCCAGCCCGGCAGCCGTGTCCGCCGGCGCAGCACCGCGTAGACGCAGACGGCCATGCCGAGACCGAGCAGGTGCTGGACGATCACGACGGCGGTGATGCTCCCCAGCGGGCTCAGCGCCGCCAGGAACAGCGAGTAGCCGGACGGCCGCGAGGGCAGCGGCCGCAGGTCGAGGGCCGAGCTGAGGTAGGCGAAGGAGTCGGCCCAGAACCACAGCGCGGGCCGGTAGCCGAGCACGGCGAGCGCGCGCAGCGCGACGCCCGCCGCCAGCACGACCAGGAACGCCCGATGTGGGCGCAGCGCCTCGCGCCACCTCACGTGACGGCCCTCCTCCTCGACGGGAAGTCACCACGATATTGGCGAGCCGCACATGCGTCACATCCGCGACATCATGGCGCTCGCTGGCGGCGCGAGGTTCAGCACTCGATGACGTTGACGGCGAGGCCGCCGCGCGAGGTCTCCTTGTATTTGTCGAGCATGTCCCTGCCGGTGTCGCGCATCGTCTTGATCGCCTTGTCGAGCGACACGAAGTGGCGGCCGTCGCCGCGCAGCGCGATGCGGGCGGCGGCGATCGCCTTGATCGAGGCGACGGCGTTGCGCTCGATGCACGGGATCTGGACGAGCCCGCCGATCGGGTCGCAGGTCAGGCCGAGGTTGTGCTCGATGCCGATCTCGGCGGCGTTCTCGACCTGCTCCGGCGTCCCGCCGAGCGCCTCGGTGAGGCCCGCCGCCGCCATCGAGCAGGCCGAGCCGACCTCGCCCTGGCAGCCCACCTCCGCGCCGGAGATGGAGGCGTTCTCCTTGAACAGCACGCCGATCGCGCCCGCGGTGAGCAGGAAGCGGACGACGCCGTCCTCGCCGGCACCCGGGAGGAAGCGCATGTAGTAGGACAGGACGGCCGGGACGATGCCGGCGGCGCCGTTGGTCGGCGCGGTGACGATCCGGCCGCCCGCGGCGTTCTCCTCGTTGACGGCCAGCGCGAACAGCGTGACCCAGTCCATCGCCCGCAGCGGGTCGGTCCCGTCGGCCTCGCCCTGCAGCCGCCGGTGCAGCTGGTGGGCCCGGCGGCGCACCTTGAGCCCGCCCGGCAGGACGCCCTCGCGGCCGATGCCGCGCCGAACGCACTCGGCCATCACCGACCACAGGTGCAGCAGGCGCGCCCGGATCTCCTCCTCCGTACGGCCGAAGGCCTTCTCGTTCTCCATCATCAGGCCGGAGATCGACAGGCCGGTCTCGGCGCAGTGCGCGAGCAGTTCGTGCGCGGTCGTGAAGGCGTACGGCAGCACCGTGTCGTCCGGCTTGATCCGGTCGGCGCCGGTGGCGTTCTCGTCCACCACGAAGCCGCCGCCGACCGAGTAGTACACCTTCTCGCGCAGCACCGTGTCGTCGGCGTACGCCGTGAACCGCATGCCGTTCGGGTGGTGGGGGAGCGACAGCTTGCGCTCGAAGACGAGGTGCTCGCCGACCACGAACGGGATCTCGTGCATCCCGTACAAGGTGACCGTGCCGCTCGCCCGCATCGCCGCCAGCCGTTCGTCTACGGTGTCGACGTCGACCAGTTCGGGCTTGTCGCCGGACAGGCCCAGCAGGACCGCCTTGTCGCTGCCGTGGCCCTTGCCGGTCAACCCGAGCGAGCCGTACAGGATGGCATCGACCCGGGTCGCCTTCTCCAGCAGCCCGTCCTGGTGCAGCCCGCGGACGAACTTGTGCGCCGCCGCCATCGGGCCGCCCGTGTGCGAGCTGGACGGCCCGATCCCCACCTTGAACAGGTCGAAGACGCTGATCGCCATTGACCCTCGCCTCTCAGCCGGCTGTCAGGACTCGCCGGAGGTCAGCGCGGTGTACTCCGCGGCCGACAGCAGGTCCTCCGGCGCCTCCTCCACGCGCACGCGGAACAGCCAGCCCTCGCCGTACGGGTCGGAGTTGACCAGCGAGGGGTTGTCCACGACGGCGGAGTTGATCTCGACGACCTCGCCGCCGACCGGCGCGAAGATGTCGCTCACGGACTTGGTGGACTCCACCTCGCCGACCGCGTCGCCGGCCGCGACCGTCGAGCCGACCTCCGAGTGCACCTCCACGTAAACCACGTCGCCGAGTTGCTCGGCCGCGTACGCCGTGATGCCCACCGTCACGGTGAGGCCGTCCTCGATCCCGGCCACCCACTCGTGTTCCTTGGTGTAGCTCAGGTCGTCCGGAATGGTGCTCACTTGCTCCTCCTGTAGAAAGGCAGATCGACGACGTCGACCGGTTCTTGGCTGCCCCGGATGTCCACGGCCAGGCCACCCTTCTCCAGGGCGCCCTCGTCGACGTACGCCATGGCGATCGGGCGGCCGAGGGACTGCGACGGGGCGCCGCTGGTCACCTCGCCGACGACGGCGCCCTCGCGGGTGACCGGGTAGCCGTGGCGGGGCACGCGGCGGCCGCGCGCCACCAGCCCGACCAGGCGCCGCCTGGTGCCGTTCTCCGCCGCCCGTTCGAGGGCGGCCTTACCCACGAAGTCGCCGGGCTTGTCGAAGCGGACGACCCGGCCGAGTCCCGCGTCGAACGGCGTGATCGCCGCGCTCAGCTCGTTGCCGTACAGCGGCATGCCGGCTTCCAGGCGCAGCGTGTCGCGGGCCGACAGCCCGGCGGGGACGAGCCCGGCGTCCTTGCCCGCCTCGGCGAGGGCGTTCCACAGGGGCACGGCGTGCTCGTTCAGCACGAAAAGCTCGAAGCCGTCCTCGCCGGTGTATCCGGTGCGTGCGATCAGGGCGGGCGTGCCCGCGACGACGCCGGGGACGATGGCGTAGTACTTCAGATCGTCGAGGTCGGCGTCGGTCAGCGCGGTCAGGATCTCGGCGCTGCGCGGGCCCTGCACCGCGACCAGCGCGTACTCGTCCGACCGGTCGGTCACCCGCGCGTCGTGGCCCCGGACCCGGTCGGCGAGCTCACGGGCGACGAGGGCGTAGTTGGAGGCGTTGGCGACGACCATGTACTGGTCTTCGTCGAGGCGGTAGACGATGAGATCGTCGAGGATGCCGCCGGTCTCGTTCACGATCATCGTGTAGCGGGCGCGGCCGGGCGCGAGGACGCTGAGATGTCCCACGAGAGCGTGGTCGAGCGCCTCGCCCGCCTGCGCGCCGACGACGAAGATCTCCCCCATGTGGGACAGGTCGAACAGCCCCGCGGCCGTGCGCACCGCGTTGTGCTCGGCCGACTCACTGCCGTAGCGCAGGGGCATCTGCCAGCCCGCGAAGTCGGTCAGGGTCGCGCCGAGACTTTCGTGGACCTCGCGGAGCGGGGTGGTTCGGGACATGCGCACCTCGGAAGGACGGATGCTGCGTTTGACTATCGGGCATCCTCCCCCTCTGTCATCGGCGCCTGAGAGCTTCGTCCGATCTTTGCCGGACTTTCACCTTCGGCGAGGCCTTCCGGCCTTCTTTCCAGAGGTCACCTGGCCCGCACGGTCCTTTGCCTTGAGAGGTTCGCGGGGAGGGCTTGCTCCTTCAGGGGCCCTGACCGGATGCCAGGACGCTCTCCCGCACGGGATCACCGGTGTGCTGCAAGCCTAGTGGTTCGCCGCCATCCCCGTAACCGGCGGATCGTCCCGATTTCCTCGATCGAGATTCCGTCCTTGCGGGCTTTCGTTACGGTCTGTGATCGCACTCGCGTGCCAGCCGATGCCCCGCGCGGAGGCGCATCAGGGCGGACGGAAGGTCGTCGCCGGTGAGGATCCGCTGGTGGAGGGCCTGCGTGTCGGGGGACGGCTCGGTGCCGAGGCGGTCGACCAGGGTGCGGCGCAGTCGCTGGTAGGACGCCGAGGCGTCGTGGGTGCGGCCCGACCGGTGCAGCGCCAGCATGAGCTGCCGGTGCGGCCGTTCGCGCAGCGGGTGGCGCCGGGCCCACTGGGCAAGGCCGCCGACGATCTCGTGATGGTGCCCGAGCGCCAGCCGTACGTCGAAGAGGTCCTCGGTCACCGCGCGCCGGTCCTCGTCGAGCCGTTCGGCCCACGCGGAGAGCTCGTCCACATGCCTCATGGCGAGCAGGGCGTCGCCCCGCCACAGGCTCAGCGCGTTCTCGAACATCCTCGCCGCATTGTGGTAATCGCCATTTTCGCGAGCGATTCTGCCCTGTGCCGCGAAATGGTTGAATACTGCAGCATCCACGGATCCCGGCGGGACGGAAAGAAGGTAGCCGCCGTCCACGGTGTGCAGCGGAGAAAGGCCGGGGTCGCGTGGCGAGAGCCGCCGCCGCACCTGTGCGATGTAGGTGGTAAGATTCCGCGGCGCCGATTTAGTGGGACGGCCATTCCACAACAGATCGATGAGCCGGTCCCGGTGAACCGCGATATTCGGATTGAGCAGGAACAGTGCGAGGAGCTGCCGGTGCCTCGGGGCGAGCCCGGCGATGACATCCCCTGAGGGTTTCATGGCCAGGAACGGTCCGAGCACGGCGTATAACACGGTTCCCCTCGCACGAAAGCAGCGTGAACGCGCCGACGATGCGGCTTTGATCGCCATTTGACCATATCTCTCTCCGGCGGCTTGAGTCAAAAAATAGTCGTTTGTATGTCGGCCGCTCCGGAGTCCATAAACGCCGCTCTGTGGGTCGCAATGCCCGGCCCCGTGCGCGCCGATACGCCGATAACCTAAATGAAATCGGTTACAGATCAAGCTCTCGCCGACTGTCCATGCGGGCGGAGTGGGAGTGTGACGCCGATTACGCGGTGATCGGCGCGGGCCCGGGGAGGTGCGGCTTATGACGGACGAGGATTTCCGGGAGCCGGTCGGCACGCTCGGCGGGATGGCCGGCGAAGACGGCGCCGATCCCGCGGGACCCTCAGTGGCGGGCGGCGGCGACGAGGGCGTGGAACAGCGGGCCGTCCTCGTCGGCCTCCGGGTGCCACTGGACGGCCAGGGCGAACGCCGCGCCCGTGACCTCGACGGCCTCGATCGTGCCGTCGTCCGAGCGGGCGGTGACCTCCAGCCCGTCCGCCAGGCGGTCGATCGCCTGGTGGTGGTAGTGGGCGGGCGTCAGGTCCTCGCCGTCGTAGATCTTGGCCAACCCCGGCGACAGCCGTACGGGGAGGCGGCCGAACGTCCCGGGGGCGGGGGAGTGGGCGGTGTGGCCGACCAGGTCGGGCAGGTGCTGGTGGAGGGTGCCGCCCAGCGCCACGTTGAGCACCTGCAGGCCCCGGCAGATGCCGAGGAACGGCAGGCCGGTGCGCAGGGCGGCGTCCATCAGCCCGAACTCCGCCTCGTCGCGGAACTCCCGGACATATCCGGTCTGTTCGGCGGGTGGCGCGCCGTACCGGGCGGGGTCGATGTCGCCCCCGCCCGCGATGATCAGCCCGTCCAGCCGCCCGGCCAGCGCGGCGGGCTCCCCTGCGGGCGGCAGGATGACCGGCTGGCCTCCCGCCCGCGCGATGTGGTCGACGTACATGTACGGCAGCAGCGCCGCCTGCATGTCCCAGACGGTGAACCTCGCCGGCTCGACGTAGCACGTCACGCCGATCACGGGACGGGCCATGGCATACCCCTTACAGCGGAGTGACGTACGCGCCGGAGATGCCGCCGTCGACCAGGAACTCCGAGGCGGTGATGAACGACGCGTCGTCGGAGGCGAGGAACGCGACCGCCGCGGCGATCTCCTCGGCCCGGGCGAAACGGCCGATCGGCACGTGGACGAGACGGCGCTGGGCGCGCTCGGGGTCCTTGGCGAACAGTTCCCGCAGCAGCGGGGTGTCCACAGGCCCGGGGCACAGCGCGTTGACCCGGATGCCCTCGCGGGCGAACTGGACGCCCAGCTCGCGGCTCATCGCGAGCACGCCGCCCTTGGAGGCGGTGTAGGAGATCTGCGAGGTGGCCGAGCCCAACACCGCGACGAACGACGCGGTGTTGACGATCGAGCCCTTGCCCTGCCGCTGCATGTACGGGATCACGTGCTTGCAGCACAGGTAGACGCTGGTGAGGTTGACCTCCTGCACCCGGCGCCAGGCGTCGATGCCGGTCTCCAGGATGGAGTCGTCGTCCGGTGGCGAGATGCCCGCGTTGTTGAACGCGATGTCGACGCTGCCGAACTCCTCGAACGCGGTCCGGTACATCCGGGCCACGTCGTCCTCGTTCGCCACGTCCACCTTGACGAACAGGCCGCCGACCTCCCCTGCCGCCTTCGTGCCGGCCTCCTCGTCGAGGTCGGCCACCACGACCTTGGCGCCCTCCTGGGCGAACCGGTGGGCCGTGGCCAGCCCGATGCCGCTGCCCGCCCCGGTGATGACGGCGACGCGGTCCTGCAAACGCTGCATTGATCTACTCCGTGGAGATGAAGACGTTCTTGGTCTCGGTGAAGGCCGACAGGGCGTCCGGGCCGAGCTCCCGGCCGAGGCCCGACTGCTTGAAGCCGCCGAACGGGGTCCAGTAGCGGACGCTGGAGTGCGAGTTGACCGACAGGTTGCCCGCCTCGACGGCCCGCGCCACGCGCAGCGCCCGGCCCACGTCGCGGGTCCAGATCGACCCCGACAGGCCGTACGCCGTGTCGTTGGCGATCCGTACGGCGTCGGCCTCGTCCTCGAACGGCACGACGGACACCACGGGCCCGAAGATCTCCTCGGTGAACGCCCTGCGGAAGGACTCCGAGGACGAGCCGGCCAGCACCGTGGGCGGGAACCAGTAGCCGGGGCCGGTCGGGCACGACCCGGCGGCGTACACGTCGGCCTGGGTGACGAACGACGCGACGCGCTCCCGGTGCTCGGCGCTGACCAGCGGGCCCATCTGGCTCGCCGGGTCGTTCGGGTCGCCGACCCTGACCTCCCGCACGGCCTGCGACAGCCGCGCGAGGAAGTCGTCGTAGACGGAACGCTCCACCAGGATGCGCGAACGGGCGCAGCAGTCCTGGCCGGAGTTGTCGAAGACCGCCATCGGGGCGGACTCCGCCGCCCGGGAGAGGTCGGCGTCGGCGAAGACGATGTTGGCGCTCTTGCCGCCCAGCTCCAGCGTCACCCGCTTGACCTGCTCGGCCGCCTTGGCGCCGATCAGTTTCCCGACCTCGGTCGAGCCGGTGAACACGATCTTCCGTACGTCCGGGTGCTCGACGAGCCGGGCGCCGGCGACCTCACCCTCGCCGGGGACGACCTGGAGCACGCCCTCGGGCAGCCCGGCCTCCAGGGCGAGCTCGGCCAGCCGCAGCGCGGTCAGCGGGGTCCACTCGGCGGGCTTCACGATCACCGTGTTGCCGGCGGCGAGGGCCGGGGCGACTCCCCAGGTCATGATGACCATCGGGAAGTTCCACGGCACGATGATCCCGACCACGCCCAGGGGCTCGGCGAACGTGACGTCCACCCCGCCGGGCACCGGAATCTGCTTGCCGTGGTCGCGCTCGGGCGCGCCCGCGTAGAAGTTCAGCACGTCGCGGACGTTGCCCGCCTCCCAGCGGGCGTTGCCCACCGTGTGGCCGGCGCCTGTGATCTCCAGCCGCGCCAGCTCCTCCGCGTGGTCCTCCACGACCTGCGCGAAGCGGCGCAGCAGGCGGGCCCGCTCGCCCGGGGCGACCGCACGCCAGGCGGGGAAGGCCCGGGCGGCCCGCTCGACCGCGCGGTCCACCTCGGCGGCGTCCGCCATCTCGACCTCGGCGATCACTTCCTCGGTCGCCGGATTGACTATCTTCACAGCCGTTCGAACCCCCGATAGAGCTCCCAGTCGGTGACCGCCGCGTCGAAGGCGGCCAGCTCGACCCTCGCGTTGTTGGCGTAGTGCTCGACCACGTCCTTGCCGAACGCCTCCTCGGCGATCGGCGAGCCTTCCCACAGCGCCAGGGCGTCGCGGAGCGTGGCGGGCACCCGCTCCGCTCCGGAGTCGTACGCGTTCCCGGCGAACGGCTCCTCCAGCTCCAGCCCGGCGTCGATGCCGCGCAGCCCGGCCGCGATCATGGCCGCGACCGCGAGGTAGGGATTGACGTCGCCGCCCGGCACCCGGTTCTCGATCCGCAAGGAGGGGCCGTGGCCGACCAGCCGCAGCGAGCAGGTGCGGTTGTCCACGCCCCACTTGACGGCGGTCGGGGCGAAGCTGCCGGGCACGAACCGCTTGTAGGAGTTGACGTTGGGCGCGTAGAGCATGGTCAGCTCCCGCATCGCCGCGAGCTGCCCGGCCACGAAGCGCCGGCCGGTCTCCGACAGCCCGTACGGCTCGCCGCCCGCCATCACGGGGGTGCCGTCGGCGTCGCGCAGCGAGATGTGGATGTGGCAGGAGTTGCCCTCGCGCTGGTTCGGCTTGGCCATGAACGTGATCGACCTGCCCTCCTGGGCGGCGATCTCCTTGGCGCCGTTCTTGTAGAACACGTGGTTGTCGCACGTGGTCAGCGCGTCGGCGTACCGGAAGGCGATCTCGTGCTGGCCGAGGTTGCACTCGCCCTTGGCGGACTCGACGTACAGCCCGGCGCCCTCCATGCCGAGCCTGATCTTGCGCAGCAGCGGCTCGATGCGGGAGGTGCCGAGCAGCGAGTAGTCGACGTTGTAGAGGTTGGCCGGGGTCAGGTCGCGGTAGCCCCGCTGCCAGGCCTGCTCGTAGCTGTCGTCGTAGACGACGAACTCCAGTTCGGTGCCGACGTACGCGGTCCACCCGCGTTCGGCGAGCCGGGCGAGCTGGCGGCGCAGGATCTGCCGGGGGGAGGCCACGACGTCCGCGCCGTCCTCCCACACCAGGTCGGCCAGCAGCAGCACGGTGCCCTCGTGCCAGGGCACGCGGCGCAGCGTCGACAGGTCCGGCCGCATGACGAAGTCGCCGTAGCCGCGCTCCCAGGACGACATGGCGTAGCCGTCCACGGTGTTCATGTCGACGTCCACGGCGAGCAGGTAGTTGCAGCCCTCGGCGGCGTGGTCCAGCACCTCCTCGAGGAAGTACCGCGCCGACAGCCGCTTGCCCTGCAGCCGCCCCTGCATGTCGGTGACCGCGAGCAGGACCGTGTCCACGCGGCCCGCTTCGACGTCATCGCGGAGTCGCTCCACGCTGAGCACGGTGCCTCCCGTCCAAAAGTCTGGAATCAGACCATTGAGGGCATGCAAGCACCATGTTCCCCTCGTCGTCAACAATGTCCGGGGGGTTTAACCTCGATCGCAGGGACGGGGGACCCGTGGTGACGGGTGGAGGGACGATGCGCATGGAGATCACCCCGGCGGAGGCGTCCGTCTCCGGCCCCCGGACTCCGGCCGCGCCCGCGTCGCGGGACGCGGCCGTGGGGATCACCGGCGCGGTGTCGCTGCTGCGGCCGGTGCGGGCGGGCAACGCGTTCGAGGAGACCGTCGAGCGCCTGCTGCAGGCCATCAAGCTCGGCGTCGTCCCGCACGGCGAGAAGCTGCCGCCGGAGCGCGAGCTGGCCACCCGGCTCGGCATCAGCAGGGTCACGCTGCGCGAGGCGATCCGCGCCCTGCAGGAGGCCGGCTACCTCGACGTACGGCGCGGCCGGTATGGCGGGGCCTTCGTCGTCTACCGGCCGCCGAGCCCCCGCAAGGGCGACCTGCGCAGGGCCGTCACCCTCATGGGCGAAGACGATCTCGAGGACGCGCTGACGTTCCGGATGGCCGTCGAGTGCGGGGCGGCCCGGGTGCTCGCGACCACCGAGCTGACCCCGCGGCAGCGGGAGACGCTGGCCGCCCGGCTGTCCGGGGTGAACGACGCGGCGCCGGCCGACTACCGCCGGATGGACATCGCGTTCCACCTGGCGATCGCGGAGCTGAGCGGCTCGCCGCTGCTGGCCGCCGCGTGCGCCGACGCCCGGCTGCGGGTGACCGACCTGCTCAACGCGATCCCCGTGCTGCGGCCCAACATCGAGCACGCGGCCGTCCAGCACGCCGCCATCGCCGCCGCGATCCTGGACGGCGACCCCGAGGCGGCCGAACGGGCGGTGGCCGAGCACCTGGAGGGCACGGCGGCCCTGCTGCGCGGCTTTCTCGCCTGACCACTCCCGCCGCGTCGTAGCATCGGAGGCCGGGGGATCGCTTCATGACCTACTGGTTTCGCGAACGCATCATCGAGGCGCACCGCCTGCCGCTCTTCTGCTTCTTCGTCGCGCTGATCACGGCGTTCGTCTTCACGCGGGTGAACGTACGGCTGATCAGGGCGCGGGCGCGGTGGCTCGGCAACGTGAGCGTGGGCGAGATGCACATCCACCACGTGGTGTTCGGCGTGGTGCTGACGCTGCTCGGCGGGGTGGCCGGGCTGGTCCTGTCGGACGTGTCCACAGGGTGGTACTCCTTCTCCTCGGCCGTGTTCGGCGTGGGCGCCGCCCTCGTGCTCGACGAGTTCGCGCTGATCCTGCACCTGCGCGACGTCTACTGGCAGGAAGAGGGCCGCACCTCCGTTGACGCGGTCTTCGTGGCGATCGCGGCCACCGGCCTGCTGCTGCTCGGGCTGCGCCCGCTCGCCTGGAACGGCGCGGACGGCCGAGGCGGCTGGACGGCCCCCGCTTTCCTCTTCGTCAACCTCGTCTTCGCCATGATCACCCTGCTGAAGGGGAAGATCTGGAGCGGCCTGCTGGGACTGTTCGTGCCGCCGCTGCTGTACGTGGGGGCGGTGCGGGTGGCCCGTCCCGGCTCGCCCTGGGCCCGCTGGTGCTACTCGGAGCGGGCGAGGCGGCCCCGGCCGCGCCTGATGGCCAAGGCGATCCACCGGGAGGAGCGCTGGCGGCGCCCGGTCATCCGCGCGAAGATCGCGGTGCAGGAGTTCGTCTCCGGCCGCCACGACCTGCCCGCGCCCGCGCTGCCCGCCCGGCACCAACGGCGGCGGGTCGTCTCCCCGCGTCCCCGGCCGGGGGCGGACCACCCCGGGCGCCCCTGGCGGTCGGGCCGGCCTCGCGCCCGCTGAGACCACGCCGCCGTTCGAAAGCCGGGTGGCGTGTGCGGTGATCCGTGACAAGGCTGGTGGAGCCGACCTACGTAGCGGACCGGGATCTTCCGGTCGGCACCGTCGGGGCCGATGACGTCTCCACGGTCGCCTGCCGCCGGGAGGCGGTGACGACGTAGCAGGGGGGCAGGGGCGCCGGAACCACCGCAGCCGGGTCCAGGACGGCGCGACGCTTGCCCTTCTCGTCCGGAGGGCAGCGGTAGTCGCGGCTGATGCGGATCTCGGCCACCCCCGGGGCGAGCCGGTAGGTCGCGAACGGCATGGTGCACTCGCTGTGACCGTCCTCCCAGCGCAGCCACACCACGTCGTCCTTGCGCGGGTTGACCATGGCCACCGTGTCACGGCTGTCGTTGAGGGATTGGTAGTCGTCGGTGACGTCGTGGAACCGGCCGGTCTGTCCGCGGTCGTAGAAGCAGACGCTGGGCGCGTCGCACCGGTTGGGATCCTCACCACGGACCAAGGGGATCTCGCTGTCGGCGGGCCTCAGGAACAGGGTCACAACCGTGGCGATCAGTGCGCCCGCCACGAGCCCGGCGAGGCCGGCCGACAGGACGCGGGGACGGCTCGGCCCAATGGACGACGGCCCGGTGAGAGTCGGCCCGGTGAGAGTCGGCTCGGAGGACGGGCCCGGGGCGTCATCCGAGGGTGTCGTCTCCTCGGCCTGTCCCTTGGTCTGCTCCATGGCGGGCTCGTGATCACCAGGGCTGGCTATTCGCCGCCAGGCGTCCTGCCACCGGGCGATCTGAGCCTCGATCTCCGCGGACGACAGCTCGCAGGCGGACAGGCAGGCCGCCACGTAGGCCTCGACGAAGGCCAGCCGCGGCAGGCCGGGCAGCCCCCGTCCGTTGAGGGTGTAGGACACGGTGCTCGACGGCAGGGCGTCCACCTCGTGGCCGTCGGAGGTGGTCGAGCGGCCGGCCAGGTGACGCAAGCGGCGCAGTGAGGGCTGCCCTGCCCAGGTCCTGAGCCGCTTGAGTAAGTCGATGAATTCCTGAGCGCTGTCTGCCGACGCCGGATCCGGCGGAGGCGAGGTCACCGCGTCGCCCATGTATGGACCCACCTTTCCAGGGACGGGAACGGGACGGTCACATGGTCCCCTCTTGCGTTTCACTTCTACGCCTGCCGTACAAGATCGGCCAATCGCGTCCAATTCTGTTGCGTCGCTTGTTGGACACCTGTCTTCCCAGGTGAGCTGGCCATGCCTGGCCCGAGTCCAGGCGAACTGCTTCACCGGAGACAGGAGAAAGAAGCCATGCGACTCAGTAAGAAGATCGCACTCCCCATCGCGGCGTCCGCGGGAGTCGCCGCGCTGCTCTTGCCCACGGGCGGAGTGGCCTCCGCGGCCACGGCCCAGGCGCGCAGCCCCCTTCCGGGGTGCGTGCACTGGCACCTGTCGAGCAGCGGCGTCACGGACCACCTCAGCGTGACCAACGGCTGTGGCGCGGGGCACTGGTTCAAGGTGATCCTGGCCCATCGCAGGGACTTCAAGTGCACGTACTACGCCCCCGGGCACACCTGGAACTGGTCCTGGAAGTGGCCGGGCAAGTTCTCCGCCCTGCACAACTGCTGACGCGGAGCGGCTCCGCGGCGGCACCGCGCGCGGGAACATCCCACGGGCCCGGGTGTTTCCGCGCGCCTGCGCGACAGGTGCCGAGCCGTGCCGAGCTCTCCGGCGATCAGGCCGGGTGCGCCCCGGGGCGCACAGTCCCACCGGCCACCCCCGAAGCCGGGACCACTCCCCCCGCGGCGACTGTGAACCGTCACCGAACCTCCGGGGCCGGGGAGGAGTCGTAGGAGACAGGGCGGCAGCCGCGCCTTTCCGAATCGCCTTCGCCAAGGGGGCCTGTGACTGATGGCTCGATGGTTATCCCGGCGTTCTTTATCGGGTGTCGGGTCGTTCGCGTTCTTCGCGGCCTGGTTCGGCATCCTGATCGTGATGCTCGTCACTCAGGTCTTCGACATCGTGTCGGCCCTGGACCTCGGGCGGCACGGCGTCCGCACCACCGGCGTCGCCCTCTCCACCCGGTCGGAGACATGGAACGACACGGACGGCCACCCCATCACCGTGAACTACACCAAGATCGGTTTCACGGTGGGCACGCAACGGCACATCGAGGAGATCTCCGGCTGGTACGCGACAGGGGAGAAGGTCCGCATCGTCTACGACCCCGAGAGCGTGAACGTCGTCAGGAGCGAGGAGGACACCGGCCTCGGCGGGCTGGCCGGAAATTTCGTGGGGATCGCCCTCCTGCTCGCCATGCTCGTCTTCGGCGTCAGCTTCGTCTTCTCCTGGCACCGATGGTGACGATGCCCGTCGCGATGTGATCGAAATCCGCGTACGCGCCGAGGATCCGGCAGAACCCTTTCGCGCCCGTCGGCGTCCAATCCCGGCGAGGGGTGATCGATGACGGGGACGCTGCTGCCAGAGGATCCGGAGCGGCTGGGGGACTACTGGCTGTCGGGGCGGCTCGGCTCCGGCGGCCAGGGCGTCGTTTACGAGGCGTACGACGGCCAGGGCCGCCGGGTGGCGGTCAAGGTGCTGCACGGCGACGCCGCGGCGGATCCGGAGCTCAGGGAGCGGTTCGGCCGGGAGGCCGCGGCCGCCCGGCGGGTGGCGTCGTTCTGCACCGCGCCGGTCATCGCCGCCGAGCTGGACGGGCCCAGGCCGTACATCGTCAGCGAGTACGTCGAGGGGCGGAGCCTGCGGCGGGCCGTGCTGGAGGGGCAGGTCTTCGCCGGGGACGGCCTGCACCGGCTGGCGACCGCGATCGCCACGGCGCTGACCGCCATCCACGACGCCGGCGTCGTCCACCGGGACCTCAAACCCGACAACGTGCTGCTCGGTCCGGACGGCCCCCGTGTGATCGACTTCGGCGTCGCCAGGACTCTGGAGATGTCGCTGACCAGCACCGGCCTGGTGGCCGGAACGCCGACGTACATGGCGCCGGAGGTGTTCACCGGGCAGCGCGCGGGGCCGGCCGCCGACGTGTTCGCCTGGGGCGGGATCGTGCTGTTCGCGGCCACGGGCGAGGATCCGTTCCGCGCGGAGAGCCTGGGCGGGGTGATGCACCGCGTGCTGTCGGTCGATCCCGACCTGTCCGTGCTGCCAGAGCCGATCCGCCCGCTGGTCGGCGCGGCCCTCGTCAAGGAACCGTCCGCCCGCCCGTCCGCCCGCGACCTGCTGATGGCGCTGATCAGCGGGGGTTCGCGGGTGGACACGGCGCGGCTGCTCGCGGAGGGCAGCCGGGCGGCGCGGGCGGTGCACGCGGAGGGCGGTCCCGACCCCGCGCTGGGCGCGCTCGCCGAGGACGCGTACGACGCGCTGGGCCCCGCGGAGCGCGACCTGGTGCCGCAGATCTTCCTCCGGCTGGTCGCGGTGGGCCCGGAGGGCGAGCTCGTCACCCGCAGGGCGGCCGAGGACGAGTTGCCGCCCGGATCGGGCGAGGTGCTCAGGATGTTCGCCTATGTGCTGTCGCGCAAGGACGGCGAGGTGGGCCTCGGCCGCCCGGCGCTGCTGCGCGCCTGGCCCAGGCTGCGGGCCTGGCTCACCGACGAGTGGGACGGCCTGCCGGTGCACGCGGAGATCCGCCTGCGGGCCCGGCAGTGGGCCGCGGCGGGTCGCCGTTCCGCCGACCTCATGCAGGGCGGCCGCCTGGACGCGGCCGTGGGCTGGGCGGCCACCGGCCGCCGGCGTCTCGCCCTGAACGCCCTGGAACGCGAGTTCCTCGACGCGTCGGCCGCACTGACCCGCCGGCGTGCCCGTGGTCGCCGCCTGCTCACGACCGCCCTGGCCGTGCTGCTCGCGCTGTCGCTCGCGGGCGGCGGCCTGGCGGCCTACCAGGGCAGCCGGATAGCCGCCCAGCGCGACCAGATATCCGCGCAGCGCGACCGGGCCAACGGCCGGGAGGCGGCGCTGCGCGCCGGGACCCTGCGGACCACCGACCCCGCCGCCGCCATGCTGCTGAGCGTGGCGGCCTGGCGTCTCGACGGCGGCTCCGAGGCCCGGTCGAGCCTGATGGCCGCCTATGAGCAGCCGGAGGTCGCCGTCTTCCGCCCGCCTGGGGACGGGCTCGAGGCGCTGAGCCCGGACGGGCGGCGACTCGTCACGGTGTCGGATGACGAGATCCGCCTCTATGACCTGGTCAGCGGGCGGGAGCTGCGGCGTGTGCCGGCTCCGGAGCTCCGCGAGGAGATCCAGACAGACGCGGCGCTGAGCCCCGGCGGGAAGGCGGCCGCCGTGTTCACCGAGCGCTGGATCCTGGTGTGGGATCTGCGGACCGGCAGGCTCAGTGCCCGGCTCCGCACGCCTGCCGGCGTCGACGGCGACGTGGACTTCGGGGACGGCGACCGGATGCTCGCAGTGCGGGGGGGCTCCAACGGTTTCGTCTGGGACCTAGTGAGCGGCGCGACGTTCGGCCGGGCGGTCGGCGGCGAGGGCGGCTGGCCCATGTCCGTGCCCGTCGTGTCGCCCTCGGGAAGGCTCGCCGCCGTCCTCGACAGGGAGACCGGCAGGCTCGCCGTGCGGCGCCTCCCCTCGGGGACGGCGGACCCGCGCTTCCGGAAGGCGTGCCCGGGAGTCCTGGGCGCGGTGGCGGTCAGCAGGGACGGCCGGTCGCTGGCCTGCGCGGGCCGGACGGTCACCCTCGTGTCCACGGCCACGGGCAGACCCGTGCCCCTCGACGTGGACGAGTGGCGCTGGGCGGACAAGGGAGCGGCCGGACCCGGCGGCGCGGCGACGTCCGGGCTGAGGTTCGGCCCGGACGGCGCGTTCCTGCTGGGGTTCGCGGGCAGGACGATGCGCGTGTGGCGGACCGCCGACCAGCGGCAGGTGTTCGCCTACCAGGCCGAGGACGACGTCCAGGACGCCCGTCTCGACCCGGACGGGCACACCCTGCGCTATCTCCTCGAGGACAACACCGTCGTCACCCTCGACATCCGCCTCCGGGCGGAGGCCGTTCACCTGCCCGGGAAGGCCATGGACAGCGTGGTGGGGCCCGGTGGCCGCTGGGTGGTCGCACGGGCGGGCGAAACGGGTCCCCTCCGGCTGTGGGACGCGCGGCGGCGCCGATACGCCGGTGTGCTGCCGGACTCGTCGGACTGGGAATATCTGGCCGCCGACCCGGCGGGCCGTACGCTGATCACGCAGAACACGGTCCACGAGCGGTTGCGGGCATGGGACGTCGCCACCCTGAAGCCGCTGTGGGAGCACGGGATGCCGCCCGGCTTCGTCCTGTACGGCGGCGCCTTCACCCCTGACGGGCGGCTGTTCGCCGCGTCGCTCAGCCGCGTGAACCAGGAGGCCGACGGGAACGCGCAACTCCGGGAGGAGTCGAACGACCACATCACCGCTCAGAACGAGAGCCGTCTGGGCGAGTGGGACGCCAGGACCGGCCGGCCGGTCGCGAGCACGCGGGTCGACAAGGAAGTCGCCGACATCGCCTTCGAGCCCGACGGCCGGACCGTCGTCACCGACGGCGGACTCGTCGACGCGGTCACCGGCAAGCAGGCCGGAGGCTCCTTCACCTCCGATACCACTCTCGCGGTCAGCCCCGCCGACGGGCTGATCGCCGTGGGCGGGTACACCGGGCGCGTCTTCCTGTGGAGTGCGAAGGGACCCACCCCGCTGCCGCCGGCGCTGCACGGGGCGATGGAGACGATCGGCGCGATGGCCTTCTCCCCGCGTGGGGACGTTCTCGCGACGGTGAGCGAGAGCGCGACGCTCCAACTCTGGGACGTCCGGGGCAGGCGCCGTATCGGCGCCGCGCTCAGGCTGCCGGAGGACGTCGTCGTCGTGACCCTCGCCTTCGCCCCGGACGGATCCCGCCTTCACATCGCGGACACCGGCGGCACGCTCTACACGCTGCCCGTGGGCGGCGACCCGATGGTGCGGGCGGTGTGCGCGCGGGCGGGGCGGACCCTGACCAGGGAGGAATGGGCGCGCTACCTGCCAGGAACGCCCTACCGGGACGTCTGTTGATCGCTCGAAGAGCATTTCGGCCTGATCTGTGGGTATTTCACGCTGTGTAAGAGCTGTTGGGGGGGCGGGAGGGACGGCAATGGAGTCTCGCGAGCGGTTCGTGTTCCAACGGATGGCGGCACAACTCAAACGGGAGGCGGCCCTGCTGACAGGGGACCGGCTGATGGCGGCGGAGGCACGCGGCGAGGAGGCCGAGGCCGACCTGTGCCTCACCTGGTACGAGATCATGGACACCATCCGGGAGATCCGCCTGTTCTACGGGGTGCCGGGATGAGGGATCATCACGGTGGGTGCGCGGGCGATACTGAGGTGGTGACCGCGTCCTCCGCCTTCCCGGCGCCGCCGTTCCACCTGCGCCTCATCGAGGACGCGCGGCCCGTCCTCGACCGGTACGGCCTGCTGCTCGCCGGCGGCTACGCGCTGCTGGCGCACGGCTGTACCTCGCGCCCTGTCGACGACCTCACCTTCGCCACCGGCGGCGAGGCCCCGCTGGCGGAGGCCGGCCGGGCGCTGGCCGAGGCGTTCGGGAGCACCGGCCTGTCGGCCGAGGTGTGCGAGGCCGGCGCCCGCATCGGCCGCGTCGTCGTCACCGACGAGATCACCGGCCAGTCGTGCGAGGTCGCCCTGCTCCGCGAGCCGCTGCGCGACCGCCCCGCCGACATCGGCCCCTGCCGGGTGCTCGGCCTGGACGACGCGGTGGGCCTCAAGGTCCGCGCCCTGCAGGACCGCGGGCTGCCGCGCGACTTCGCCGACGTGGCCGCGGTGTCCGGCCTGTACTCCTTCCGCCTGCTCGAACAGCTCGGCGCGCGCTACGACGACGAGTGGCGGGTGGAGGACCTGGTCGAGCGGCTGGAGACCGTCGACCTGCTGGCCGACGAGGCGTTCGGCGGCCTGGACGAGGAGGGCGTCGCCGCCGTACGCCGCTTCGCATACGCCTGGGCGGAGGACATCAAGCTGCGCCGCGTCGACGACGGCGACGCCGAGTTCGACCTCGACGTCCCCGGCGTGGACTGATCCAGGACGTCGAAATCCCCGCGCGCACCGGCGTTTCCGGTGAACTAGGGTCTCCGGAAGATCGCACGCCGGGTTCGCGCGAAGGGGGCTCCATGGGGATGGAGGGCGACGGCCCTGACGGTGGTCGGCCCGCGCCACGGCCGAAGGCGTCCCTGGGGGAGCGCGCCTCCTGGCGGCTGCTGCTCGACCAGGTGCGCCCCCACCGGCGGGTGCTCCTGCTGGGCGGCCTGCTCAGCCTCGTCGGCAGCCTCGCCGGGCTCGCCATGCCGGTCATGGCCAAGCGGGTGATCGACGCGTTCGGCGCGGGCGGCGCGCTGGCGGGCCCGGTGCTCGGGCTGTCGGCCGCGGTTCTGGTCGGCGCGCTGATCTCGGCGGCCGGGCGGTTCCTGCTGGAGCGGATGGGCGAGACGATCGTGCTCGACTCGCGACGGGGCCTGGTGGACCGCATCCTGCGGCTCACGGTCTCCGACGTGGACCGGCTCAAGCCCGGCGATCTGCTGTCGCGGGTCAGCTCCGACACCACCCTGCTGCGGGCCGTGTGCACGGACGCGCTCGCGTCCCTGGTCGGGGCGGTCTTCATGTTCCTCGGCGCCGCTGTGATGATGGCGATCATGGACGGCCTGCTGCTCGGGGTCACGCTCGCCGTCGTCGGCCTGGTCGCCGTCATGGGCGCGGCCATCGCGCCGCGCATCCGGCGGGCCTCGCTCCAGGCGCAGGTGGCGCTCGGCGAGATGAGCTCGGGGCTCGACCGCGCCCTCCAGGCGTTCCGTACGGTCAAGGCCAGCGGCGCGGAGGCGCGGGAGACCGCGGTGGTGGGCGCGGCGGCCGTCGAGGCGCGCGACCGCGGCGTGACCGCCGCCGCGTGGACCTCGCTGGCCGGCATCGGCGCCTGGATGTCGGTCCAGCTCGCGTTCCTCGCGGTGCTGGGGGTGGGCGGCGCGCGGGTCGCGTCGGGGGAGATGGAGATCTCCACCCTGATCGCCTTCCTGCTGTACCTGTTCTACCTGGTCTCCCCGATCGGCCAGATCATCCAGAGCCTCACCCAGATCCAGAACGGCCTGGCCGCGGTGACCCGCATCCAGGAGATCGCCACGCTGCCCACCGAGCCCGCCGCCGCACCCGTGGCGCGGGCCGGCGGCGAGCCTGTCGGGGTGACCTTCTCCGGGGTCGTCTTCCGCTATGGCGAGGACCGGCCCGTGGTCCACCACGACGTGACGTTCGAGGTGCCGGCCGGCGGCATGACCGCGCTCGTCGGCCCCTCGGGCGCGGGCAAGTCGACGGTGTTCGGCCTCATCGAGCGGTTCTACGAGCCGCAGGAGGGGGCGATCACGATCGGCGGGCGCGACATCCGCGACTGGCCGCTCGGCGAGCTGCGGGCCATGCTCGGGTACGTCGAGCAGGACGCCCCCGTGCTCGCGGGGACGTTCCGGGAGAACCTCGTCTTCGGCGCGCCCGGTGCGACCGACGAGGAGGTCGCCCGCGCCCTCGCCCGTACGCGCCTGGACGACCTGGTCGAGCGGCTGCCCGAGGGACTGGAGACGCCGGTCGGTCATCGTGGCATCCTGCTGTCGGGCGGCGAGCGGCAGCGGGTCGCCATCGCCAGGGCGTTGCTGCGCAGGCCCAGGCTGCTGCTGCTCGACGAGGCGACATCCCAGCTCGACGCGGTCAACGAGATGCGGCTGCGGGAGGTCGTGGCGGAGGTGGCGCGCGAGACGACGGTCCTGGTGATCGCCCACCGCCTGTCCACCGTGACCGGAGCCGACCGGATCGTGGTCATGGAGGCCGGTCGCGTGCGGGCCTGGGGCACCCACGACGAGCTGGTCGCCGCCGACGCGCTCTACCGCGAGCTCGCCGCCACGCAGTTCCTCGTCTCGTCCTGACCGGCGGTCATCTCCGCACACGCCGATGGCGAAGCCGTGAGCAGCCCTTACACCGGGCCACAGCTTCTTTCGACCGGGAACCGGGAACGTCGCAGGTGCGTAACCTCTCCTTCACCACCGCCCGGTTGCCGGTGCCATCGCGCGTGCGGGCGCGTCCGGCGACCCGGGTCGGAGGCGGGGCGCCCGGCCGGTTCGGCCGGGTGCCCCGCCGCTCACCTCTCACGGTTCGCCCGGCAGGCGCAGGTCTGGGACACTGCGCCCGCGGCGGTGAGATGCGCGCAAGATCCGCGCGGCGTTCTAAGGTGAGGTCCATGCGACCCACGGCTCTGATCACCGGCGCCTCGAGGGGTGTGGGGGCGGCGATCGCCCGTGCCCTCGCCCCCACCTGCGATCTCTTCCTGGGCGGGCGGGACGGCACGGCGCTCGACGCGCTGTGCGCGGAACTGCCGGCGGCCCGCCCCTGGGCGGTGGAGCTCACCGAGCTCACCCCCGCGGATGTGGAGGGGATCGACCGGCTCGACCTGCTGGTCCACAGCGCGGGCGTCGCCAGTGTGGGGCCCCTGGCCGGCACCCCGGCCGACGAGTGGCGGCGGCTGATGGAGGTCAACGTCATCGCGGTCGCAGAGCTGACCCGGCTGCTGCTGCCCGCGCTGCGGGCGGCCCGCGGGCACGTCGTGCTGATCAACTCGGGATCCGGGCAGCGGGCCAACGCCAACTGGGGCGCCTACGCCGCGAGCAAGTTCGCCCTGCGCGCGTTCGGCGACGCGCTGCGCGAGGAGGAGCACGCCAACGGCGTCCGGGTCACCGCGATCTTCCCCGGGCGGGTGGGCACGGATATGCAAAGAGGCATCCGCGCCCAGGAGGGAGGGCCGTACGAGCCGGGAAGATACCTGGAGCCGGAATCGGTGGCGCGGGCCGTGCTGGCCGCGCTGACGGCCACGCCCGACGCCCACGTCACCGAGATCACCGTACGGCCGGCTGGGGGACCGACCCGCTGACGGCCGCACGAGGCGCGGGGGACGGACGTTCATTACAGTGGCAATACCGCCACGCCGCCCATCTGGAGGACCGGTGCACGTGACTTACTGGTGCGAGATGGCGTGGCTGCCGCCCGGCGAGGTCGTCGAGAGCGTCGTCGTCGGCGTCGAGGGCCGCCGCATCGTGGAGATCAGGCCCGAGGCGGCGCCTCCCCCGGGAGCCGTACGGCTGGCCGGGCTCACCCTGCCCGGCCTGGCCAACTGTCATTCGCACGCCTTCCACCGCGCCCTGCGCGGCCACACCCAGACCGGCCGCGGCAGCTTCTGGACCTGGCGCGAGCGGATGTACGCGGTCGCCGAGGCGCTCGACCCGGACCGCTACCTCGCCCTGGCCACCGCGACGTACGCCGAGATGGCGCTCGCCGGGATCACCACCGTGGCCGAGTTCCACTACCTGCACCACGGGCCCGGGGGCAGGCCGTACGCGGACCCGAACGCGATGGGCCACGCGCTGGTCGAGGCGGCCAGGAGGGCCGGGCTGCGCATCACCCTGCTCGACACCTGCTATCTGACCGGCGGCATCGGCGACGCACTCACCGGCACCCAGCTGCGTTTCGGCGACGGGGACGCCGAGCGCTGGGCGGCCAGGGCCGACGATCTCGCCCGGGCGCACGAGGGCGAGGAGGACGTGGAGATCGGCGCGGCCATCCACTCCGTGCGCGCGGTGCCCCCCGAGCAGATGCACGTCGTCGTCGACTTCGCCCACCGGCACACCGGGCCGCTGCACGCGCACGTGTCGGAGCAGCAGGCCGAGAACGAGGCGTGCGTCGAGGTCTACTCGGCGACGCCCGTCCAGGTGCTGCACGACCACGGCGCGCTGGGGCCGCGCTCGACCGCGGTCCACGCCACCCACCTGTCCGACGTGGACGTGGCGCTGCTCGGCGGCTCCACCACCCACGTGTGCATGTGTCCCACCACCGAACGCGACCTCGCCGACGGCGTCGGCCCCGCCCGCAGGCTTCTGGAGGCCGGCTCGCCCGTCACGCTCGGCACCGACAGCCAGGCGGTCATCGACCTGTTCGAGGAGGCCAGGGCGGTGGAGCTGGACGAGCGGCTGGTCACGGGCGAGCGCGGGCACTGGCCCGCCGCGCAGCTCCTGCACGCCGCGACCGCCGCCGGGCAGGCGTCGCTGGGCTTCCCCGACGCCGGGTGCCTGGTGGCGGGGGCCTGGGCCGACCTCGTCTCCGTCCGGCTCGACTCGGTCCGTACGGCCGGCGCGACCAAGGCGTCGGCGGTGGAGTCCGTGGTGTTCGCCGCCACCACCGCCGACGTGCACACGGTCGTCGCCGGCGGGCGGCGCATCGTGGAGGACGGGCGGCACGTGCTCGGCGACATCGGCGCGTTGCTGCGCGACGCGCTCGCCCCGCTGCACCGGTGAGGTTTGCGCCGTTCGCGGGGTGGCGAGGATCAGGAGACGTGGGGCCGAGCGGCATGACATCAGTCGTTTTCACGGGGATCGGGTTGCTGTACACGGCAGACCCCGGGCGAGAGGAGATCGAGGACGCCGCGCTGGTCGCGGAGAACGGCGTGGTCCGGTGGATCGGCCGTTCCGCCGACGCCCCGCCCGCCGACGAGCGGGTCGACGTGGAGGGGCGCGCCGTCATCCCGGGATTCGTGGACAGCCACGCGCACCTGGTGTTCGCCGGCGACCGCACCGAGGAGTTCGCCGCGCGGATGGCCGGACGGCCCTACACCGCGGGCGGCATCCGCTCGACCGTCGCCGCCACCCGCCGCGCCACCATCCCCGAACTGGTGTCCACCACCGCGCTGCTGGTCTCGGAGATGACCATGCAGGGCACGACGACGTTCGAGATCAAAAGCGGCTACGGCCTCACCGTGGAGGACGAGCGCCGCAGCCTGGAGATCGCCTGCCAGTTCACCGAGGAGACCACGTTCCTCGGGGCGCACGTCGTCCCGCCGGAGACGACCGCCGACGACTACGTCCGGCTCGTGACCGGTCCGATGCTGGAGGCGTGCGCGCCGTACGCCAAGTGGGTGGACGTGTTCTGCGAGCGCGGCGCGTTCGGCGAGGAGCACAGCAGGGAGGTGCTCGCGGCGGGCCGCAAGTCCGGGCTGCAGCTCAGGGTCCACGCCAACCAGCTCGGACCGGGGCCGGGCGTGCGGCTGGCCTGCGAGATGGGGGCGGCCTCGGCCGACCACTGCACCCATCTCACCGATGCCGACGTGGACGCGCTCGCCACCGGCGGGGTGGTCGCCACCCTGCTGCCGGGCGCCGAGTTCTCCACCAGGTCGCCCTACCCGGACGCGCGGCGGCTGCTCGACGCGGGCGTCACGGTGGCCCTGGCGACCGACTGCAACCCGGGCTCCTCGTTCACCACCTCGATGCCGTTCTGCGTCGCCCTGGCCGTGCGCGAGATGGGCATGACGCCGCTGGAGGCCGTGCGGGCGGCCACCCGCGGCGGCGCGCGGGCGCTGCGGCGCACCGACGTCGGCACCCTGTCCATCGGCTCCCGCGCGGACCTCGTCATCCTGGAGGCGCCGTCGTACGTCCACCTCGCGTACCGGCCGGGAGTGCCGCTGGTGGCGCAGGTGTGGCGGATGGGGCGCCGCCTCGTTTAGGCCCTCGCAACCTGGGTAATCGCCTTTTTTCCCGGCCTCGCATCCTCCTTGGGGAGGAGAAAGAAACCATTCCCCGGTCGTATCCGTTTGGGGAATCTTTGCCATGGACCGGCCGTTGTCCGGGTCAGGAGCAGGAAGCCGGGGGCCGTGCCGAGCGGGGCGGACACGTCCGGCTCACCGGCTCACATATTGCATATCGCGGCGGCGGAACGAGGTGCCATCGGATGGCGACGGGGAATCGGACGCAGGAACAGCACGTCTCTGACCGGGATCTGCTGGGGACTTATCTGGCCGAAATCGGCCGTGTCCCGCTGCTGACCGCGGAGCAGGAGGTCGAGCTGGCCAAGCGCATCGAGGCGGGGTTGTTCGCCGAGCAGTTGCTCGACAGCGGACGGCGTGAGCCGAAGATCGCGGACGCGACCGACGAGGAGCTGGAGCGCATCGCGGTCTCGGGGCGGCGGGCGAAGGACGAGTTCATCCAGGCCAACCTGCGGCTCGTGGTCGCGGTCGCGAGGAAGTACTCCGGACGGGGGATGCCGCTGATCGACCTGGTGCAGGAGGGCAACCTCGGGCTGGTCCGCGCCGTGGAGAAGTTCGACTACCGCCGGGGGTACAAGTTCTCGACCTACGCCACCTGGTGGATCCGGCAGTCGGTGGGCCGCTCGATCCACGAGCAGGCGCGGCCTGTGCGGCTGCCCACCCACGCGGGCGAGCAGATGACGCGGCTCATGCGGGTGCGCAGGGACATGCTGGCGGAGTTCGACGCCGAGCCGACCGACGCCGACCTCGCCGAGGTGCTCGACCTGCCGATCGAGCGGGTGCAGGAGCTGCGGCGCTGGGCCTCCGACCCGGTCTCCCTCCAGCTCGGCGTGGGTGACGAGGACGAGACCGAGCTCGGCGACATGATCGCCGACGAGACCTGGGCGGACCCCGAGCAGCAGGCCATGGACACGCTGGAGAAGGAGCGCCTGGAGCAGTGGCTGACCGGCCTGGAGGGCCAGATGCGCGACATGCTGCGCTGGCGGTACGGCCTGGTGGACGGCCGCGAGCACACCCTCACCGAGGTGGGGGAGCGCTACGGCATCGGCCGCGACCGCGCCCGGCGCATCGAGCGCGACGCGCTGGTGCGGCTGCGCAAGATGGCCAGCGCCGCGTAACCGGCGGCCTGCGCTCGGCCGACTGACGAAGGCCGGTGTCCGCGGTCGTCCGTGGGGGTTCCAGGTCGTCACGCGGTCACGCAGAGAGGGGGCGTCCCCGTCTGCCGGCCGGCTGCCTCTACTCGGGTTCGCCGTCGAGCCGCAGCGCGTGCGCGTTCCGGGCGCACCAGTCGGAGAAGGTGCGGGGGCGGCGGCCGAGCAGGTGTCGCACGGTGTCGGTGCAGACCCCGGTCGTGTCCGCGCGCATGAGCGCCGCGGCTTCGAGGATCGCGTCGGCGAGGGGCTTCGGCGCGCCGTTGGGGTAGCGGGACCGGACGATCTCCTCAGGGGTGGCGGCCGCGCGGACCTCTATGTGGCGGCCGATGGTGGCGGCGATGATCTGGACCTGCTCGGCGATGGTGAGTGTCTCGTCACCGGTAAGGGTGTAGGTCTGGCCTTCATGGCCGTTCTCGGTCAGCACGAGGGTGGCGACGGCTGCTATGTCGGCCGGATCGATCGGGGCGGACCGGCCCGGCCCGATCGCGTCGAGGACGTACCCCTCCTCCCTGATGGACGGCACCCATTCCAGGACATTGGTCATGAAACCGCCAGGACGCAGGATCGTGGCCGGTATGCCGGACGCCCGCAGAAGTCGCTCGCGTTCGTGGTGCCAGCGGCCCATGGCGGGCACCGGATCTCCGAAGACCCAGATGGACGACAACAGCACGATGTGGCGCACTCCGGCGACGCGTGCGGCGGTGACGGCGTTCGCGGCCTGGTCCACGCCGATGCCCGGGGTGAGCAGGAAGAGCCGGTCGACGCCGTCGAAGGCGGGGGCCAGCGTCGAGGGCTCGTCCAGGTCGCCGAGCACGCGCTCGGCGCTTGCGGGCAGGCCGGCCGCGCGGGCGGGGTCGCGGACGAGGATGCGAAACTCCGCGTTCCTCGCGTCGAGCCCGCGGACCAGCTCACGGCCGATTCTGCCGGTGGCTCCGGTCACCAGTAACATGACACTCCTAATCGTTTGCCGTCTAGCGAAAACACACAGGGGAACGCTAGCCGGTAAATAATTAGCCGTCAATCGATCTGTCGCCCGGAGGTGGCGGTGGCCGAGTTCCTCGACCTGCACAGCAAAACGACGAAGGCGCTGCGTGCGCTGGCCGAGACGGCCATGCGCCGCCATGGCCTGCATCAGGGGCAGGATCACCTGCTGGCGGCCTTGTGGGAGCGCGACGGCGGCACACCCGGTGAGATCGCGGCCGCGTTGCACGTCACCACGCCTACCGTCGTCAAGATGGCCACCCGGATGAGCGCCGCCGGCCTGCTCGTCCGCCGCCGCGACGAACGCGACAGCAGGCTCGTGAGGCTCTGGCTGACCGACACGGGCCGAGCGCTTCGGGGACCGGTCGAGGCCGAGCGCCGCAGCCTGGAAGAGAAGATCACCGCTGGTCTCACCGAGACCGAGCGCCGCCATCTGATGATCGCGCTGGCAAAGGTCTACGATTCGGCCAGAGATCTGCTGTGACCAGGGCGTTCGGAGTGGAGAACGGCAGTCCGGTCAGGGCCGGTGGTGGCGCGTACGAATAGAACGCAGCCCTCGGCCGCTTCGCGGCCGGTCGCATCGGCCCGAGTGGAGGGCCGACGACGCGCACCCCTTCCGGGTGCGCGTTTTGTCGTTCTCAGCACGTCCGAAACCGGCCCGAAACACGGTGGTGGCGAGTTTCACACATGTGAAACACGCAGGGTCGTGGGCTGAAACGGCGGAAGAACACGCTGTCGCCAACGTCAGTGCGCCAGCCGGCCAAGGTCGCCCGGGAGGAAGTCACTGCGGGAGTGATAACCGGCCACACGCCAAATTGTAAGGAGGGCCGCGTCGGTGAAGATCGATACCGGCACCACCGCCTGGATGATCACAGCCACCGCTCTGGTGCTGCTGATGACGCCCGGGCTCGCGTTCTTCTACGGGGGCATGACCAGGGCGAAGAGCGTCCTGAACATGATGATGATGTCGTTCGTCAGCATCATCACCGTCACCATCGCCTGGGTCCTGTACGGCCACTCGCTGGCCTTCGACGCCTTCGGCGACGGGGACAACGTCGTCAACAAGCTCATCGGCGGCGGGGACGCCCTGGGTCTGCAGAGTCTCATCGACACGGCCACCAAGGACGACGGAACCGGTATGCCGAGCCTGGTGTTCTCGGCCTTCCAGCTCACCTTCGCCATCATCACCGTGGCCCTCATCAGCGGCGCGATCGCCGACCGGGCGAAGTTCGGCGCGTGGGTCGTCTTCGGCCTCGCCTGGGCGACGCTCGTCTACTTCCCCGTGGCCCACTGGGTCTGGGGCGGCGGCTGGCTGGCCGGCCTGGGCATCGAGGACTTCGCCGGAGGCACCGTCGTCCACGTGAACGCGGGCGCCGCCGGCCTCGCGCTCGCGCTGGTGCTCGGCAAGCGGACCGGGTGGCGCAAGGACCCGATGCGGCCGCACAACCTGACCCTGGTGCTGCTCGGCGTCGGCCTGCTGTGGTTCGGCTGGTTCGGCTTCAACGCGGGCTCCGAGCTCGCCGTCGACGGCACCGCCGGTCTCGCGTTCATGAACACCCAGGTCGCCACGGCGGCCGCCGCCGGCGCCTGGATCCTCGTGGAGAAGCTGCGCGACGGCCACTCCACCACCCTCGGCGTCGCCTCCGGCGCGGTCGCCGGCCTCGTCGCCATCACCCCCGCCTGTGGTTTCGTCGACCCGTGGGCGGCGATCGTGCTCGGTCTCATCGCCGGCGCCGTCTGCGCGTACGCGGTGGGCCTGAAGTACCGCCTCGGCTTCGACGACTCGCTCGACGTGGTCGGCGTGCACCTGGTCGGCGGCGCGATCGGCGCGGTCTCGCTCGGCATCATCGCCCGCTACCCCTTCGCGGACGGTCAGAACGAGGGCCTCCTCTACGGCGGCCCGATCTCCCAGCTCGGCGTGCAGGCCCTGGGTCCTGTCGCGGTCGGCCTCTACTCCTTCATCATGGCGTATGTCATCGGAAAGATCATCGATAAGACGATGGGCTTCCGGATCAACCAGGAGGAGGAGGTCACCGGCATCGACATCACCACCCACGCCGAGACCGGGTACGACCTCGGCACCGTCCACTCCTCGGGAGTGGCCTCCGTCAACGGGCCCGTGCCCGCGCCTGCGAAGAAGGTCGACGCATGAAACTCATCACCGCAGTCATCAAGCCGTTCAAACTGGACGACGTGAAGGCCGCCCTGGAGCAGTTCGGCATCAAGGGCATGACGGTCTCGGAGGCCAGCGGCTACGGCCGGCAGCGCGGCCACACCGAGGTCTACCGCGGCGCCGAGTACCAGGTCGACCTGGTGCCCAAGGTCCGGGTCGAGGTCCTCGCCGAGGAGGACGACGCCGAGGACGTCATCGACGTCATCGTCAAGGCGGCCCAGACCGGCAAGATCGGCGACGGCAAGGTCTGGTCGGTCCCCGTGGACACGGTCGTCCGGGTCCGCACCGGGGAGCGCGGGCCGGAGGCGCTGTAACCGGATGATGAGAGGGGAGGCGCGCTCGTTCGCCGCGGTCCGCAAGGACCGGGCCGCGGACATCGACAGATGGCTCACCGATCTGTTCCGCACGGCGGCCACGCGGCCGTACGCGCGGGAGGGGGGATCGGGAGGGAAGGGCGGCTTCCCCGACGAGCGCGGCCCCGCCGCCTCCCACGGGAACGGCCCAAGCGGGGCCGGCCCCAACGGGATCAGCGGGGTCGCCCTGGTCGCGGTCGGCAGCCTGGGGCGGGGCGAGCTCGCCCCGGGCAGCGACCTCGACCTGGTCCTGCTGCACAACGGCCGCGACGACGTGGCGAGGATCGCCGACCGCATCTGGTACCCCATCTGGGACTCCGGGATCGGCCTCGACCACTCGGTCCGCACGGTGGACGAGGCGGTCAAGGTCGCCAGGGAGGACCTCAAGGCCGTGCTGGGCCTGATCCAGGCGCGGCACGTGGTGGGGGACCCCGAGCTGACCAGGGCCGTGCGGGAGGCCGTGCTCGCCGAGTGGCGGGCGGACTCCCGGCGCAGGCTGGCCGAGCTGCGCGCGTCGGCGGACAAGCGCGCCGAGTCCGGCGGCGAGCTGGCCTTCCTGCTCGAACCCGACCTCAAGGACGCCAGGGGCGGCCTGCGCGACGTGCAGGCGATGCAGGCCGTGGCCGCCGCCTGGGTCGCCTCGGCGCCCGGCCCCCGGGTCCGCGAGGCGTACGAACTGCTGCTGGACATCAGGCACGGGCTGCACCTCGTCACCGCGCGCGGCACCGACCGCCTGGTGCTCCAGGAGCAGGACGCGGTCGCCGGCACGCTGGGCCTGCTGGACGCCGAGGCGCTGATGCGCCGCCTGGCCGAGGCGGGCCGGACCGTCTCCCACGCCTTCGACGCCACCTGGCGGACGGTCGACCGGCTGCTCACCGGTCCCGCGCCCCGGGGCCGCAGGCCGCTCGCCGACGGTGTCGTGGAGCACGGCGGCGAGGTCGTGCTGGCCCGCGGCGCCAACCCGCGCACCGACCCCACGCTCGTGCTGCGCGCGGCCGCGGCCGCCGCCGAGGCCGGGCTGCCGCTCGCGCCCGCGACGGTCTCCGCGCTCGCCGCCCAGTCGCCGCCGCTGCCCGTGCCGTGGCCCCCGGAGGCACGCGGCGCGCTGGTCGCGCTGCTCGGCGCGGGGCGCGCGGCCGTACCGGTCTGGGAGGAGCTCGACCAGGCCGGCGTGCTCGTGAAGCTCATCCCCGACTGGGAGCGCGTACGGCACCGCCCCCAGCGCAACCCCGTCCACCGCTACACGGTCGACCGGCACCTCATCGAGACCGCGGCCGGGGCCGCGGCCTTCACCCGGGAGGTGTCCCGCCCCGACCTGCTGCTGATCTCGGCGCTCCTGCACGACGTCGGCAAGGGCTGGCCGGGCGACCACTCCACCACGGGCGAGATCGTCGCCAGGGACATCGGCACCCGGATGGGCCTCCCCCCGGCCGACGTGGAGATCCTCGCGACCGTGGTGCGGCATCATCTGCTGCTGCCGGAGACCGCCACCCGGCGGGACCTGGACGACCCGGTCACCATCTCCAGGGTCGCGGAGGCCGTCGGGTCCAGGGAGGTGCTCGAACTGCTGTCCGCGCTGGCGGTGGCCGACGGCAACGCCACCGGCCCGGCCGCGTGGAACTCCTGGAAGGCGTCCCTGGTCTCCGACCTGGTCCGGAGGGTGCGGTCGGTGCTGTCCGGCACGCCGCCGGCGCCCGCGCCCGCCCTTTCCCCCGAGCAGGCGGCGCTCGCCCGGCACGGCGGCGGCGCGGTGCGCGTGAACGGAAGCGCGGTCACCGTGGTCGCGCCCGACCGGCCGGGTCTGCTGTGGCGGGCGGCCGGGGTGCTCGCGGCGCACCGCATGGCGGTCCGCTCCGCCTCCGCCGCGTCCGCCGGGTCGACGGCGGTCATCGAGTTCGTCGTCGTCCCCGAGTACGGCACGCCGCCCGACCCCGCGACGCTGGAGGCCGACCTGCGCCTCGTCCTGGCCGGACGGCTCGACATCGAGCAGCGCCTGGCCCGGCGGGCGAGGTCGATGCGCCCGTCCCGGGTGCCGGTCGCGCCGCCCCGGGTCACCCTGGTGGACGACGCGTCCCTCACCGCGAGCGTGGTGGAGGTGCGGGCGCACGACAGACCCGGCCTGCTGTGGCGGATCGGCCGCGCGTTCGGCGAGTGCGGTCTTGACGTACGCGCCGCGCGTGTGGAGACTCTGGGCGCAGAAGCGGTGGATGTCTTCTATGTGGCGGATCGCACAGGCCGTCCCCTCCTCGATGAGCAGCAGCGCATCCAAGTGCGAGAACACGTGCTCGCGGCCCTCAGATGAGGGGGTAACGATCCTCACCTCTTGGTAACAATTGGGGTGCTGCGGCAGGGGTAGGGCCGCTCGCCGTCGTGACCTTGTGGTCGAATTGTCCCCGCTTATACAGCTGTGTCACTTCATGCTGTCCAGACGCGTGAAGGCAGGCCGAACGATGGCGGGGCCGGTGAGCATGGAGCAGTCGAATACCGATAACCGCAGGCGGCGGAGTCGTCTCTCGCCGCGCAACTGGCGAGTGCCCACACGCCTGACCGCGCTGATCGTCGCCCCGACGATCGTGGCCGTGCTCCTCGCCGGCGTCCGTGTCGTGGGTTCGATCGACAGCCTGACCGCCTACCAGCGGACCAGGTCGTCGGCGGAATACTCGGTGCACCTGCGGGACCTGGCCGAGCAACTGGCTCTCGAACGCGACCTGTTCGTCTGGGGTGGCAACAGCAAGCGCAAGTTCGACATCGACGGGGAGACCGAGGTCACCCGTGCCCAGCAGCGCGCGGCGGTCGACCCGCTGATCCAGCAGGTGAAGGCCGACCTCAGGAACATCAACGCGGACTACGGCACGCGTGCGGTGGAGCAGGCACAGCAGCTCACGAGCCGCATCTCGAGCCTCGCGGGCATCCGCGAGAACGGCGCGCCGGAGGACTACAGCGCCGTGATCGCCAACATCCTGCGCCTGCACGACGAACTGGGCAACAACGACGACAACGCCGCGATCGTGGGCAACCTCCGCGCCCTCAGCGCTCTCGCCCACGCCAAGGAGGAGGCGGCCCTGCAGCGGGCCACCCTCACCCGTGAGCTGCTGGAGCGCAACCAGACCTTCACCACGTTCGAGCTGCAGGACTTCCTGGCCTCCCAGTCGCGCCAGCAGAGCTACCTGGCGACGTTCTACACCGAGGCCCCGGCGACCGAGGCGAGCCGCCTGGTCACCCTCTTCGGCGACAAGGACGTGGTCAACAGCGAGCTGACCAAGTCGTGGGCGCTCACGCTCGGCCTGCAGAACCAGTCCCTCAGCCGCTACCGGGGCAGGGACAGGACGACCCAGCAGTGGTTCCAGGACAGCACGAAGGCGATCGAGCAGATGGCGGCCGTCGAGGGCCGCGTGTCGGGGCTGGTGCAAAGCCGCGCCCGCGACCTGCAGTCGGCCGAGCAGCGCAACGCCCTCATCGCCGGCGGCCTGATCCTCGCACTCCTCGTGCTCGTGCTCGCCACGACCGTGCTCATCGCGCGGTCGATGGTCCGGCCGCTGCGCCGCCTGCGGGCGGAGGCGCTCGACATCGCCGGGCGGAGGCTGCCGGAGATCGTCCGTCAGATGCGCGAGTCCGAGGACCCCGAGCGCGAGTCCCACGTGCAGCCGATCGCGGTCGACAGCAGCGACGAGATCGGCGAGGTGGCGCAGGCCTTCGACGAGGTCCACACGCAGGCCGTGCGCCTGGCCGCGGAGGAGTCCCGCCTGCGCGCCAACGTCAACTCGATGTTCGTGAACCTTTCCCGCCGTACGCAGACACTGGTGGAGCGGCAGATCTCGCTGATCGACGGCCTGGAGCGGGGCGAGGAGGACGGCCGGCGTCTGGCCGACCTGTTCAAGCTGGACCACCTGGCCACCCGCATGCGCCGCAACAGTGAGAACCTCCTGGTCCTCGCCGGTCACGAGCCGCCGCGCAAGCGGAGCCAGCCCGCCCGGCTGGTCGACGTGGTCCGCGCCTCGCTGTCGGAGGTCGAGGACTACGAGCGGGTCGTCGTCCGGATTCCCCGTACGATCGCGATCGCGGGGCACGCCGCGAACGACGTCGTCCACCTGCTGGCGGAGCTGGTCGAGAACGCCATCGCCTTCTCGCCGCGCAACACCAAGGTCGTCGTCTCCAGCAGCCCCGTCGAGGGCGGCGCGGTGATGCTCGGCGTCACCGACGCGGGTATCGGCATGTCGCCGGAGGAGCTCGCGGAGATCAACCGTCGTCTGGCCGAGCCGCCCACGATCGACGTCTCGGTGTCCCGCCGGATGGGCCTGTTCGTGGTCGGCCGCCTCGCGTTGCGTCACGGCATCCGGGTGCAGCTGCGCCGGGGTGACGGCGCGGGCGTCATCGCGATGGTCCTGTTCCCCGCGCAGCTCATCTCCAACGCCGACCAGCCCGTGATGCCGCGTCCCTCCGTCCCGGCCGGGCAGACGGCGGCCGGACTGCCGGCCCGGCAGGCGTTCGCCGAGCCGGACCCGCTCGCTCCCGCGCCGGGAGGCGGTTCGTTCGAACCCTGGAGCCCCGGCAACGATGCGGCGGGCGGCGTCGGGTCCCGCAGGCCCCCGGCGACCGGCGGACACGGTCCCGGCGGGAACGGTCCCGGCGGGAACGGGTTCAGCGGAATCGGTGCCGGCGGCAACGGCGCGGGCGGGTTCTCCGCGTTCGGCGCGCCGACGGCGGACGCGCCGCCCGCGCCCGCGGAGAACCCGTACGGGGAAAGCGCGTTCACCGAGCACTCGGGGTCCCATTCGGTTCCGGGCCTGCCCGGGAGGGCGCCGGACGGCGACCCCCGCCGCCCGGCGTTCGGCGAGCAGTCCGAGTCGTCGTGGCCACCGGCGCCCGCCGGGCCCTCGGCGTTGCCGCAGAGGGGATCACAGAGGGGATCACAGGGGGGATCACAGAGCGGAGCCGCGAGCGGGAGCGGCGAGGACCGCTCGGAGCACTCGTGGCCGTCGCTGCCCACCGGGCCGACGGCACTCCCGCAGCGGGGCGGGTCCACCGGACCCACGGCCTTCTCGCCGTCGAGCACAGGACCGACGGCGTTCCCTCAGCCGAGTTCCCCGTCGAGCACCGGGCCGACGGCCTTCTCACCGTCTCCGTCCAGCACCGGGCCGACGGCCTTCTCGCCGTCGGACACCGGACCGACCGCGTTCTCCCCGTCCGCCACTGGACCGACGGCGTTCTCGCCGTCTCCGTCCAGCACCGGGCCGGCCGCCTTCCCCGGCGCCGCGGCCGGGGAGCCGGGGTCGTCGACCGGGCCGCTGCCGTCGGTGGAGGAGTCGCCGCTGGAGCAGGGCGAGGAGTTTCTCCCGATCTTCGCCTCGGTCGAGTCGGCGTGGTTCCGGCGTCCCTCTGACACCGGCCCGCAGGCCGCGCCCGCGGCGCGGACCGGCGCGGAGGCGGACGGGGGAAAGGCCGGAGAGGAGCCCGGAGAGAGCACCGGGGAGATCGCGAGGGTGCCCCGCTCCGCCACCGCCTCCGGGCCCGTCTCCGCCCCGCAGGCGCAGGGCGGAGACCCCGGCGGATGGCGGTCTCGGGCCGACAGCGGCTTCCAGGCCGCGGCGAGCGCCCGGGACCCCCTGCTGGGCGGCGTGACCGCGGCGGGCTTGCCGAAGCGCACGCCGAAGGCCAACCTGGTGCCCGGCTCGGTGGGCGCGGACGGCCCCCCAGCCGCCGCCCCGCGCCCCCCGGTCTCGGCCGAGGCGGTGCGCAACCGCCTGTCCAGCTTCCAGCAGGGTGTAAGGCGAGGCCGGGCCCAGACGTCCGGAGGTCTCGCCGAAGGGTCGGGTAAAGAGGAGGAGGGCTCGTGACTGAGCTGAGCGTGGAAGCACGCAGGTTCGACTGGCTGATCACCGAGTTCGTCGGCAGCACGCCTGGCGTGGCGCACGCGGTGGTGGTGTCGTCGGACGGCCTGCGGCTGGCCCAATCGGACGGGTTTCCGCCTGACCGCGCCGACCAGCTCGCGGCGGTCGCCGCCGGCCTGCTCAGCCTCACCCTCGGCGCCGCACGGGTGTTCGAGGGGGGCGCGGTGTCGCAGACCGTCGTCGAGATGCAGCGGGGACTGCTGCTCGTGATGGCGATCAGCGACGGCTCCTGCCTGGCCGTACTCGCCGCACCGGACTGCGACATGGGCCTGGTGGCCTACCAGATGACCCTGCTCGTCGAGCGGGCAGGCCAGGTGCTCACCCCGGCGCTGCGCGCCGAGCTGCAGACGTCGCGGCGATGACCAGAGGAGAGGGCCGTGCGTGATCGTGACGGGACAGAGGACGAGCCTCTGTTCCGTCCGTACGCCGTCACCGGTGGCCGATCCGAGCCGCGTTACCACATGGCGATGGAAACCCTCGTATCATCGGTGACCTTGAAGAGCAATGACTATTCCCTGCTCAGTCCAGAGCAGGAATCGATCATGATGCTATGTCGTTCCGTACGATCGGTCGCGGAGATCTCGGCACTGCTTCGGGTCCCGCTAGGCGTGGCCCGTGTGCTCATCGCCGACATGGCCGACGAGGGTCTGGTGCGCCTGCACATGCCGCAGCTGAACCAGGGACAGCCAGACCTCAACCTGCTCGAAAGGGTGCTCAGTGGACTACGCAGGCTCTAGCCGTGGTCTTACCTCGACGAAGATCGTCGTGGCGGGTGGGTTCGGCGTCGGGAAGACGACCTTCGTCGGTGCCGTCTCCGAGATCCTGCCGCTGACGACCGAGGCCGTGATGACCGACGCCAGCGCGGGCATCGACGACCTGGGGCTCACGCCGAACAAGACGACCACGACGGTCGCCATGGACTTCGGCCGGCTCTCGCTCGACCAGGACCTCATCCTCTACCTGTTCGGCACGCCGGGTCAGCACCGCTTCTGGTTCATGTGGGACGACCTCGTCCGCGGCGCCATCGGCGCGGTCGTGCTCGTCGACAGCCGCAGGCTCGCCGACTGCTTCCCGGCCATCGACTACTTCGAGGAGGCCCAGCTTCCCTTCCTGGTCGCGATGAACGGCTGGGAGGGGCAGTTCCTCCACTCGGAGGAGGAGGTCCGCGAGGCGCTGTCGCTGGCTCCGCACGTCCCGATCGTCCGTACGGACGCGCGCTCGCGGGATGCCGTCAAGTCCACGCTCATCAGCCTGGTCGAGTACGTGCTGACCGTACGGGCCGCGTACGGCAGACAATACTGAACCTGGAAAAAGCTGTGTTCCCGATGGGCCGCGCCCCGCGGACGGGAGCGGCGAGGGCGGTACCCCGGAGGGTGCCGCCCTCGCGGCGTCCGGCCCGAGCACGCCGCCGGGGTGGCATTCTTTGCCCTCGGGGGTCCGATCCCCGGGACTCGCGGCTACCCGGCAGGGCAGAATTCGGTATTGATGCTGACCCGATATTTAACCAAATAACATCATCTACATGCCTGTCTAGGCTATTTGTGCACGGGTGTTCGGTTGGCCTCCCTGGTGTCGGTGTGCTGCAATTACCCTCGCCTGCAGGACGTCTCGCACGTCACGCCAGCCACACCCGTGCTGAGACACTTCCCCCTGTGCGCACATACGGCGAGAGGTTGCAAAGCCTGTGAGGACACAAGACCCCCGGACCGACGAGAGCCCCGGGACCGGGGTTCCGGCTGAGCAGGAGCCCGACGAGGGAAGTCGTTTTCTCCTGCGCAACTGGCGCGTGCGCTCCAGGCTTGTGGCGCTGATCCTCATCCCGACCCTGGCGGCGCTGCTGCTGGGCGGCCTGCGGGTCGTCACCTCGGTCACCACGGCGTCCGAGTACCAGCAGATCAGCGACCTGGCGCGGCTCGTGGACAATGTCGCGGGCCTCACCCACGAGCTGCAGTCGGAACGCGACCGCGCCGCCTGGAACGCGACGCTCGGCCACCCGGCGAAGGCGACTGCCGCGGTCAAGGCGCAGACGCTTCTCACCAACAAGGCGGCCACCGCCGTCCGGGACCTGGCGAACGAGGTCAGGACGAAGGTGAGCAGCCGCGCCTCCGACGAGATCGATCACGTCCTCGGCAAGCTCGACGGCGTGGAGGTGCTGCGGAGCCAGGCCATGCAGGGGAACCTGCAGCCGAGCGCCGTGCTCGACCAGTACACCCTCGTCATCGAGACTCTGATGGCCCTGCAGGACGAGCTGGCCAAGAGCACGCAGGACGACCGGCTCGCCGCCTCGTCCGTCACGCTGGCCGCGCTCGCCCGCGCGAAGGAGAACGCCTCCCTGCAGCGCGGCCTGCTGACCACGGTGCTGCCCAACACCCGCTTCGAGCAGGTCCAGCTGCAGAACTTCCTCGGCGCCGTGTCCGCCGAGGAGAGCGATCTGCGCGCCTTCCGCAAGAGCGCCACCCCCGAGGAGCGCGCCGACTACGACAACACGGTGACCGGCGGCAAGGTCGACCAGGCGGAGTTCATCCGCACGCTGGTGCTCGACCGCGCCAACGCGGGCTTCCCGCTCAAGGGCTTCGACCAGTCGGTACGCGACGACACCCGCCTCTGGTACGACGCGATGTCGCAGCCCATCAACCGGATGCGCACCGTCGAGGCCAAGCTGACCTCCTCCATCGTGGCGCGGAGCCAGTCGCTCAAGGACGACGAGCAGCAGCGGGCCATCATCGTGGCCGTCGCCGTCGCTCTCCTGCTGATCGCGGTTCTGCTCGTCACCACCGGCGTCGCCCGCTCGCTCGTACGCCCGCTGCGGCGGCTGCGCAGCGAGGCGCTGGAGATCGCCGGCAGCCGCCTCCCCGACACGGTCCAGAAGCTGCGGGAGGCCGGCGACGCCGCCGAGGTCCCGCCCATCGCCCCGATGCGGGTGGTCGGCCGCGACGAGATCGGCGAAGTCGCGCGGGCTTTCGACGAGGTCCACCGCGAGGCCATCCGGCTGGCGGGTGACGAGGCCCGGCTGCGCAGCAACGTCAACGCGATGTTCGTGAACCTGTCTCGGCGCACGCAGACGCTGGTGGAACGCCAGCTGTCCCTCATCGACGGGCTGGAGCAGGGCGAGCAGGACGAGCAGCGGCTCGGGAACCTGTTCAAGCTCGACCACCTGGCGACCCGCATGCGCCGCAACAGTGAGAACCTCCTGGTCCTCGCCGGGCAGGAGCCCGCACGCCGCTGGGGCCAGCCGGTGCCCATCGTCGACGTCGTACGCGCCTCGCTGTCCGAGGTCGAGAACTACGAGCGCGTCGACATCCAGGTGCAGGGTGGGGCGTCGGTCGTCGGCCAGTCGGTCAACGACGTCGTCCACCTCGTGGCCGAGCTGGTGGAGAACGCCATCTCCTTCTCGCCCCGCGACACCAAGGTCACGGTGTCGAGCAACCGCATCGACGGCGGCGGCCTGATCATCTCGGTCAGCGACCAGGGCATCGGCATGACGCCCGAGGAGCTGGCCCAGACCAACTACCGGCTCGCCAATCCGCCGGTCGTGGACGTGTCGGTGTCCCGCCGCATGGGCCTGTTCGTGGTCGGCCGCCTGGCGCTGCGTCACGGCATCCGCGTGCAGCTGCGCCAGCAGGACACCGGTGGCCTGACGGCCATGGTGCTGCTGCCCGAGGCGCTGCTGGCCAACGCCGGCCCGGCGTTCCCCGGAGTGCCGGGCATGCCGCAGCCCGAGCTGACCAGCCCGATGCCGGCGGTCGGAACCGGGCCGCAGTTCGGCGCCGCCATGTTCGGCAACGCGCCGGCCCTCGCCAGCCCGACGCCGTTCGAGAACCCGCCGCGCACTCCGGTGTTCGGCGCGGACGCTCCCGGCGTCGGCGCTCCCGGCGCCGACCCCTTCGAGCGCGGGCCCTTCGAGTCCTTCCCGCGGGAGACCGTCGGCTTCGACCCCGACCCGTTCGCCCGCAACCCCTTCGAGCCGCCGCCGGGCCGCGGCGCCGAAGGCGACCCGTTCGCGCGCAACCCGTTCGAGACGGGCGGTGCGGGGCGGCCGGGCGAGTCCGATCCCTTCGCCCGCAACCCCTTCGACACCGGCGGCTTCGGTCAGGGCGGGCAGCCCGACCCGTTCGCCCGCAGCCCGTTCGAGTCCGGACCGTTCGACCGGGCGGCCTTCGACAAGACGCCGTTCGACAAGGCGCCGTCCGAGCAGACGTCGTCCGAGCGAGACCCGTTCGAGACGACGAACTTCGACTCGGGACCGTTCGACTCCAGCCCCTTCGACACCAACCCCTTCAGCCGGGGTCACGTCGGCGAGGCCCCCGTGGACACGCCCTGGCCCGGCCACCTGCCCCCTCCGGGAGGCGCCTCCTGGCCCGGCACCCCGCAGGACGGCGGCGCCGGCTGGCCCGGACGGACCGGCCGCGGCGGCTTCGAAGGCGACGACAACACCGGCCCTCTGCCGGTGGTGCGGACCTCGCCGCTGGAGTCGGAGGAGGAGTTCCTCCCGATCTTCGCCGCGGTCGAGTCGGACTGGTTCAAGAAGGTCGACATCCCGGCGGAAAAGAGCGACTCGGACGGCGAGACCGCTGCGGACACCAAGACCTGGTCGTCCCCGGCGGACGTCGGCTGGCAGGCGGCCAAGGCGGCCAGCGAGCCGGCACTGGGCGGGGTCACCTCGTCCGGTCTGCCCAAGCGGGTGCCCAAGGCCAACCTGGTGCCCGGCTCGGCCACGGGTTCCACCCCTTCCGCGGAGCCGGCCCCGGCAGCGGCGGCCGCCCCGCCGCCGCCCCCGCCCGTGCTCTCGCCCGAGCGGGTACGCAGCAGGCTCTCCAGCTTCCAGCAGGGCGTCCGGCAGGGCCGGGCGGTCGCTCGCGGGGAGGCCGGGGAGGACCAGGGATATCCCGGGGCGGCGGCCCTGGGCATGCCCGATGCCCAGGACAGTGAGAAGGAGGACTGATGAGGGAAATGAGCCAGGCCGCGCGCGGCATCAACTGGTTGATCACGGACTTCGTGAACAACGTGCCGGGTGTGGCGCACACCGTGGTGGTGTCGGCGGACGGGTTGCCTCTGGCGTTCTCGGACGGGTTTCCCAAGGACCGGGCGGATCAGCTGGCGGCGGTGGCGGCCGGGTTGATCAGTCTGACGCAGGGCGCCTCCCGGGTGTTCGAGGGTGGCCCGGTGACGCAGACGGTGGTGGAGATGCAGCGGGGGTTGTTGCTGATCATGTCGATCAGTGACGGGTCCTGTCTGGCGGTGCTGGCGGCGGCGGATTCCGATCTGGGTCTGGTGGCCTATCAGATGACGTTGCTGGTGGAGCGGGCGGGCCAGGTGCTGACCCCCGCGGTTCGCGCCGAGCTCCAGGCGTCTCACCCGCGGTGACGGAAGACCCCGCGAAGTAAGGCACGCGGTGGAGGACAGATCGGGGAAGACGCCCTGAGCGGGGCGGCCGGGACGGCCGCCGGGTTCCGGAGCGAGAGCGAAAAGGTCAGGAGGACGCTGTGGCAGGCGGCGGCTGGAATAACGAGGCCTATCCGCCGGTGGACGACGCCCACCGGCAGTACGGCGGCACGAACCCGGTCCCGACGCCGGCGCCGACGGAGCAGAGCTCACTGGTGCGGCCGTACGCCGTCACCGGCGGGCGTACGGCGCCGCGGCTCCAGCTCGCCATGGAGGCACTCGTGTCCTCCGCCACGGTGATGCACCAGGACCTTTCCATGCTCACCCCGGAACGCCAGGCGATCAGCACGCTGTGCCGTCAGGTGCGGTCGGTGGCTGAGGTGTCGGCGTTGCTGCGGATTCCGCTGGGTGTGGTTCGCGTGGTGATCGCGGACATGGCGGCGGAGGGGCTGGTGCATGTGCATCAGCCGCAGTTGGAGGCCGGTAAGCCGGATCTGAACTTGCTGGAAAGGGTGCTCAGTGGACTTCGCAGGCTCTAGCCGGGGGTTGACCTCGACGAAGATCGTCGTTGCGGGGGGCTTCGGTGTGGGGAAGACGACCTTCGTGGGGGCGGTGTCGGAGATCGTGCCGTTGACGACCGAGGCGGTGATGACCGATGCCTCGGCGGGGGTGGACGATGTGGGGTTGGTGCCGCACAAGACGACCACGACGGTGGCGATGGATTTCGGGCGGGTGTCGCTGGACCGGGATCTGATTTTGTATTTGTTCGGTACGCCGGGTCAGCATCGGTTCTGGTTCATGTGGGATGACCTGGTGCGGGGGGCGATCGGTGCGGTGGTGCTGGTCGACACGCGGCGGTTGGCCGACAGTTTCCCGGCGGTGGACTATTTCGAGGAGGCGCGTCTGCCGTTCGTCGTCGGCGTCAACGGCTTCGACGGGCAGTACCCGCACGCCGAGGAGGAGGTGCGGGAGGCGATGACGTTGTCGCCGCACATCCCGATCGTCCGCACCGACGCCCGTGACCGCGAATCGGTCAAGAGCACCCTGATCACCCTCGTCGAACACGCGCTGACCATGCGGGTCGCCGTGCCCGGCCCCAATTTCCACCAAGGTCGTGTCTGACAGAGCGCGCTCTGCTGGGCGTGGCCCGGCGGCGCCTGCTCCACCCCATGGAAACTCCTCGCGGGCTCGGACTTTCCATGGGGCCAGGGAAGATCAGCCACGAGGGCGGCCTTCGTGAGGCACTCCCGGCTCAGCGGGGCAGGGCCTCGATCAGGCTCGCTCCGGCCGGCAGCGGCAGGACGCGGGAGAGTGTGAAACCGGCCTCGTCGAGCAGTCGCGTGTGTTCGCTCAACGTGCGCTCCATCCCGCCGTCGGTCACCGCGAGCATGCGCATGTCGAGGTCCTTGCCGATGTGCGGCGTGGCGTCGTCCGGCAGCACCATTTCCAGCAGCAGCACCCGGGCGTGGCGGGGAGCCGCCTTCCGCACGTTGGCGAGGATGCGCAGGCTCGCCTCGTCATTCCAGTTGTGGATGACGCTGGCCAGCAGATAGAGGTCCCCGCCCGCGGGCACGCTCTCGAAGAAGTCGCCGCTCTCGAACTCGCACCGGTCGCCGAGGCCCCGCGCGCTCAGGGACTCCCGGGCGTTCTCCACCACGTGCGCGATGTCGAAGAGCACGCCACGCATGCCGGGGTGCCGGTCGAGCACCGCCGCCAGCAGGTGCCCGGTTCCCCCGGCGACGTCCACGAACGTCTTCACCCCGGTGAAGTCGTAGGTGGTGGCCAGAGCGGCCTCCAGCGGCGCCGCGCGGATGGCCATGTACTCGTTGAACAGGCGGGCCGCCTCGGGATGCTCCTGGAAATAGCCGTACAAGGGGCCGAATCGCGCGATGAAGGCGGACCGCCCGTCCTTCACGGTCCGCGCCAGGTTGCCCATGGCGTACCAGTAGCCGTTCTCGGCCGCGGTACGCAGGGCGGAGCGCATGCTGCCCGGAACGCCGTCGCGCAGCGTCTGACCCTCCTCGGTCAGCTCGTACGTCCCCGGAGCGACGGCGCGGACCACGCCGACCGTCTCGAGTTCCCGCAGCAGGCGCGCCAGGGAGAGCTCGTCCGCGTCACACGCCTTGGCGAGCTCCGGCACGTCCATCGGGCCGGAGGCCAGGTGTTCGGCGCAGTTCAGCTCGGCCATCGCGGCGAGCGCGGCGAACCGGGAGAGCCCGCGGATGGCGTCCCAGACGGGGCCGGTGGAGTCGATCACTGCTTCTCCAGAACAGTTGAGGTGGGGGAGCCGCCTCGGACCAGGCGGCCCACTTCGGCACGCAGCCGGACGAACGCGTCGAGTTGCCGCGTCGCGATCTGGTCGCGTGATTCGCCCAGGTCGACCGGCAGGTCGGCGGCGACCCGGGCCGGCGACCGGGTGAGGACGATCACCCGGTCGCCGACGTAGACGCTTTCGTCGATGTCGTGCGTGATCAGCAGGGTCGTCATGCCGTGATGCGCGCAGACCCGCAGCACCAGGTCTTCCAGGTCCTCGCGGGTCTGCGCGTCCACCGAGCCGAAGGGCTCGTCCATCAGCAGCAGGGACGGGCGGTAGGCGAGGGCGCGGGCGATGGACACCCGTTGCTGCATTCCGCCGGACATCTCCCAGGGGTACTTCGCCGCGGCGTCGGCCAGGCCGACCTGGTCCAGTGCGGCCATCGCCGCCTCCCTGCGGCGCCGCCGGTCCAGCCCGCGGCGTCGCAGCGGCAGCGCCACGTTGTTCGCGGCGGTCATCCAGGGGTAGAGCGAACGGCTGTAGTCCTGGAAGACGACGGCCAGGTTGTCGGGGATGCGATCGACGGGCTGTCCGCCGATCAGCACCCGGCCCCCGGTGGGGCGGATGAGACCGGCGACGGACCGCAGCAGAGTGGACTTGCCGCAGCCGGAGGGGCCCACGACGCAGACGAGTTCGCCCTCGGCGGCGCGGATGCTCACCCCGTCGAGAACGCGATGCGAGCCGTACGAGTGGACCAGATCGGTGATCTCGAGCACGATGCCTTCCTAGGTGGTCTGCCTGGCGTTCCTGTGCCAGGCGAGAACGCGCCGTTCCAACAGCAGGAACGCGGAGTTGAGCAGATAGCCGAGGAGGCCGAGCACCACCAGGCAGCCCCACATGTCGGTGTAGAGGTAGCTGCGCTGCGCCGACAGGAGCCGGTAGCCGAGGCCGCCGGAACCGGCGAGGATCTCGGCGATGATGAGCAGGATCAGGGCCAGTGAGAGGGCCAGCCGCAGGCCGGCGAAGATCTTGGGCATCGCGGCGGGAACGATCACTCTGGTGAGCCGCTGGACCGTCGAGAACCCGAAGATGCGCGCGGTCTCCAGGTGCTGCCGGTCCACCGTCCGGGTGCCGTCGATGGTGTTGAGGAGGATCGGCCAGATGATCCCGAACACGATCGTCGTGAGCTGCGCCGGCGTGCTCAGCTTCAGCAGGGCGAGGAAGAAGGGCACCAGCAGCGGGGGCGGCACGGCCCGGCCGAGGTGGATCAGCGGGTCGAGGTAGCCGGACAGGCGGGGAGAACAGCCGATGGCGACTCCGGCGGCCACCCCGAGGACCGCGGCCAGCGTCCACCCGGCGAACAGGCGGGCGAGGCTGGGGCCGAAATCGTCCATCGCCTGCTCCGTCAACAGGAGATGGGCGGGCGGGCCGGACAGCCACATCTCGCCCATCCGGGCCAGCGTCGCCGACGGGGGAGGGAAGAACGGCTGCTCGGCGGCACGGGTGACGATCTCCCAGGCCACGAGCGTCACCGGCACCAGCCAGAGACGGCCGACGGCTCTGATCACGTTCATCGGGCGGCTCCGGTGCGTACGTCGTGCCAGCGGAACAGCCTGCGTTCCACCGCGACCAGGGCGGTGTTGGACAGGACGCCGAACAGGCCGGCCCACAGGGCCGCGCCGAGCATCAGGTCCATCCGGTTGCCGCTCGCGGCCTCCGTGATGTAGATCCCGACGCCCTCCGCCCCTCCTGCGAGCAGTTCCGCGCTGATCACGAGGATGACGGCGGTGCCGGCGGCGACGCGGATCCCGGTCGCGATGAAGGGCGCCGCGCTGGGCAGCGCCACCCGGAGCAGCACGGACACCGGGCCGAACCCGAAGCTGCGCAGGGTCTCCTTGGCGAGCGGGTCGACGTCCCGCAGCGCGTAGATCGTGTTGATGACGATCGGCCAGGACGCCGCGTAGACGACGACGGCCACGCTCAGGTGCAGGTTGTCGCTGAAGAGCAGGATCGCGAGCGGGATGATGGCGACCGACGGGATGGGCCGGAGGAACTCGATCAGCGGCCGTACGGCCCGCTCCACGGGCGGCAGGGCTCCGAGCGCGAGTCCGGCCGGGACCGCCACCGCCACGGTCAGCAGCAGCCCGAGCCCCCAGGCGGCGAGCGAGGCACGCGCGTCGGCGAGGAACTCCTGATCGACGAGCAGTTCCGCCGCGCCGCGGAGGATCGTGGACATGCGGGGCAGGAAGCGGTCGTCGATCAGGCCGGTCGCACCGACGATCTCGGCCGCGGCGAGGAACCCCGCGACGCCGGCGACGCCGCGGAGGACTCGTGCGTGTTCCATGGCAGGTGCGGGATCTCCGTCAGCTCGCCGGGGGCGGCAGGATCATCGACTTCACGTCGAGATCGTTCTTGAGGTAGCCGTACTCCTTCATCAGGTCGGCCACACGCTGCAGGCGGGTCTCGCTGAGGGAGGTCGGGTAGGAGCCCAGGGAGATGACGGCCGCGGTGGCGGCGTCGATCTTGGTGTACTTGGGCAGCGTCTCCTCGACGATCTTGCGGTCCTTCGCGACGAGCGCCTGCGCCTTGCCGAGTGCCCGCTGGAACGCGGCTATCGCCTTCGGGTATTTGCTCGCGATGGCGTCGGTGGTGAACCAGCCGGCGATGGGAAGACTTTCGGTCGGACCGGTCATCTCATCGACGATGATTCGGCCACCCGCTTTCGATTCCACCGTGATGACCGGCTCGGTCATCGCCGCCGCGTCGACCTGGCCGTTTTCCAGGGCGGCGGGCATGTCGGGGAACTTCTTCTCCACGAACTGGTTCGGGGTCGCGGTCACCCCGGCCACCTTCATCTGCACTTCGGCGGTCAGCTGGCTGACGCTGTTGAGAACATTGACCGCTATGGTCTTCCCCTTGAGGTCTGCAACAGTTTTGATCGGGGAGTCCTTTTTGACCATGATGACGAAAGCGCCGGGAGCGGCGCCGTAACTGTCCGCGACGTACTTGAACTTCCCCGCGCCCTTGTCCTGGGCGAGGAAAGTGCCGACGTACGCGCCGAGCGACAGGTCGAGGCTTCCGCCCAGCAGCTTCTGGGTGGCGACCGCGCCGCCGGCGACCACCTCGGGCTGGACCTCCAGGCCCTCGGCCTTGAAGAACCCCCGCTCGATCGCCACCTGCAACGGCGCGCTGTCCGGCACCGGAATCGTGCCGACCTTCAGCGTCGTCTTCTCCAGCCCGTTGCCCGAGGAAGAGGAGGACGTCGTGTCGGAGTTGCCGCAAGCGGTGAGCGTCAGGACGGCCGCGACGCCGACGGCGAGAGTACGCCTTATAAGCCTCATGAAGTCTCCTTGTCTGGAGTGTTGAGGTGGCCGCCCGCGACGGGTCTGTCCCGCATAGACGGCGACGGGCGAGAAGCGTACAGGAGCCGTACGGATTCGATGTGTTTGAGTCACGATTGTAGTCAAATTGAGGACTAAATCACCTCTGTCATCATTTGTAATTACGGCCAAGGGCTTGGACCGGTTCCATGATGAAGGTCGTCGTGCATCTTCCGTCCGATATTGCCTTCTCCCTGCTCGTCGCCACCCTGCACATATGCGTTTGGGGTGGGGCGAAACTCTGGACCGCTCCAAAATCCCAAGCTCTTTGTCTATCTCGACGCCTTATGCTCAAATTGCCCGGTGATGTGCGGGCTCTCGCATTAGAGCGACCCCGGAGCCTTATCCCCTGAGATTCAGCGCGAGAGGTTGCGCCAGTGAGGACAGCAACGATCGAGAGTGGTCGCCGCGCCGAGCCCGAACCGGTCGCCGAGTCCGCAGGCGGCGCGTCCTCCGCGGACGGCGGGCCGCCCGACGGGCCCGCGACCGGCAACTCGATTCAGCTGAAGAACTGGCGGGTGCGAACCAGGCTTGTCGCGCTGATCGTGCTGCCCACCGTCGTCGCGGTCCTGCTCGGCGGCCTGCGGGTGGCGAGTTCGATATCCAGCGCCGCCGAGTATCAGCGGGTGCGCGAGGCCGTCGAGCTCGTCGGCAACGTCGGCGTGCTCCTCCACGAACTCCAGCTGGAGCGCGACCTGTCGATCAAGTACGTCGCGGGCGGCCGTCGCGACAGAGACCTGCTCACCACCGTGAACAACCAGCACGACGCCGTGGACGCCGCCGCGCAGCAGGTGCGCGCCCGGGCCGGGACGAGCGGGGACGCGCTGGGCGGGCTCGGCCGGGAGGACCTGTCGCGGGCCCTGGCCCGGCTGACGGACCTGACCGCGTTCCGGAAGATCGTGCTCGAGTCGCAGCTCCCGCCGTTGCGCGGCATCGAGAATTACCGGCTCGTCACCGACGACCTGCTGAAGCTGTACGACGCGGCGGGCCAGGGAGTTCCGGACGAAGGGCTGTACGCGAGCATCAAGGCGCTCGGGGCGCTCGCACGGGCCAAGGAGGCGGTGTCGGAGCAGCGCGCGCTGCTCGCCATGGGACTGGCCCGGCAGCGGCTCGACCAGGCCGAGCTCGACGCCTTCACCGGCGCGACGGCCAGGGAGCAGAGCGAGCTGGCGGCGTTCACCGCTGTGGCCACCACCGACGAGCGGCAGCTCTACAACGACACGGTCACCGACCAGAAGGTGGACCGGGCACGGTTCTTCATCGACCGGGCGCTGTACCTCGTCGGCACCGGGCAGCCCATCCGCAATCTCAGCGGCAGGGGGGCCGACGCCGACCGCTGGTTCGACGCGATCAGCGAGCAGGCCGACCTCATGCGTGACGTGACCGCCGCCCTGAGCAAGTCGATCGTCGCCCGGAGCGACGCTCTGCAGAGTTCCGACCGGAACGTGGCCGTTGTCAACATCAGCATGGTCGTCGTCGTCCTGCTGCTGGTCCTGCTCATCACCGCCGTCATGGCGCGCTCTCTCGTACGGCCGCTGCGGCGGCTGCGCAGCGAGGCGCTGGAGGTCGCCGGGCACCGCCTGCCCGCGCTGGTGCAGCGGCTGCGCGAGTCCGAGGACGGCTCGGCGGGGCAGGCCGGGGTGCAGCCGATCGGCGTGGCGTCCGCCGACGAGATCGGCGAGGTCGCGCGGGCCTTCGACGAGGTCCACCGCGAGGCCATCCGGCTGGCGGGTGACGAGGCCCGGCTGCGCAGCAACGTCAACGCGATGTTCGTGAACCTTTCACGGCGCACCCAGACCCTCGTGGAGCGCCAGATCGCCCTGATCGACGGACTTGAGCAGGGCGAGCAGGACGAGCAGCGGCTCGGCGACCTGTTCAAGCTCGACCACCTGGCGACCCGCATGCGCCGCAACAGTGAGAACCTCCTGGTCCTCGCCGGGCAGGAGCCCGCACGCCGCTGGAGCCGGCCCGTCGAGATCACCGACGTCATCCGGGCCTCGCTGTCGGAGGTCGAGGGCTACGAGCGGGTGGTGCTGAACTTCCCCTCGGACGTCTCGATCGCCGGCCAGGCCGTCAACGACGTCATCCACCTGCTCGCAGAGCTGGTGGAGAACGCGCTGTCGTTCTCCGCCCGCGACACCCGCGTGGTGGTGTCGGGCAACCGGATCGACGGCGGAGGCGTGATGATCTCCGTCACCGACTCCGGCATCGGCATGACGTCGGAGGAGATCTCCCAGGCGAACTGGAGGCTGGCGAACCCGCCGGTGGTGGACGTGTCGGTGTCGCGGCGGATGGGCCTGTTCGTGGTCGGCCGTCTCGCCGCCCGCAACGGCATCAGGGTCCAGCTCAGGCCGCACGACGGAGGCGGGCTGACGGCCATGGTCCTGCTGCCGGAGTCCATCATGGGTCATCCGGCGAATCAGCCGGAGTCCTACTCGGGCGCGTTCGCCCCTGCCTGGAGCCCCCGGCAGGCCGAGCAGGGGACGGCACAGCAGGGCATCGGAGGCTGGGGCCGTCAGCAGCTGCCGGCCTCCGGGGTCGCGGCGCCGGCTCTCCATGATCCGCTCACCCGGATACGCGGCCGGTCGTCCGGCATGGACGAAGCGGCGACCGGGCCTCTGCCGGCGGTGACCGGGCCAGCCCCGATGGGCTTCGGCGCGATGCCGGCGACGACCGGCCCGGTCTCGATGCCCGGGCCGGTGCACGGCGCTCCCGTCCAGATGGGCGGCGTGCGTCCGAGCGGGGCACAGGCCGGGCCGTCGGCCGAGGAGTACCTGCCGATCTTCGCCTCCGTGGAGTCCGCCTGGTTCCGGCGCACTCCCGCCGCCGACACCGAATCCGGCTGGCAGGACACCCCGTCACTGGACGCCGGGTGGCAGGCCGCGGCGGCGGCCACCGAGAAGCCCGCCTCGGACGGCACGACCACCTCGGGTCTGCCCAAGCGGGTGCCGAAGGCCAACCTGGTGCCCGGCTCGGCCGATCCGGCCGCGGTGGCGTCGGCGGCGCCCGCCCCCTCGCAGCCGCTCCTGTCGCCCGACCGGGCCCGCAGCCGGCTCGCGAGCCTGCAGCAGGGCGTACGGCAGGGCCGGGCGGTGGCCAGGGGCGAACTGAGTGCAGACGAGGGCTACCCGACCGCGAAAGGGGACGGCGCATGAGTGAGTTGAGCCAGGGCGCACGCGGCCTGAACTGGCTGATCGATGATTTCGTGAGTTCGGTGCCCGGTGTGGCGCACGCCGTCGTCGTCTCCGCCGACGGGTTGCCCCTGGCGTTCTCGCACGGGTTTCCCAAGGACCGGGCGGATCAGCTGGCGGCGGTGGCGGCCGGGTTGATCAGTCTGACGCAGGGTGCCTCGCGGGTGTTCGAGGGTGGCCCGGTGACGCAGACGGTGGTGGAGATGCAGCGGGGATTGTTGCTGATCATGTCGATCAGTGACGGGTCCTGTCTGGCGGTGCTGGCGGCGGTCGACTCCGATCTGGGTCTGGTGGCCTACCAGATGACGTTGCTGGTGGAGCGGGCGGGCCAGGTGCTGACCCCCGCGGTCCGCGCCGAACTCCAAGCCATGTCCTATCCCCGGAGGTGACCGGATGGATCCGTGGGGACAGCCGCCGGGCGCGGAACCGTGGGATCAGGAACCCGGCACTCCGTGGGGGCGGCAGCCGGGCGCCCCGATCCCCGAGGAGCCCGCGTCTCCGGTCCGCCCGTTCACCGTCACCGGCGGCCGTACGACACCCCGCATGCAACTCGCGCTGGAGGCGCTGGTCTCCTCCGCCACGACCACTCACTACGACCTGTCCACGAGGCCCCCGGAATTTCGGGCCATCGCCTCCCTGTGCCGTCAGGTGCGGTCGGTGGCCGAGGTGTCGGCGTTGCTGCGGATTCCGCTGGGTGTGGTTCGCGTGGTGATCGCGGACATGGCGGCGGAGGGGCTGGTGCATGTGCATCAGCCGCAGTTGGAGGCCGGTAAGCCGGATCTGAACTTGCTGGAAAGGGTGCTCAGTGGACTTCGCAGGCTCTAGCCGGGGGTTGACCTCGACGAAGATCGTCGTTGCGGGGGGCTTCGGTGTGGGGAAGACGACCTTCGTGGGGGCGGTGTCGGAGATCGTGCCGTTGACGACCGAGGCGGTGATGACCGATGCCTCGGCGGGGGTGGACGATGTGGGGTTGGTGCCGCACAAGACGACCACGACGGTGGCGATGGATTTCGGGCGGGTGTCGCTGGACCGGGATCTGATTTTGTATTTGTTCGGTACGCCGGGTCAGCATCGGTTCTGGTTCATGTGGGATGACCTGGTGCGGGGGGCGATCGGTGCGGTGGTGCTGGTCGACACGCGGCGGTTGGCCGACAGTTTCCCGGCGGTGGACTATTTCGAGGAGGCGCGTCTGCCGTTCGTCGTCGGCGTCAACGGCTTCGACGGGCAGTACACCCACGGGGAGGACGAACTGCGCGAGGCCCTGACGTTGTCGCCCCAGGTCCCGATCGTCCGCACCGACGCCCGTGACCGCGAATCGGTCAAGAGCACCCTGATCACGCTGGTCGAACACGCGCTGACATCCCACGTGAGCGCGGTCCGGTGAGGACCGGCAACGGGCCGGACCGGCGATCTCGCCCCGCCGGCACGGGCGTGAAGGGCGTGCGGGCGGATAGTCTGGGGAGACTGATGGTTCACCGACCCGTCCACTCGCTTCGAGGCTGGCCAAACACGTGTTCGAGACGCTTTCCGACCGGCTGACTTCGGTCTTCTCCTCCCTTCGGTCCAAAGGCAGGCTTTCCGACGCCGACATCGACGCGACCTGCCGCGAGATCCGCATCGCGCTGCTCGAGGCGGACGTCGCGCTGCCGGTCGTGAAGGACTTCGTGGCCCGGGTGAAGGAGCGGGCCCGCGGCGCCGAGGTCTCCCAGGCGCTCAACCCCGCGCAGCAGGTCGTGAAGATCGTCAACGACGAGCTCATCGAGGTGCTGGGCGGCGAGACGCGGCGGCTGCGCTACGCCAAGAACCCGCCGACCGTGATCATGCTGGCCGGCCTCCAGGGCTCCGGTAAGACGACCCTGGCCGGCAAGCTCGCCAAGTGGCTGAGCGACCAGGGGCACGCCCCGCTGCTCGTCGCCTGCGACCTGCAGCGCCCCAACGCGGTGCAGCAGCTCGCCGTCATGGCCGAGCGGGCCGGGGTGGCGGTGTACGCCCCCGAGCCGGGCAACGGCGTGGGCGACCCGGTCGCGGTGGCCCGGCAGTCGGTGGACCACGCGCGCCGCCAGCAGCACGACGTGGTCATCGTCGACACCGCCGGCCGCCTCGGCATCGACCAGGAGCTGATGAAGCAGGCCGCCGACATCCGCGACGCGGTCACGCCCGACGAGGTCCTGTTCGTGCTCGACGCCATGATCGGCCAGGACGCGGTGAGCACGGCTCGCGCGTTCATGGACGGCGTCGGCTTCGACGGCGTGGTGCTGACCAAGCTCGACGGCGACGCCCGAGGTGGTGCCGCCCTGTCGGTGCGGCACGTCACCGGCCGGCCGATCATGTTCGCCAGCACCGGTGAGAAGCTCGAGGACTTCGACGCCTTCCACCCCGACCGCATGGCGGGCCGGATCCTCGACATGGGTGACATCCTCACCCTGATCGAGCAGGCGCAGAAGACGTTCGACGAGCAGGAGGCCGCCAAGATGGCGGGCAAGCTCGTCTCCGGGGACGGCTTCACGCTGGAGGACTTCCTCGAGCAGATGATGATGGTCCGCCGCATGGGGCCCATCAAGAACCTGCTCGGCATGATGCCGGGCATGGGGCAGATGCGCGAGCAGCTCAACCAGGTCGACGACCGCGACCTGGACCGCATCGCGGCGATCATCCGCTCCATGACGCCCGGCGAGCGCCAGGACCCGAAGATCATCAACGGCTCGCGCCGGGCCCGCATCGCCAAGGGCTCGGGCGTGACGGTCACCGAGGTGAACAACCTGGTGGTCCGCTTCTTCGAGGCGCAGAAGATGATGAAGCGGGTGACCCAGGGCATGGGCATCCCGGGCATGCCCGGCGGGCGCAAGCAGAAGGCGCAGAAGCCCAAGAAGGGCCGCCGCGTCAGCGGCGACCCGCGCAAGGCCGCGCTCGGCAAGGCCGGCGCGAACGCGTCGTCCTCGGACGCTCCCAAGCTGCCCAAGGGCCTGCTCGGCAACCTCGGCGGCGGCCAGCTGCCCCCCGGCTTGGAGCTGCCGCCCGGCTTCGACCCGTCGAAGCTGAAGCTGCCCGGCCAGAACTGACGACCGGACCGCCCGCCCGCCGGTTCCCGGCGGGCGGCGGCTGTCTCGTCGCGTCCCGTGTTCTCCGAGGCTCGCCGGTGTCGTCAGAGGCCGGCGCGGTGTCCTCAGAGGCTCGCGCAGTGTTCTCCTCAGAGGCTCGCGCGGTGTCCTCAGAGGCTCGCGCCTGGGGCCATCGGCCTGGCGTCGATCCTGCCGTCGTCGCAGACCGTCGCGGTGAACGGGACCTCCAGATGCGCCACCTCGTCCGGCGGAATGATCATCAGCCGGGCCGAGGAGGGGCACCGGGTCTCGTGCCCGCTCGGCACCACGGTCCAGTGGAGCCGGGCATTGGCGCTCGCCCCGGGGCGCAGCGTCACCCGATGCGGGGTGACGCTCTCGCGGCGGGTGCGCGTGCGCAGCACGTCGCCCCGGCCGTCGATGAGGACGAGCCCGACGAAGCCGTACACCCAGCAGGTCTTGCCCGACGTGTTGGTCAGCACGAGCGGCGCGTAGCGGTTGCCCGCCGCCGGGTCCTGCCGTCCCACCCGGGCCCGCAGGCCGGTCGTACGGCACCGCTCGGGGGCTGCGCCCGTGCTTCGCGTGCCCGTGCTTCGTGTGGCCGTGCTTCGTGTGGCCGTGCTTCGTGTGCCCGTGCTTCGTGTGTCCGTGGTTCGCGCCGCGGCGCCGTACCGGACGGACGCCGCGCCGGCGGCGGTGGCCCGTCCCGTGTCCGCGGCGGGTGGGGTTGTCGTGTGCCGGGTCGTCGTCCTGGCCGGGGGAGCGGCGGCCGCGGAGGGCGTGGTGCCCGTGCCGCAGCCGGCGGCCAGCAGGGCGAGGGCCGCCACTCCGGCCGTGAGGGTCCTGTTCGCAACTCGCATGAACAGTTGGACGGCCTGCCGGCGCGATCAGTTCGCATGCCCGTTCCGGAGCCATGGGCGCATCCGTGCCGAAATCAGGGCGGCGGCGGGACCGTCCTTTGCGGAGCATGGGGAATCATCTGGCAGAATGTCAGGCTGGAACATCGTGGCCAGGTGGGTGCCCTCTCACCCCCGCCGGTCGCGCCTGTCCCTCGGGCGGGCTCCCATCGTGCCCCACTCGATGAGACACCGCTCACCCACGCTCTAATGCAGGAGAGACCACACCCGTGGCAGTCAAGATCAAGCTCAAGCGGCTCGGTATGATCCGCAACCCGCAGTACCGCATCGTCGTCGCCGACGCCCGGAGCAAGCGGGACGGCCGCGCCATCGAGGAGATCGGCCTGTACCACCCGAAGGAGAACCCCTCGCGCATCGAGGTGAACTCCGAGCGGGTGCAGTACTGGCTGGGCGTCGGCGCGCAGCCGACCGACCCGGTCCTGAAGATCTTCAAGCTGACCGGCGACTGGCAGCAGTTCAAGGGCGAGCCCGCCCCCACCACTCCGCTCCTGGTCGCCGAGCCCAAGCCGGACCGGCACGCGGCGTACGAGGCCGCCGCCAAGGAGTCGCTCTCGGGTGACACCGGCGCCGCCGCCACCACGCCGAAGAAGGCCAAGAAGACCGTGAAGGCCGAAGAGACCGCCGAGGCCCCGGCCGCGGAGGAGAAGCCGGAAGGCGAGGCCTGAGGTGCTCGAGGAGGCCCTCGAGCACCTGGTCAAGGGCATCGTCGAGCATCCGGACGACGTCCGGGTCCGCGCACGGCGCATCCGCACCGGGCGCGTTCTCGAGGTCCGGGTTCATCCCGACGACCTCGGCAAGGTCATCGGCCGTGGCGGCCGTACGGCCAAGGCGTTGCGCACCGTCGTCAACGCGTTGTCGAACGGCAAGTACGTGCGGATCGACCTGGTTGACCTTGAAGAGGCGCGCTGAGCCGAACGACGCGTCCGGGGGACCCCGCACCGGGGTCCCCCGGCGTGTTTTCCGGCTTCGAACCGGTCTCTTCCGGGGGGTTCGCCATGACAGACCGGTTCGGGCGGCGGCGTTCGGACCGTCGCGTAGAAGTCGCGTTGAAGCGGTAGCGGAGGTAGGCGACAAGTGCAGCTAGTCGTGGGCAGGATCGGCCGCCCGCACGGCGTGCGGGGCGAGGTCACGGTCGAGGTGCGCACCGACGAGCCCGATCTGCGCTTCGCTCCGGGGGTGGCGCTGGCCACCGACCCGGCGTCGGCCGGTCCGCTGACGGTGGAGCGGGCCCGGTGGCACAAGGGGATCCTGCTGCTGACCCTCGCCGGCGTGGAGGGCAGGGACGCGGCGGAGGCGCTGCGCGGCACGCTGCTCGTCGTGGACTCCGCGGACCTGCCGCCGATCGAGGACCCCGACGAGTTCCACGACCACGAACTGATCGGCCTGACGGTGGTCACCACCGAGGGGGAGCGGATCGGCGAGGTCAGCGACGTCCTCCACCACGGACAGGACCTGCTCGTGGTGGCCCGTCCCTCCCGCGACGAGGCGTACGTCCCGTTCGTCAAGGCGCTCGTGCCCGAGATCGACCTCGGCAAGGGAATCCTCGTCGTCGACGCCCCGCCCGGCCTGCTCGACGCCCCAGAGGCGGAGTAGGGGCCGCAGATGCGCGTCGACATCATCTCGATCTTCCCGGAGTATTTCGCCCCGCTCGACGTCTCTCTCATGGGCAAGGCCCGCGAGCGCGGCATCCTCGACATCCACCTCCACCAGCTCCGCGACTGGACGCATGACGTCCACAAGACCGTGGACGACACGCCGTACGGCGGGGGCCCCGGCATGGTGATGAAGCCGGAGGTCTGGGGCGAGGCCGTCGACGCGGTGATCGAGGACGGACGCGCCGCCTCCGGGGAGGACGCGCTGCCCCGGTTGATCGTCCCCACGCCGAGCGGCCGGCCGTTCACCCAGGAAGTGGCGCTGGAGTACGCCGAGGAGCCGTGGCTGCTGTTCGCCCCGGCGCGGTACGAGGGCATCGACTCCCGCGTCGTCGCCGAGTACGGCGAGCGTCTGCGCACCGACGAGGTCAGCATCGGCGACTACGTCTTAGCCGGGGGAGAGGCGGCCGTCCTGGTGATGGTGGAGGCCGTGGGGAGGCTGTTGCCGGGGGTCCTCGGCAACGCGCGCTCCGTCGCCGACGACTCCTTCGCGCCGGGGGACATGGCCAACCTGCTGGAAGGCCCCGTCTACACCAAGCCGCCCGTGTGGCGGGGGCACGAGGTGCCGGAGGTCCTGCTGTCGGGCCACCACGGCAGGATCGCCCGGTGGCGGCGTGACGAGGCGCTGCGCCGTACGCTGGACCGGAGGCCGGAACTGGTCGCCAGGCTCGACCGGGACGGCCTCGACAAGCACGACCGGCGCGTCATCGAGGAGTTCGAGGAACGTCTCGAGGAGCGCCGTTCCGCCGCCGCGTCTCGCACCGCGTCTCGCCCCGGGTTTCGCGCAGCGCCGGAAGATGTGGCAGACTGAATCGCTGCTGCCTACTTCGGCATGGCCGGGTGCGCCCGGCCTGGACGTGGCAGACAAGACGTATCAAGCCAAGCACGCGTGTCCCCCTCGTCGCCGAGCCCTCGGGCCGGCCGGGTGGACCTCCGTGTGCCCATGTGAATGAGGAACCGCCGCCATGCACACGCAGATCCAGGAGATCGAGAAGGCTGCCCTTCGCAGCGACGTACCGGCTTTCCGCCCGGGTGACACGCTGGAGGTCCACGTCCGCGTCGTCGAGGGCAACCGGTCCCGCATCCAGGTGTTCAAGGGCTTCGTCCTGCGCCGCCAGGGCGGTGGCATCCGTGAGACGTTCACGGTCCGCAAGGTCAGCTACGGCGTCGGCGTCGAGCGCACCTTCCCGGTTCACAGCCCCGTGATCGAGAAGATCAACGTGGTTACTCGCGGCGACGTGCGCCGGGCCAAGCTGTACTACATGCGTGACCTGCGCGGAAAGGCCGCGCGCATCCGCGAGAAGCGCGAGGCGCAGCCGGCCGCCAAGTAAGGCTTTGGAGATCGTGGTCCGTGTCTCAGGCGCGGGCCACTTTCTTTTTGCCGGTGATGCGGTGTCCCCGGCGCTCGCCGTCGCGGACATCATCTAGGCTCAGCAGCGATGGCTAGCGAGGGACAGGGGCCGGGCACGCGTCGCCCTGCCGAGGACGGGGTGGACGTGGTCGCCGAAGACGTCAAGCAGAACGCCGAGGACGGGAAGAAGAAAGGCTCGTTCTGGCGGGAGTTGCCCGTCCTGATCGTGGTCGCCCTCGCTCTGGCCCTGCTGATCAAGTCTTTCGTGGTCCAGGCGTTCTATATCCCATCCGAGTCGATGGAGGACACGCTTCTCATCAACGACCGGGTGCTGGTGAACAAGCTGGTCTACCACGTACGCGACATCGAGCGCGGCGACATCGTGGTGTTCTCCGGCGTGGACTCCTGGGACCCCGAGGTGAAGCTCGAGGAACCGTCCAACCCCATCGCGGCCGGGCTGCGCTGGCTCGGCACCGCCTTCGGGGTCGTGCCGGGGGAGAAGGACTACATCAAGCGGGTCATCGGCGTGCCGGGCGACAAGGTCAAATGCTGTGACAAGCAGGGCCGGGTCACGGTGAACGGCGTGCCGCTGAACGAGAAGTCGTACCTGTATCCCGGCGACGAGCCGTCCGGGCGCGAGTTCGAGGTCACCGTCCCGCCGGACCGCCTGTGGGTGATGGGCGACCACCGCTCGGTGTCCTGGGACTCCCGCCTGCACATGGGCGACCCGGGCGGCGGCACCATTCCCGCCGACAAGGTGATCGGCCGCGCGTTCGTCATCGTCTGGCCGTTCAACCGGGCCAAGATCCTGCCGATTCCGGAGACGTTCGCGCAGCCGGCGCTCCATGCGGCCCTCGGGGCCGCGCCGTTCGTCGCGGGCTTCGCGGGGGCCGTGCCGCTGGTGGCCCTGCGCCGGCGACTGGTGAGGCGACGAAGGACGTGACAGAGCCGGAGGAGGCAGCCGTGGGAGAGTCCGACGAGAGTCGCTTAGGCACCGCCGGGCCGGTCGGATCCGCCGACGTTTCTGAGGCACCGGCGGAGCCGGCGGCCGCGGGCGAGGCGGGCGAGGACGAGCGGACCGTCGGCGGGAAGAAGGACCGGCCCGCGAAGAAGAAGGGCTCCGGCCTTCTGGAGACCCTCATGTACGTGCTCGGCGGGGTCGTCGTCGCCCTGCTGGTCCACACCTTCCTGCTGCAGTCGTTCTGGATCCCGTCGGAGTCGATGCAGAACACGCTCCTGGTCGACGACTACGTGGTGGTCAACAAGCTCGCGTACAAGCTCGGGCCGGTGGAGCGCGGCGACATCGTGGTCTTCAAGGGCTGGAACGGCGAGGACACGATCAAGCGGGTGATCGGGGTGGGCGGCGACCACGTGAAGTGCTGCGACGCCAAGCATCGCATCACCGTGAACGGGACGCCGCTGGACGAGGAGGGCAAGTACCTCTACCCGGGGGCCGAGCCCTCCGGCCGTGAGTTCGACGTGAAGGTCCCCAAGGGGCGCTTGTGGCTGATGGGCGACCACCGGAACAACTCGGCGGACTCGCGCTTCTACCCGGACGACGGGCACCAGGGCACGATCTCCGAGGACGACGTCACCGGGCGGGCGTTCCTGCGCTACTGGCCGCTCAACCGGATCTCGTTCCTCTCCCGGCCCGACACTTTCTCCGTCGTACGCTGATCTCACCTGCGGCTTTGCCGTCGGCGGTGGTTCCGGCCGTATCGCCGGTCCCGAATGGGGCGTAATCTGCTTGTCGTCATGACAGCTGCCTATCGCCCGCGCCCGAGTGTCGTACGACGGGACTCCGGACTCTACGGCTACGAGCGGGCCCTGGCCCGGCGGGGGTTCACGCCGGTCGCCGGGGTGGACGAGGCCGGTCGCGGCGCCTGCGCCGGGCCGCTGGTCGTCGCCGCGGTCGTGCTGGGGCGGGAGATCGACGGGCTGAGCGACTCCAAGCTCCTGACGGAGGCCGTGCGCGAGCGCCTCTACGAGCGGATCACGGCGACAGCCCGGGCCGTGAGCGTGGTCGTGATCCCTCCCGAGGAGATCGACTCGCGCGGCCTGCACAAGTGCAACGTCGCGGGGATGCGGCGGGCCGTCGCCGGCCTGGGGCTCGTCCCCGGTTACGTCCTCGTGGACGGCTTCCCGGTGGCCGGGCTGCCCGCGCCGTCGCTGGCGGTGTGGAAGGGCGACCAGGTCGCCGCGTGCGTGGCGGCGGCCTCGATCGTGGCGAAGGTGACGAGGGACCGGTTGATGCACGGGCTCGACGAGGTCTACCCGCAGTACGGCTTCGCCCTGCACAAGGGCTACGTGACCCCCGGCCATCGGCGGGCCCTGGCGCGGCATGGGCCGAGCCCCCACCATCGGTTCTCGTTCGTGACGGTGGCCAGGGTGACTCGTGGGACAAGGATCCCGGCCGGGGGCCTATGGACGGGGCAGGATGAGGACATGCGCGAGAATGAGGTTGGGACCGGTGTCGTCTGAACGGGTCGGCCTCGACAGTGGGATCCCGACGGGGAGTGGCAGAGGAGGACCGGGATGAGCGCGGAAGATCTCGAAAAGTACGAGACCGAGATGGAGCTGCAGCTCTACCGGGAGTACCGCGACGTGGTGGGCCTGTTCACCTACGTGGTCGAGACCGAGCGGCGCTTCTATCTCACCAACTCCGTCGATCTCGACGTCCGCACCGCCGAGAACGGCGATGTCTTCTTCGACGTCAAGATGCAGGACGCCTGGGTCTGGGACATGTATCGCCCGGCCCGCTTCGTGAAGAACGTGCGGGTGGTGACCTTCAAGGACGTCAACGTCGAGGAACTGGCCAAGCCCGACCTCGAGATGCCCAAGGAGGGCTTCTCCAGCTGATCGTGCGCGGCCTGTCCCCAGAACGGCGTTCGGCCGCTCGGCGCGGGCCTTCGGGGCGCATCGTCGTGGCATGCGTCTCGTCGCGTACGTGCTCGTACTGGTCCTGCTGACCGCGGCTCCCACCCGGCCATCGGGCGCCGTCCGGCCTGTGGCCGCTGGAGGCCCCATGACGCCGTACGCGGCCACGACCGCGAGGGCGCCGGGGGCTGTGAGGGTCCTGACCCGCCGGTCCGCGGATCCGTCGCCGGCGGGCGCGCGCCAGTCCGCCGCTCCGTTGCCGACGGGCGCGACCCGAACCGCGGACGCATCGTCGAGTGCGCCCCGGCCTGCGGACGCATGGCCGGCGGGGACGCCCCGGTCCGCGGGCGCCAACACGCTCGGACCGGCTCGGTCCATCGGGCCGGTAGGCGGATCGCCGGCCGGGCCGGACCGGGCTGAGGACGTCGTGCCGGCGGGGACCGCCCGCTCTCGCGGGAACGCGCACCGGGTGGGGCCGGTCGCGCCGGGCCCGACGGGGCCGCGTGGAGCCGCGTCCGGCTGGCGATGGCCGCTTGCCGGGCCCGCACATCCGATAAGGCGCTTCGATCCGCCCCCACAGCGGTGGCTGGCCGGTCACCGGGGTGTGGACCTGGCTGCTCAGCCCGGAGAGAAGGTCATGGCCGCAGGACCGGGAGTCGTCGGCCTGGCGGAGCGGGTGGCGGGCCGGGGGGTCGTGACCATCTCACATCCCGACGGCCTGCGCACCACCTACCTGCCGGTCCGGGCCCTGGTCCGGCCTGGCGACGTCGTCGCGGCCGGTCAGGTCATCGGCGTCGTCGAGGAGGACGCCGTCGCTCACTGCACCGCCCCCTGCCTGCACTGGGGACTCTTGCGCGGACGTCTCTACCTGGACCCGCTCCTCCTGTTCGGCCGAGGGCAGGTCCGCCTCCTGCCCCGCTGGCCCGTCCGCGACGCCCGCCGGCCGTCATGACGACCGAGAGACGTGACAGCCGGGCCCGCTGGTCCGGGCGAGGCTGACGAATGGTGCGCGTCCGCAGTGCCCAGGCGCGCTGCTCAGAGGCGGTGCTGAGCTCCTTGGGCGCGGGTGTCGGCTGCTTGGGCGCGGTGCTCAGTTGCTTGGGCGCGGTGCTCAGGGGCGGTGCTCGGCTGCTTGGGCGTCAGGCGCGGGGATGAGCCTGGCGGTAGGCGGCCCGCAGCCGCTCGATGGACACGTGCGTGTAGATCTGTGTGGTGGCCAGGGATGCGTGCCCGAGCATCTCCTGCACGGATCGCAGGTCGGCCCCGCCTTCGAGTAGATGGGTGGCGGCGGTATGGCGCAGCCCGTGCGGGCCCATGTCGGGGGTTCCCTCGACCTGGGCCAGGCGGGCGTGCACGACACGCCGGACGGTGCCCTGGTCGATCCGGCCTCCTCGGACGCCGAGGAAGAGCGCGGGGCCGCTTCCCTCGCGAATCCACAGGGGCCTGCCCCGCACGCACCAGGCGTCCAGGGCCTGCAGGGCGGGCAGCCCGAAGGGAACCGTCCGCTCCTTGCGTCCCTTGCCCAGCACGCGGACCGTCCGGCGGTCCCGGTCCACGTCGTCCACGTCGAGGCCGCACAACTCGCTCACCCGCACGCCGGTCGCGTACAGCAGCTCCAGCATCGCCCGATCGCGCAGGTCCCTGGCGTCGCCCGGCCCCTGCGTGGACAGGACGGCCTCGGCCTCGGTCTGGTCCAGCACCTTCGGCAGCCGCCGTTCGGCCTTCGCCGTGCCGAGGAGCAGCCCCGGGTCACTCGCCAGCCATCCCCGTCGCTGGCAGAAGGCGGTGAAGACCCGGGCGCAGGCGGAACGGCGGGCCAGCGTCCCCCTCGATCGTCCGGCCTGGTGCTGGTCCCCCAGCCAGTCACGCAGGACGGTGACGTCAAGAGCGGACACGTCGTCGTGCCCGGCGGCCCTCATGTGCGCGAACAGCGAGGAGATGTCCCCGAGATACGCCCTCAGCGTGTGCGGCGACAGGTCCCGTTCGAGCCGCAGATGCCGCTCGAACTGCTCAAGGACGGTGTCGAACTCCCCGAGTCCCTGCCCTTCGCCCGCTGCCACGACGTCGTCCTTCCCTCTCTCTTCCGGCCTGATGCGGGTGCGCCGCCCTGTTCCATCGCGCCCTGTCCCATTTCCCGGCGGGCGGCATCCGATGCGCGAGTGCGTCCCGTGAGCCCAGTGGGGAAGGCGAGGCCACGATTCGCATGCTAACCATTGGCCTCATTCCAGAGCGCCGGCCGCCTGCACCGGCGCGGTCGGCACGTCGCGATCGTGCGAGCGAACCGACGACCGCCGGCAAGATCTCCGCCGAGCACGCCATGATGACGCGCGCCGCCCGTCTATTGGCGTGCGGCAGGCCGCAGCCGCCACCCCCGGTCCACGTTCTCCACGAACCCCGCGGCGGCCAGAGCGCCGAGGCAGGCGAGTGCCGTCCCGATGTCAACACCGGCGGCGACGGCGATCGCGGCGGGACCTGTGGCGCCGCGTGCGGGGATCGCTTCGAGCACACGCCTGGTCTCGTCGTTCAGCCCGTCTCGAGGCCGCACGGGCCCGCGTTGCTCCGGTGCGAGGTCGTCACCGATGGAGCCGACCAACTCGATGATCTCTTCGGCCGAGGTGACGCAGACGGCCTTGCCCTGACGGATCAGGACGTGGCAGCCCGTGGAGACCTCCGTGGTGATGGGACCGGGCACGGCCATCAGCTGCCGGTTCAGGCCCCAGGCATGAGTGGCCGTGTTGAGCGCACCGCTGCGCGCGGCGGCCTGCACGACGACGGTCCCCCGGGACAGGGCGGCGATCACCCGATTGCGGATGAGGAACCGCAGCCGGGTGGGGTGTGCGCCCGGCGGCCACTCACTGATCACCACCCCCTGCCGGCGCACCGCACGGAACAGGTCCTCGTGCGCGCTGGGATAACACACGTCCGTCCCGCAGGCGAGCACGACGACCGTCGGTGTTCCGGACGCCAGCGCGCCCCGGTGGGCGGCGCCGTCGATCCCGTAGGCGCCACCGCTGATCACCGTCCATCCGCGCCCGCCGAGACTCATGGCGAACTCGGCCGCCACGGTCGTGCCGTACGCGGTCGCGGCCCTGGCTCCGACCAGGGAGACCGAGCGCAGGCAGGAGAAGCGCAGGTTCGCCCGTCCGTCCACCCACAGTCCGAAGGGCCTCGCGTCGCCGAGGTCGTCGAGCTGGGTGGGCCATTCGACGTCACCCGGAACGACGAGCCGCGCTCCTCGCCGCATGCCCTGCGCCAGGTCGTCTGACGGGTCCGTGTAGCGGGCCGCCCAGGCGGCCGCATGCCGGCCGAGATCCAGGTGGCGCCTGGAAGCCTCGGCGCGGTCCTTCTCATCACGCGCGAAGCCAGGGTCGAGCACGCCGCGTCTCGCCTGCTCCATGGCGCCCACCGGACCATAGCGGGCGATCAACCGGCCCATCACCGCGTCGCCTGCCTCGGCCATCCGCATGATCGCCACGCGGGCCGGCCGTTCCGCCCTTCCGGGACCGGTCGCGCCACCGGCGTCCCCAGCCGGGCCGGAGGCGTCTGCTGTCGGTGAGACGGACTTGCCGGCCGGCGCGTCGCCGGCGGTGGAGAACTCGGTCGCTTCCATCAATCCACTCCGAGCCACAGTGCGAGGGCCGCCGACGTCTCGGCCTGGCCCGGACGGTCCTTGCAGGTGAGATCCGCGATCGTCCAAGAGATGCGGAGCACGCGATCCAGGCCGCGTGCGCTGAGCGTGCCCACGTCGAGACCTCGATGGAGCGGGGCCATCGCGGCGTCGGGCAGGCGGAAATCACGGTGCAACGCGGATGGCGACACCTCCGCGTTGGTACGCCAGGGAGTGCCGGCCAACCGTCTGGCGGCCCGCTCGCGCGCCAGCCTCACCCGCTCGGCCACGGTCGCGCTGGTCTCCACGAAGTGCCGGTCCGCGAGCAACTCGGCGCGGGTGGCCCGGCCGATCTTCACCTTCACGTCGACGCGGTCCAGCAGTGGCCCAGAGAGCCGGTCGAGATAGCGGCGACGGCCCGCCGGGGTGCACTTGCAGGGGTGTCCAACCGATCCCTGCAGGCCGCACGGACACGGATTGGCCGCCAGGACCAGCATGAACCGGGCGGGAAACGTGACCGCGCCGACAGCTCGCGCGATGGTCACCGTGCCCGACTCGAGGGGTTGCCGCAGGGAGTCGAGCACGGTCGTCGCGAACTCCGGCGCCTCGTCGAGGAAGAGCACGCCTCGGTGCGCGAGCGACACCGCTCCGGGCCGCACGACGCCTCCGCTCCCACCACCCACGACGGCCGCCATCGTGGCGCTGTGATGCGGCGCCATGAAAGGGGGCCGGGTGAGCAGCGGACGCCCCGGCGGCAGCGTTCCCGCCACCGAGTGGATGGCCGACACCTCCAGGGCCGTCTCCTGGTCAAGCGGCGGCAGGAGCGTCGGCAGGCGCTCGGCGAGCATGGTTTTGCCGCTCCCCGGCGGGCCCAGCATCCAGAGGTTGTGCCCTCCGGCGGCGCACACCTCCAGCGCTTTGCGGCCCATCGGCTGCCCGGCCACATCGCACAGGTCCAGCCCCGGTGCGCCCCGGTCGCCGCCGTGCGGTCCTGCCGCACGCGACGCGTCCTCGACGCGCCCGGCGTACCCGCCATGCCCGCCATGCCCGCCACGCCCGGCGTGCTCGGCTTGCTCGGCTTGCTCGGCGTCCTGCGACAGCGAGGCGGCGTCCGCCACCACCGGAAGCCGATGCAGGTCGCCCGAGCGCAGCCACCCCACCAGTTCGGCGAGAGTGGCGACGGGAACCACGGTGAGATCGGGCACGAGAGCGGCCTCCGCGGCGTTGAGCGCGGGCACCACGACCGTGCGCACCCCCGCCTCGGCGGCGGCGAGCGCGGCCGGCAGCACGCCTCTGATCGGCCGGACCCGCCCGTCGAGACCGAGCTCGCCGAGGAACATCGGCGCCGCGATCCGCTGCGCGGGCACGGCGCCGGCCGCGCCGAGCACCGCGATCGCGATGGCCAAATCGAAGATCGATCCTCGCTTGGGCAAGGTGGCCGGGAACAGGCTCACGGTGACCCGTGCGTCGGGCCAGGCGAACCTGCTGTTGATCAGCGCGGACCTCACGCGGCCCCGGGCTTCGCTGATCGCGGTGTCGAGAAGCCCGATGAAGTGTGTCCCGGCGATGCCGGGGCCCACATCGGCCTCGACCTCCACAAGGCGTCCGGTGACGCCCACGAGGCCGACGCAATGGGTCCGGGCGACGGGCATCTCAGACCACCCCGCGTTCGTGCCTGAGTGAGAAGTCGCCGGCGAACCGCTCGATCGCGATCACGTCGACCCGTATGGTGTCGAAACGCTCCGCGTGCATGGCCAGCCATCTGACGGCCAGCGTCCGCAGGCGCAGCAGTTTCTCACCGGTCACCGCCTCGAAGGCGGTGCCGTGGCTCCGCCCGGAGCGGGTCTTCACCTCCACGATCACCAGCGCGTTGCCGTCACGGGCGACGATGTCGACCTCGCCCTCCGCGCAGCGCCAGTTGCGGTCGAGTACGCGCATGCCCTTCGCCGTGAGAAAGGTCACGGCGAGTTGTTCGCCCTGCCTGCCCAGCCGATCCTTCGCCGCCATGGGACCACCTCCGCCGCAGACACTCGCCGAAGCGGCCCCGGGCCCGTGCCACCGAACCTCTTTCTGTGGAAAAGCCCGCCGCGCGATTCGACGGCTGTGGACGGGCGGAGGAAATCGCAGGTGGGCATCGTGAGGAGGCTCTCATCGTCCACAGCCGAGGCCGGGAGCGGAAGGGGGAGGGTGGCCGAGAGCAGACTGCGATCGGCATGGATACTTGCCCCGGCTCCCGGGAGGCGGCTCTGCCGTCATGGAGCACGCCGCCGGGCATCGGGCGCCGCAGGGCATCGGCAGTGAGGAGCCGGCAGTGACCGCGAGGCTGATCAGGGAATTGGGCGCGGGCGCCGGGGTCACCCTGCCCGAGGTCCGGGTCATCGGCGAGGACCCCGTCCTGCCGTCCGTCTTCCCCCTCGGCACGATGGCCGCGGCCTCGGCCGGCGCCCTGACCGCCGCCGTCGCGGCGTACGCCGCCCGCGCTGGGGAGAGCGGCGAGGAAGGGGCCGGCGGCCGGCAGCCCACTCGCGGGGAGCTCGGCGATCCGGATGTGACGATCGATGTCCGGCACGCCGCCGTGGCATTCCAGAGCGAGAGGCATTTCCGCGCCGACGGGAAAGCCATGGACGTCTGGGCCGAGCTGTCGGGGGACTACCGCACCTCGGACGGCTGGATCCGGCTCCATTGCAACTTCGATCATCACCGTGATGCCGCCATGCGCGCGCTCGGGCTGTCGCCCGGCTCGGGCAAGGAGGACGTCGGCAGGGCGTGCGCCGGCCGCACGGCAGTGGAGATCGAGGAGGCGGTGATTCACGAGGGCGGCTGTGCGGCGGCGATGCGGAGCAGGGCCGAGTGGCTCGCGCACCCCCAGGCGCGGGCGCTGGCCGGCCTTCCTCTCGTCGGCGTCTCCCGGCTGTCAGGTGGGGACGGCCGGCCGAGCGAGACCGGCCGCAGGGGGACCGGCCGCAGCGGGGCCGATAGCGGTGGGACCGGCGGCGGGGCCGGCCGCGCGCGGGCCGGCCATACGCGCGGCGGCCCCGGCAGCGGCCTCCCGGCCGGGACGGAGCGGCCGCTCGGCGGCGTGCGAGTGCTCGACCTGACTCGCGTGATCGCCGGGCCGGTGGCCGCGCGGGCGCTCGCGGCGTACGGCGCGGACGTGCTCCATGTGGGCGCCGCACACCTGCCCGAGGTGCCGGGGCTCGTGGTGGAGACGGCGTTCGGCAAGCGGTCGTGCCACATCGACCTGCGTTCCGAGGCGGACAAGCTGCGGGAGCTGGTCCGTCAGGCCGACGTGGTCATCCAGGCGTACCGGCCCGGGGCCCTGCGGGCCAGGGGTTTCGGGCCGGACGACCTCGCCGCTCTGCGGCCCGGCATCGTCTGCGTCGACATCTCCGCGTACGGCACCCGCGGGCCATGGGCCTCAAGGAGGGGATTCGACAGCCTCGTCCAGATGGCATGCGGGATCGCCCACGAGAACGGCGACGGCCTGCGGCCGAGCCCGCTGCCCGCGCAGGCTCTCGATCACGGCACCGGCTACCTGGCCGCGTTCGGCGCGGTCGCCGCGCTGCTCCGGCGGGCGGCCGAGGGTGGCTCGTGGCACGTCGAGGTGTCATTGGCGAGGACCGCGGCGTGGCTCGACGATCTCGGCAGGATCGACGGGGCGGGGGTGCGGCAGCCCCGGGTGGAGGATCTGCTGGCGACGATGGACAGCTCCTTCGGCACGCTCACCTATGTGACCCCGCCCGGCGCCGTCGACGGGACGCGGCCGCACTGGACGAGCCCGCCGCCCCGCCAGGGGGAGCACCCCGCGGCATGGGCTCCGTCCCCCTGACGACAGCCGTCCCCCTGACGACAACGGACGCCTGCCGGGCCCGGCCGTTGCGACGTCTGTGAGGCGTGCGCGGGAGAGCGCGGGGAGGCGGCGGGGCGATAGCCGGCGGGGCGGGTGCGTGTGAAGGAGGAAGGCCGGCAGGGCACTGCTCGGCGAAGGCCCTGTGCCAGCTGGTTCCGGCAGGCCGAGGGGGATCGGCGGGGCCGGTGGTGGTGTGACGGCGTGCTGATCCGGCAAGGGTCAACTGAAGGGGCGGATCCGGGTAGACTGTTCGACGGCCTGCTAGGCGGGCCGAATTCGCACGCCCACTCACGAGCCGCCTTCTCGGTCCGGACCGCGTCCGGTGAAAGCGGCCCGGGGCGTCAGGGCGCGGGCAAGACGCCCGCGTGACCAACCGAGACCGTGCCCGAGGGCACACGACCATGGAGGACCATCACCATGGCCCCTGTCGTCACCATGCGGCAGCTGCTGGAGAGCGGCGTCCACTTCGGCCACCAGACCCGTCGGTGGAACCCGAAGATGAAGCGCTTCATCTTCACCGAGCGCAACGGCATCTACATCATCGACCTGCAGAAGTCGCTGTCGTTCATCGACCGTGCCTACGACTTCGTGAAGGAGACCGTCGCGCACGGCGGCACCATCATGTTCATCGGCACGAAGAAGCAGGCGCAGGAGTCGATCGTCGAGCAGGCGTCGCGCGTCGGCATGCCGTACGTGAACCAGCGCTGGCTGGGCGGCATGCTCACCAACTTCTCCACCGTGCACAAGAGGCTCCAGCGGCTGAAGGAGCTCGAGGAGCTCGACTTCGACAACGTGGCAGGCTCCGGGCTCACCAAGAAGGAGCTCCTGATGCGCCGCCGCGAGAAGGAGAAGCTGGAGCGCACCCTCGGCGGTATCCGTGACATGGCCCGCGTCCCGAGCGCGGTCTGGGTCGTGGACACCAAGAAGGAGCACATCGCGATCAACGAGGCCAAGAAGCTCGGCATCCCGGTCGTCGCGATCCTGGACACGAACTGTGACCCGGACGAGGTCGACTACCCGATCCCGGGCAACGACGACGCCATCCGCGCCGTCAGCCTCCTCACTCGCGTGATCGCCGACGCCGTCGCCGACGGCCTCATGACCCGTGCGGGCGCCGGCCGCGGTGACGAGAAGCCCGCGGGCGTCGCCGCCGCCGAGCCGCTGGCCGAGTGGGAGCGCGAGCTCCTCGAGGGCGGCGAGGCCGCCCCGGCCGCCGAGACCGCCGAGGCCCCGGCCGCCGAGGCTCCGGCCGCTGAGGCTCCGGCTGCCGAGGCTCCGGTCGCCGAGGAGCCCGCGCAGGGCGAGCAGGCCTGACGAACGACCACGGATCCCCGCCGGGCGCGGCGCCTCCGGCCGGCCGCGACGGCGGGGATCTCCCAGGGAACGACCTGGTTCCGGTGCGGTAGGGCGACGCCCGCCGCGCTGAGGGCTTCACCGGGTGGGTGCTCGGCACGGGTGCCCACCCCCCAGACGATTCGCATCCGGGTCCCGAAGAGGAAATTGGACAATGGCTTCCGTAAACATGGCCGACGTCAAGCGGCTTCGCGAGCTGACCGCCGCCGGCATGATGGACTGCAAGAAGGCGCTCGAGGAGTCCGAGGGCGACTTCGACAAGGCCGTCGACATCCTGCGTCTGAAGGGCGCCAAGGACGTCGGCAAGCGCGAGGCCCGCACCGCGTCGAACGGCCTGGTCGCCGTCAAGCACGAGGGCGACTCCCTCGCGGCGCTGCTTGAGCTCAACTGCGAGACCGACTTCGTCGCCAAGAACGAGCGTTTCCAGGAGCTCGCCGCCGACATCGTCGCGCACATCGTCGCGACCAAGCCCGCCGACGTGCCGACCCTGCTCGAGTCCGAGCTGAACGGCAAGACCGTCAAGGAGCTGCTCGACGAGGCCAACGCGGCGCTCGGCGAGAAGATCGAGATCCGCCGGTTCGCGGTGCTGGAGGGTGGCTTCATCACCTCCTACATGCACAAGACCGACCCGCAGCTCCCGCCGGCCGTGGGCGTGCTCGTGCAGCTCGACACGCCGAACGCCGAGGTCGCCAAGGACATCGCCCAGCACACCGCCGCGATGGCGCCGAAGTACCTCAGCCCCGCCGAGGTGCCCGCCGAGGTCATCGAGAAGGAGCGGTCGCTGTTCGAGCAGATGACCCGCGAGGAGGGCAAGCCCGAGGGCGCCATCCCGAAGATCGTCGACGGCCGGGTCAACGGCTGGTACAAGGACTTCACCCTGCTGGAGCAGGCGTTCGTGAAGGACAACAAGAAGACGATCGCGAAGTTCGCGGACGAGGCCGGCGTCAAGGTCCTGGCCTTCACCCGCTACAAGGTCGGCCAGGCTTAGGCTTACTGCCAGGAGCTTTTCGACCCGCGCTACATCCGAGGAGGCCGCCGCCGTGCAGGAGAACACCAGACCCGCCACGCCGGCGGCTTCGTCGTACGACGGGCCGCTGCGCTGGAAGCGGGTGATGCTGAAGCTGTCGGGTGAGGCGTTCGCGGGCGGGGAGTCCCTCGGGATCGACCCGCGCGTCGTCGCCCAGCTGGCGGACTCGGTCGCCGAAGCGGTCCGTGAGGGCGTGCAGGTGGCGGTCGTCGTCGGCGGCGGCAACATGTTCCGCGGCGCCGCCCTGTCGCAGGGCGGCATGGACCGCGCCCGGGCCGACTACATGGGCATGCTCGGGACCGTCATCAACTGTCTCGCCCTGCAGGACTTCCTGGAGAAGCGCGGCATCGACACCCGTGTGCAGACCGCGATCACGATGCAGCAGGTGGCCGAGCCGTTCCTGCCGCGCCGTGCGATCCGCCACCTGGAGAAGGGCCGCGTGGTCATCTTCGGCGCGGGGCTCGGCTCGCCGTTCTTCTCGACCGACACCTGCGCCGCACAGCGCGCGCTGGAGATCGGCGCCGAGGCGTTGCTCAAGGGCACCCAGGTCGACGGCGTGTACGACTCGGACCCGCGCAAGAACCCCGACGCGGTCCGATTCGACCAGCTTGATTACGGTGAGGTGCTGACGCGGGGCCTCGGGGTCATGGACGCCACCGCGATCAGCCTGTGCATGGACAACGGCCTGCCCATCGTGGTCTTCGATCTCATGGGCGAGGGCAACATCCTCCGGGCGGTCCGTGGTGAGAAGATCGGCACGCTGGTGAGTCCGGCAGGGAAGTAGGGAGCCGCAGTGATCGACGAAACCCTCCTCGAGGCCGAGGAGAAGATGGACAAGGCGGTGACGGTCGCCAAGGACGACTTCGCGAGCATCCGCACCGGCCGTGTGACGCCCTCGATGTTCAACAAGATCAATGTTGATTACTATGGGTCGCCGACGCCGATCCAGCAGCTCGCGTCGTTCCACGTCCCCGAGGCGCGCATGGTGCTCGTGCAGCCCTACGACAAGGGCTCGCTGACCGCGGTCGAGAGGGCCATCCGCGACAGCGACCTCGGCGTCAACCCGAGCAACGACGGCACCGTGATCCGCGTGGTGTTCCCCGAGCTGTCGGAGGAGCGCCGCAAGGAGTACATCAAGGTCGCCCGCAACAAGGCGGAGCACGGCCGGGTGTCCGTACGGAACATCCGCCGGCACGCCAAGGAGACCCTCGACAAGCTCGTCAAGGACGGCGAGGCCGGCGAGGACGAGGTCCATCGTGCGGTCAAGGAGCTCGACGACCTCACCCAGAAGCACGTCGCGAAGATCGACGAGCTGCTGAAGCACAAGGAAGCCGAGCTGCTCGAGGTCTGACGTCGCGGCCCGGAGAGCGGGCCGTACGGCACGACCGTGATCCTTGTGCCGCACCGCGCGAGCGGAGCGGCGCAAGGATCACGCGCATATAGAGAGTTGGGACGCTGTGGACGGAACTGCTGCCGCCGGCGACCGGAACCCGGCGGGGGGCCCGGCGGGCCCCTCCGGCGATGCCGCCGAGAAGCCCTCGGGCCGCACGGGCCGCAACCTTCCGGCAGCGGTGGGGGTCGGCCTCGCGCTCGGCGCGGTGGTCATCGGCTCGCTCTACTTTGTCAAGGTCGCCTTCCTCGTCGTGGTCCTCGTGGCCATCGGCGTCGGCATCCACGAGATCGTCAAGGCGTTCGGCGGGTTCGGCATCCGGGTGCCGCTGCCGCCCCTGCTGGCCGGCATGGCGGCCATGGTGCTCGGGCCCTTCTGGGGCGGCACGTCGTTCCTGGTCGGCGCGTTCGCCGTGACCGTGATGGTGCTGCTGACCTGGCGCATGTTCCAGGGCGCCGAAGGCTTTGTCAGGGACGCGACCGCCGCGGTGTTCGTCTCCGTCTATCCGGCGCTGCTCGCGGGGTTCGTGCCGTTGCTGCTGGCTCCCGAGGACGGGCCGGACCGCGTGATCGTCTTCGTCGTGGTCACCGTGTGCAGCGACATCGGGGGATATTTCGCCGGGATCTTCTTCGGCAAGCACCGGATGTCGCCGCACATCAGCCCGAAGAAGACCTGGGAGGGCTTCGCCGGGTCCACCCTCGCCTGCGTCGTGGGCGGCGCGTTACTGGTCCACTTCCTGTTGCAGGGCGAGTACTGGGAAGGCGCCGTCGTCGGCCTGGCGGGAGTCGTGTGCGCGACGCTCGGCGACCTCGTCGAGTCGGTGATCAAGCGTGACATCGGCATCAAGGACATGGGCACGTTGCTGCCGGGGCATGGCGGGGCGATGGACCGCCTCGACTCGCTGCTGTTCACGCTCGTCCCCGTGTGGCTGTTGCTCACGCTCCTGGTCCCGGTCGCCTGACAGGCCGGTCCGGGTCCCGGCCCGGCGCCCCACGCGTCAGATCCGGCTGGTCATCGCCAACCGTTCGCTGATCGCGCGATGGCCGTGATCGGCCACGAGGCGGAGTTCGGACTCGGTGAGCGGAAGCAGCCACAGCCACCGTACGGCGTCACCGCCGAACATGAATCCCGACATGTCCGGTAGTCCGGGCGGGTCCATCAGCATGAGCACCCCCTGGTGCCCGCCGTCCAGCGGGAACGTGACCGGGTTCTGGAACCAGCGGGCCGTGTGCCCGTGCCCCAGCCATGTCACCGAGCGCCACGGATACTGCCCGAGCCAGGCGAACAGCCGTGCGGCGACCCTCGGATCCTGCCTGGTCGCCAGCGCCAGTTCCACCCGGCACGCCGTGTCGTACATCTCCGCGGCGGGCATCCGCTGGCAGCTCATGCCGACCGTGGACAGGACCGTGTAGTCCCGCGTGAACGTGGGCGGGCGCTCGCTGACGCCCACCAGGGGGAACCGGTCGCCGCCGACGTCCCAGTAGCGGCCGGGCGTCCCGAGCCTGCTGTCCAGGTGGCCGAGCACGAACTGCTGGTAGGTGGCCCAGCTGCCCTCCGCCTGCCGCCACCGCCAGTACGCGCGGGCCTTCGCCACCCGGGGGGAAAGGCCCTCCAGCGCCTCGCCGAGCGGCCAGGCGAAAGGCGACTCCCCGACGGCGTCCCGCGCGTACCCGGGCAGGCCGCGCTCCATGTCGGCCCACGCCGGAATGACCGCCAGGAGCGTGTCGTTCTCGTACAGGGCGACGCCGTCGCCCTCCTCGAACCACAGCACCGACAGCGACTCCGCGTCCAGGGGCGGCCGGCCGGAGGGATGCGCGGTGTGCGCCTCGGGCATCACCGGCGGCAGCCCGGCGTCGGCCCGGCCGACATCGGCCTCGGCGGGCGCGGGGACGTGGTTGGCCAGCCAGACCGCTCCGTGGACGATCCCCTCCGCGCCACGAAGGTAAGCTACGGAGGAGGTCCGGTCGGCTTCGATCGTCAGTGTGCGGCTCCCGTAGGGGTTGGTGCTGGTGAGCACGACAGTGGTGTCCACACCTCACCTCTCGTACGCCTCCGGGATTCGACCGCCAGACAGAATGTAAAGCCGGTTGCGCCAGTCGTTAAGACCATGGCCGCGGATGATGGAAAGGGTTTTGCGTGAGCGAGCAGCCGAAGACCGGGCAGCTGACCTTCGTGGCGCCCCGCAGGGCCAAGCCGCAGCGCCACCTCGCCGACCTGACCATGGCAGAACGCAGGGCGGCGGTGGCGGAGCTGGGGGAGAAGCCGTTCCGCGCCGACCAGCTCTCCCGCCACTACTTCACCCGGCTGACCGGCTCTCCCGAGCAGATGACCGATCTGCCGGGCGCGCTGCGCGAGCGGCTGGTCGAGCAGCTCATGCCCCCGCTGCTGACCTCCGTGCGCGAGATCACCTGTGACGGTGGCATGACGCGCAAGACGCTGTGGAAGCTGTTCGACGGCTCGCTGGTCGAGTCGGTCCTGATGCGTTACCCCGACCGCGTCACGATGTGCGTCTCCTCCCAGGCCGGGTGCGGCATGAACTGCCCGTTCTGCGCGACGGGCCAGGCCGGGCTCACCCGCAACATGTCCACCGCCGAGATCGTCGAGCAGGTCGTCGCGGGCGCGCGGGCGCTGGCCGGCGGCGAGGTCCCGGGCGGTCCCGGACGGGTGACCAACGTGGTCTTCATGGGCATGGGCGAGCCGATGGCCAACTACAAGGCCGTCATCGGCGCCGTCCGCCGCCTGGTCGACCCCGCGCCGGAGGGCCTCGGCATCTCGGCGCGCGGCGTCACGGTGTCGACGGTCGGCCTGGTGCCGGCGATCGGCAAGCTCGCCGACGAGGGCCTGCCGGTGACGCTCGCCGTCTCCCTGCACGCGCCGGACGACGAGCTCAGGGACACGCTCGTGCCGATCAACACTCGGTGGAAGGTCGCCGAGGTGCTCGACGCGGCCTGGAGCTACGCGGCCAAGACCAAGCGGCGCGTGTCCATCGAGTACGCCCTGATCAAGGACATCAACGACCAGGAGTGGCGGGCCGACCTGCTCGGCCGCCTGCTCAAGGGCAAGCTCGTGCACGTCAACCTGATCCCGCTCAACCCCACGCCCGGCTCGAAGTGGACCGCTTCACGTCCCGAGGACGAGCGGGCGTTCGTACGCCGCCTGGAGTCCCACGGGGTCGCCGTCACCGTACGGGACACCCGGGGGCGGGAGATCGACGGGGCGTGCGGGCAGCTCGCCGCGGCGCCCCAATAGCCGCCGCCTCAGTGGTGGCCTAGGGTCGCGTGCGGCGCAGCCAGGTGTAGGCCGCCAGTCCGATCGCGGGCCACAGCAGCGACTGCACCGTGATCAGGGGCAGCCCGGACAGCAGCACACCGTGATGGGCGTCCCGCATCCAGGCCATGACCGGCACGGTGAGCCAGCGGGCACCGGCCATGCTGAGCACCAGCATCGACAGGTAGCCGAGGATCAGGGCGATCGTGGAGACCGCGGGAGAGGGCAGGATCGGGCGGCTCGTCAACGCCCCGAGCGCGACCCCCGCCGTCGCGGACAGCAGATGCAGCCACACCCCGGCCAGGAGCACGGTGAGGGTGGGGGAGGCGTCGAGGCGGAGGAGCAGCACGGCCTCGGCGAGCGAGGCCAGGACGAGCAGCGACGCGAACGCCGCCAGGAGGCCGCTCACCAGCTCCCTCGGCCCCAGCGCGGACAGGGCGACGCTGCGCTGCTCGTCGGGTTCCGTGTCGAGCAGGCCACGCGCGGCCCAGGCGAGCACCGGCACGAGCATGGCCGCCGAGTCCGCGGTGGCCCCGATCTCCTGACCGGCGGGAATGGAGCCGGCGTAGAGGACCGCGAGCAGCGCCAGCAGCGCGATCAGCGGTTGGAGAGCCCGGTGTGAGGCGACGTAACCGGCCAGGCGGAACCTCGCCAGCGCCATGACGGGTGTCATCCGGCGGCCTCCCCGGCGACGCGGGCCGTGATGCGCCCCGTGATATGCACCGTGCAGCCCTCGGCGCGCAGGCGGTCGGCCAGGTCCGAGGCCCTCGACGGGTCCACCGCCACCTCCAGCACGGTCAGGGCCGTCTCGCCGGCCTCCTCGACCGGTTCGAGTTCCCGTACGACCCGGTCGCGGACCTCGCAGCGGCGCAGACCGGGAAAGGCGCGCAGATCACCCTGGTGGTCGCTCACTACCACGATCCCTCCACGCGCGCTGACGTCCCCGATGATCCTGGGGAGTTCGGCGCGGGTGGCGGCGTCGAGACCGGCGAAGGGCTCGTCGAGCACGAGCAGCCCCGGCTCCGCGAGCAGTGCCTGCGCGAGCCCCACCTTGTGCGCGCTGCCCTTGGACAGATCGGGCAGGCGCTGCCCGAGCAGGTGGTCCATGCCGAGCCGCTCGCTCCACCTGCCGATCGCGTCCGTGCTCACCCTCCGGACCGCCGCCATGTGCCGCAGGTAGGACGCCACGGTGAACGGCTGGTCCGCGGGGAACCGCTCGGGGGCGTACCCGACGACCCTGGGGCGGTCCTCGACGCTACCGCGTACGGGCCTGAGCAGCCCGGCGACCAGTCGCAGGAGAGTCGACTTGCCCGTGCCGTTGGGCCCGGTGACCTCGACCACGTCCCCCGCGTCGAGGACCAGGTCGGCGTCGGACAGGATCCAGGGGTCGCGCCGTCCATACCGGAAGGAGAGGCTGGCGATCCGCATAGTTTTTTGAGCCTATCGGGATGTTCCTCCCGGCGTACGAACATCGGTCGATCTTTGGGTCTCGCCTTTCTGTTGGGACTCCCGTCAAAATGGACGGGCGTCAGCAACGGGCAGGGAGGTGTGGTGGTGAACCGCTTTCCCCGCGTCATGGCCGTGCGCCTGGGCTATGACCCCGGACAGGTCGACGACTTCGTGCGCAGGATCGAGCGGACGCTCGGGCTCGGCCCGCTCGACGGGCCGCCGGTGACGGCCGACGAGATCAGGAACGCGAAGTTCGCCGTCAAGCTCGGGGGTTACAACGAGACGGCGGTGGACTTCGCGCTCGACGCGTTCATCGTGGCGGTCGAGGCGAGGGCGGGCCAGGACATCGCGACCGCCCCGGCCGCGCCGCGCAGACCGGCCGTGTCGCCGCCGTCCGCCGCCGAAAGGCCCGCAGTCAGGAACGCCGCCGTCGAAGGGCCCGCCGTCAGGACGCCCGCCGTCACAAAGCCCGAGCCCGCCGCTCCGAAGCCCGCCGACCTGGCCGTGGCGGCTTCGTCCCCCCGTACGCGTGCCGAGGAGCGGGCGCGATCGGACACGGCCCCCGCGAAGGCCGCCGGCCCCGGGGAGTCCTGGCTGGAGACGCAGGCGGCCCGGGTGGAGCGCGTGGCCTTCCGTCCGGGGCGGCTCGGCATGGGCTACCGCGAGGAGGAGGTCGACGCGTTCCTCGACCGGGTGGTGGCGACGCTGCGCGGGACGGCGGCCGAGCCGTTGACGGCCGAGCAGGTCAGGAAGGCCACGTTCGCCACCGTCGTGTTCCGGCCCGGCTATGCGATCCACGAGGTGGACGGCTTCCTGGCCGAGATGGCGAGCGTGCTCGAGCGCTGCCCCTGACGCGATCCGCAAAGCTCGTAAATCGCAATTTTTGTGGCGCAATGCAGCACGATAGGGATCATGCTGCGAAGATCATCCCCCCTGGCGGCGTTCGTCGCCACCGGTCTCACCTTGATCATTCCCCTGCCGGCCGTGCCGGCCCACGCGAGCACCGGCTCCGGCGCCTACGTTCCCGGCTCGGCCGGTCTCGGCGACCCGTACTTCCCCCAGGCGGGCAACGGCGGATACGACGTCGGCCACTACACGATCCGGCTGCGGTTCACGCCGAAGACCCGTCACCTCGGAGCCACGACGACGATCACGGCGACGGCGACCGAGAACCTGTCCCGGTTCGACCTCGACTTCTCCGGGCCGGAGATCGGCAAGGTGGAGGTGAACGGCGAGCGGGCCTCGTACGCCCGGAAGGGTCAGGAGCTCGTCGTCACGCCCCGGCACGGACTGCCGTCCGGGAAGACGTTCACCGTCGAGGTGTCCTACGCCGGGCGGCCAAAGGCGATCAAGGACAGGGCGCTCGGCGTCACCGGCTGGCTCGACACCAAGGACGGCGCCGTCGTGCTGGCCGAGCCGGACGGCGCCCGTAGCTGGTTCCCGGTCAACGACAACCCGCGGGACAAGGCCACCTACACCTTCGAGATCACCGCGCCCGAGGGGCTGACGGTCCTGGCCAACGGCGAGCCGAAGAACTCCGGCGTCGCCGGCCCGCGGGGCGGCTACAGGACCTCGAAGTGGGAGATGCGCCGGCCCATGGCGTCCTACCTCGCCATGGTCGCGATCGGGAAGTTCACGGTCAGCCGGGGCACCGTCGACGGCATGCCCAACATCACGGCCTACGATCCCTCCCTGGCCAAGGAGTTCAAGCACCTGCACGGCACCACCGCCAAGGCGATCACATGGGAGTCGAAGATCTTCGGCGACTACCCGTTCTCCTCCACGGGCGGCATCGCCGACCGGCTCGGCGTCTACTACGCGCTGGAGACGCAGGGCAGACCGGTGTACGACGCGGGCATGGCGGACGAGCCGACGATCGTGCACGAACTGGCCCACCAGTGGTTCGGCGACAGCGTCGGCCTGCGCAGCTGGAAGGACATCTGGCTGAACGAGGGCTTCGCGTCGTACGCCGAGTGGCTGTATCAGGAGCAGCACGGCGGTCCCTCCGCAGAGAAGACCTTCGCCGAGCACTACAGGCACAAGGCCGGCAGCGCCTTCTGGAAGCTCAAGACCGGCGACCCGGGCCGCAACGGCATGTTCGACTGGAACGCGATCTACGTCCGCGGCGCCATGACCGTGCACGCACTGCGCAGGAAGATCGGCGACGAGACGTTCTTCACGCTGCTGCGCACGTGGACGAAGGAGAACCGGCACTCCACCGTCACCACCGAGGACCTCATCGCCCTGGCGGAACGGCTGTCCGGTCAGAACCTGGACAACCTGTTCGACGCGTGGCTGTACAAGGCGGCCAAGCCGAAGCTGTGACCGGCGCGGGTCGCGGGCGGCCGATGACACGGCCGCCCGCTCCTCGGGACGGCGCCGGGGCAGCGCGCCGGGACAGCGCCGGGACAGCGCTGCCGGGAACTCCTTCCCGCGCGCCCGGCGCCCCCGCGGTGGCGCCCCCGCGGTGGCACCGCCGCACCGGTGCCGCCGCGCTGTGTCGCTGCGCTGTGTACTGCGCTGTGCAGCCGCGCTGTGTCGCCGCGCTGTGCCGCCGTGACCTGTCAGCGGCCGTCCGACGTGGGAGCAGGTTCGAACCCCGCCGTCCGATACCGCTCGACCTCCGACCACGCGGCGGACATCCCGGCCAGGCATCGGTCGAACACCTCCGCCTGCCGGACGTACGCCTCGCGGGCGGGGCCGGGGCGGACGCACAGGTCGTCGGTGTCGCTTACCGACCACGGCACGTCGCTGTGCCCGAGCGCGGCGGGCAGCAGCGAGGCGACCCCGCGTGCGCCGAGTTCGCTGGTGAGCTGCCGGCGGACGGGACGGCCGAGCACGTCGGCGAAGATCTGCGCCCAGACCTCCGAGCGCGCGCCGCCACCGGCCAGCCGCCAGGGACGGTCGCCCACGTCGGCCCCGCTGGCCAGGACCCGATCGAGCTGCACCCGGTGATACTGGGCGACCCCCTCGATGACCGCACGGGTGAGATGCCCGCGACGGTGTACGGCGGAGATGCCGAGGAAGGTCCCCGAGGCCGCCGGATGCTCGGGGGCGCCGTTGACGAACGGCAGGAACAGCAGCCCGTCCGCGCCCGGCGCCACCGTCGCGGCCTCGGCCAGCAGGTCCGCGGCGGGGACGCCGGCGGTCGCCCGGTGCGGCACCGACGCGGTGCTCAGCCAGTCGAGGTTGGCGGCCGACGTGGGGGCGACCTCCATGGCGAGCATCGTCCCCGCGTCGGGCATCAGCGCGCTGAGCGTGACCTCGGGGGCGGGGGTGGCGGCGGGGACGACGACCCCGTTGATGGCCCAGGTGCCCACGATGATCGTCACGTCGCCCGGCGCCCGGCCGCCCGCGCCCAGGGTGGCGGCCACGCAGTCCATGCAGCCCGCGATCACGGGCAGCCCCTCCGGCAGCCCGGTCAGCTCCGCGACTCGGGCGCTGAGCCCGGCCACGACCTGCCCGGACTCCCGCAGCGGCGGGAAGCGGTCGAGGTCGCCGGCCGGAAGCCCCACCAGCTCGAGCGCCGTGGGGGTGTACTCGCGGGTGTCCAGCGCCACCATGCCGAACGCGCTCGCGTCGCTGTAGTCGGCGCTGGGCACACCGGTGAGCTGCGAGGTCACCCAGTCCTTGCACGACAGCGCCCACCGGGTCGCGGCGTACGCCTCGGGCTCGGCGTCGTGCATCCAGCGCAGGAGCACGGACGGCTGGGCCGCCCAGGGGATGGAGCCGGTCTCGGCGGCCAGGCGGCGGGCGGCCTCCGGCTCGATCGCGTCCACGATGTGCTGGGCCCGGCTGTCCGACGACGCGATGGCGGGCCCGACCGGCCGCAGCGACGCGTCGACGGGGTAGAGCCCGTTGCCGTGGGCGGCCACGCCGATGCCGGCCGGCGCGTACCCGCCGGCGGCGAGCTTGCCCGCGAGGTCGCCGAGCAGCGACACGACGGTGTCGGCCAGCCCGGTCATGTCCACGTCGTGCCGGTGGGCGGTCACGCTGGTCCGCGGGGTGCGGGCGTGCACCACCCCCACCTCGCGCCCCTCGGCGTCGAACGCCGCGGCCTTCGACGCGGTCAGGCCGACGTCGACCCCGATGTAACACGTGGCCAGATTCGTCATGCTGTCCTCCCGTCGCTGCCCCTGCCCCTGCCTCCGCCCGCCGCCACGGCCAGCGCGCGGGGACGGTGGCGCCGCAGTTCGCTCTCGTAGGCGGCGACCTCGGCGCGGGCCCGCCCCTCGTCCCACCCGAGGTGTCGTACGGCGACGTCCGCGCAGGTCGCGGCGCTGGAAAGGCCCATGTCGCCGTTGAGCCCGACAAGGATACGCCGCAGCATGACGTCGGCCAGCGTGACCGCGCCCTCCTCGCGTACGGCCATGACGACCTCGGCGGCCAGGGCGCCGGTCTCCTTGTCGACGACCTCGGCGAGCGAGGGGTCCTCCGCGGCGAAGTCGAGCACCCGGCGGGCGCGCACGCCGTACAGCTGCAGCAGCCGGCGGGAGGACGCGGCGTCCAGTGGCGACTCACGCAGGAAGTCGCGCACGAACTCCGGCCAGTCCGAGGTGTCCGCGCCGGGGAACGGCCGGGTCCGTGTGACGCACGGGCGGGGCCGCTTGCCGACCACGCGCAGCGCCTCGTCGGTCACGTCCTCCGCGAGCGCCCGGTGGGTCGTGAGCTTGCCGCCGATGACCGTCAGCAGGCCCCGGTAGGCGGGCGCGTGGTTGAGCACGGTGTGCCCACGGCTGATCTTGGCGTTGTCCGACACCCCGGCCGTGTACGGCAGGGGCCGGATCCCGGCGACGCTCCACAGCACGTCGGCGGGCGTGAGGTTCGCCCGGGGGAAGATCCGGTTGGTCTCGGCGAGCAGGTAGTCGATCTCGGCGTCGCTGGCGACGACCTCGTCCAGGTCGCCCTCGTAGGTGAGGTCGGTGCTGCCGAGCACGTAGCGGCCCTGCCAGGGGAAGACGAAGATGGGCCGGCCGTCGGCCGCCGCCTCGAAGAAGATGCAGGTGTCGGGGGCTCCGGGGAACGGGTCGAGGACGATGTGGCTGCCCTTGGTGCCGCCGTTGAGCCGCCGGCTCTCGACCTGGCCGTCGAGGATCCGGTCGATCCACGGCCCCGCGGCGTTGACGGTGACGGCCGCCCGGATCTCGCCAAGTGTTCCGGTCCGCACGTCCTCGGTGCGCAGGCCGGCCACCCGGTCGCCCTCAACGATCAGACCGGTGACGGAGGTGTAGGTGAGGACCCGCGCGCCCAGGTGACTGGCGTCGAGGAGCAGTTCGACGCAGAGCCGCTCCGCCCACGGCACCTGCGCGTCGTGGAACAGCGCCGCCCCGCGCAGGCCCTCGCGCGACAGCGTGGGCCACCGGCGGGCCACCGAGCGGACCGGCACGCCCCGGCTGAGCCCGCGTCCCCGGCCCAGAGCCATCGTGTCGAACGCCAGCAGGCCGAGCCGGATCAGCGCTCCCGGCCGGGTATTCCCCTCGTAGAAGGGGATCAGCATCGGGTAGTCGCGGATGAGGTGGGGAGCGGTGCGGAACAGCAGGTGCCGCTCCCGGATGGATTCGTGCACGAGCGTGAAGTCGTAGCGCTCGAGATACTTGAGGCCGCCGTGGATCAGCCGGCTGGAGGTGCTCGACGTGCCCGAGCCCACGTCGGCGCGGTCGACGACGACGACGCGCAGGCCGCGGGCGGCGGCGTCCCGGGCGACGGCGAGCCCGTTGATACCGGCTCCGATGACGGCGAGATCGACGACGTCGTTCTCACCGAAGGGGACGTGTTGCGACATGGGTGGCTCCCGGAGGGTGACGGGCGCGGGTCCGCGGGCGGACCCGCGCCGGAGAAGGATCGGACTAGGCTGCGGAGCCGCCCGCCTTCTCCTTGTAGATCTCGTACGCCTCCTCGGGCTTGAGCCCGTCGTGCACGACCGCGCGGACCGCGGCGAGCATGCCGGCGGGGCTGTCGCTCTGGAAGATGTTGCGGCCCATGTCGACGCCGGCGGCGCCCTCCTGGATCGACCGGTAGGCCATCGTCAGGGCGTCGATCTCGGGCAGCTTCTTGCCGCCCGCGACGATGATCGGCACCGGGCAGCTCGCGGTGACGGTCTCGAAGCCCTCCTCGACGTAGTACGTCTTGACGATGTGGGCGCCCATCTCGGCGCTGATCCGGGTGGCGAGGCGGAAGTAGCGGGCGTCGCGGACCATGTCCTTGCCGACGGCGGTGACGCCGAGCACGGCGACGCCGTGCCGCTGGCCGGCGTCCACGAGGGCGGCCAGGTTGGCGACCGACCGCGACTCGTGCTCGCCGCCGACGAACACCTGGATGGCCACGGCCGCGGCGTTGAGGCGCAGCGCGTCCTCCATGTCGAGCGCGATGTGCTCGTCGGACAGCTCGCGCAGGATGCTCGGGCCGCCGCTGGCGCGCAGCACGATGCCGGCGCCGGTGGTCGCGGGGATGCTGGTGCGCAGCGCGCCGCGGGTCATCATGATCGCGTCGGCGTCCGGCACGAGCGGGGCGATCCGGGTGTCGAGGCGCTCCAGGCCGGCCATCGGGCCGACGAAGTAGCCGTGGTCGAACGCCAGCATGACCGTGCGCCCGGTGTCCGGCCGGAAGATGCGCGACAGACGGTTGCGCAGGCCCCAGTCCTGCCCGTGCGCGCCCTTGACGTGGAAGCCGCTCGCCGCGGGCCCGGCGGACGTCCCGAAGTCGCGGGCGTCGAGCAGGCCGTCGGTGTCAGCCATCAGTGTCGTCTCCTGTGCTAGTGGTGGTGGCGGTCGCGGTGCGCGATCGCCGTCTGAACAGAGATGCCGTACGGTCGCCCCCGCCGGCGAGGAAGAGGACGAAGAGCACCAGGCCGCCCTTGAGCAGGTTCTGCGCGGCGGTGCTCCAGCCGACGAGGTTGACCAGTCCGTCGAGCAGGATGAAGAAGAGAGCCGCGCCCCACACGCCCACCGGGACGGCCCGGCCGCCGGAGATGAGGGTGCCGCCGATGACCACGACGGCCACGGAGTCGAGCAGGTAGCGGGTGCCGAGATCGGCCGAGGGCGCGATGTAGGCGGCGAGCAGCGCGCCGGTCAGCCCGGCCAGCGCCCCGCTCAGCAGGTAGGTCGACCCGATGATCCGGGCGATCGGGATGCCGGCCCGCTCGGCGGCCCGGCGGCTCTGGCCCACCGCGATCAGCGACCGGCCGTAGACCGTTCGGCGCAGCAGCGCGACGACGAGCACGGTCAGCACCGCGATCGCCAGCGCGAGGAGCGGGACGCCGGCCGGGCGCAGGTTGAGCGCCGAGCGCAGGCCGGGGTCGGGCACTGCGGTGAAGCCGTTGGCCATCGACAGCGTGATCGAGGAGGCGACGAGCCCCGCGGCCAGCGTGGCGATGATCGGGGGGACGGACAGACCGAGGATGGCCACGGCGCTGACCGCCGCGACGAGGACGCCGACGCCGATCCCCGCGAGGATCCCCACGGCCGCGGAGCCGGTCGCGGAGGCCGCCGCCACCGAGACGAACCCGGCGAGAGAGATGACCGACCCCACCGACACGTCGATGTTGCCGGGGCCCGCGCTGATGACCAGCATCTGCCCGAGCCCGACGATGACGAGGTAGGGCGCGAGCGACAGGGCGAGGGAGACGGTCTGCCCGCCGCCCTGGCCCGAGATGACCAGGATCACCAGCCACACGAGCGCGGCGGCGGCGAAGCCCCAGATCCAGGGGCCGTTCCATTGGCGGGTCACGCGGATGTTCATCGCAGCACCTTCCCCACGACGACGCGGCCGGCGAGCACGGCCAGGACGATCACGCCTTGCACGGCCGACTGCATGTCGGACCGCACGTCGAGCAGGCTGAGAACCACGCTGACCAGCCCCAGCGTCACCCCGCCGATCGCGGCGCCCCACGGCACGGCGTTGCCGCCGGAGAACGAGCCGCCGCCGAGGATCACCGCGGCCACGGTCATGAGCGTGTAGCTGGAGGCCGACGACACGTCTCCGCCGCCGGTCTGGGAGGCCAGGACGAGGCCGGACAGCACGCCGAGCGTGCCCGCCGTCGCGTAGGCGATGACGCGTGAGGTGAGCGGCCGCAGGCCGGCCCGCCGCAGTGCGACCGGGTTGCTGCCCAGACCGCGCATCCGCACGCCTGCGGCGCTGCGCGCGCTGAGCAGGTAGACCGCCAGCGCGACGACCAGGATCGGCAGCAGCGGCGCCGGGAAGCCCGCGGGCTGCCACGCGCCGAACGACGCCAGCCACCCGGGGGTCGTGCCGCCCGGCGTCGGCAGCAGGAACAGGCCGAGCCCGAGCCAGACGAACGAGGCCCCGAGGGTCGCGATCAGCGCCGGCACCTCGCGCAGGTGGATGAGCAGGCCGAGCACGGCGTACGCCGCGACCAGCCCGAGCAGGACGAGCGCGCCGACGAGGGGGGACGACACCAGCAGGGTGGCGGAGACCACCGTGACCAGGCCGACGAAGTTGCCGATCCCGAGGTCGATGTCGCCGACGGCCATGAGCGTCATCTGCGCCTGCGCGGCGATCACCAGCGGCACGGTCGCGGACAGGACCAGCGTGAGGCCCTCCACAGTGAGCACGCCCGGCTGGAGCGACGAGCAGACGCAGAGCATCGCGATCAGGGCGACGGCGCTGACCGCGGCCGGGGCCGAGCGGCGCATCCGCGCGCGGTCGGGCAGCGCCGGGGCGAGAAGCTGCGCCATCAGTCGTTCCCTCCGTCCTCGTTGAAGGAGACGGCGATGATGCGTTCCTCGGAGATCTCCTCGCCGGTCAGTTCGGCAACGATCCGGCCGGCCCGGAAGACGTAGACCCGGTCGCAGTGGGCCATCTCGGCGTTCTCGCTGGAGTACCAGACGATGCTCCGGCCCTTCGCCGCCTCCTCCCTGATGAGGCGGTACAGATCGGTCTTGGTGTGCACGTCCACGCCGCGGAACGGGTCGTCGAGCAGCACGAGCCCGGCGGGGGAGGCGAACGCGCGGGCGACGATGACCTTCTGCTGGTTTCCGCCGCTCAGCTCGGTGATCCCGGCCTCCGCGCCGCCCCTGATGGCAAGGCGCTTCACCCAGTCGCCGACCACCGCGCGCTCCTCGGCCGGACGGCGCAGGCCCTTGCGGGCGATGCCGCGCAGCGCGGTCACGATCAGGTTGTCGCCCACGCTCCACAGGGGCAGGACGCCCGACCGCTGCCGGTCGCCCGGCACGTACGCCCGCGTCACGTTCACCGTCGTGTCGCGCCGGACCGGCCGCCACAGGCGTTCGAGCACCTCCTGCTGGCCCTGGCCGGCCAGCCCGGCGAGGCCCACGACCTCGCCCTTGCCGACCCGCAGGGTGACCTCGCGCAGGCCGGGCGCGGTGGCGCCGCGCAGCTCGGCCACCGTCTCCCGCGCGGCGGCCCCGCCGGCGGCCGTCCGCGTGCCGGTCCCGGCAGGAACGGCGACGTGGGCTCCCATCAGCTCGAGGACGTCCGGCTCGCCGAGCCCGGCGGCAGGCCGTTCCGCGGTGACCGCGCCGTCGCGCAGCACGGCCACCCGGTCGGCCACCGAGAGGACCTCGCGGATGCGGTGCGAGATGAGCAGCACGGCGGTGCCGGTCTCGGTCAGCCCGCGCACGTAGGCGTACAGCGACCGGGCGGCGTCCGGGCCGAGCGACTCGGTGGGCTCGTCGAGGATCAGCAGGTCGAGCCGGTCCACCAGGCAGGCCCGGGCGATCTCCACCATCTGGCGCCGGGCCAGCGGCAGGTCCTCCACCCGGTCACGCGGGGAGACGCCGTGACCGGGGAACATCTCGTCGAGGCGGCGGCGCACCGCGTCGCTCGCCGCCCGCCGCCACCGCAGGCGGGGCAGGCAGTGCCGCGAGGACACCCACATGTTCTCCGCCACGGTGAGGTCGGGGCACAGCGACGTCTCCTGGTAGGCCATCCGCACCGACCGGAAGTCCTCGGCGGACGCCTTCCTCCCGTGCACGAGGACCGTGCCCGTGTCGCAGGCCTCCAGTCCGGCGAGCACGCGCATCAGCGTGCTCTTGCCCGCGCCGTTGTGACCGACCAGCCCGAGCACCTCGCCCGCGCGGACCTCCAGGTCCACGCCCGTCAGGGCCCGGGTGCGCCCATACGCCTTGGTCACGCCCCTGGCGGTGACGACGGGCGGCCGGGCGGCCGGTCCGGTGTCCGTCTCCGGCGGCGCCGTGCCGCCGGCCGGGAGATTGTCGACGTGCATGCCCGGTCTCCTCCGTCTCCTCCGTGCCGTGGTCGATGTGAAGCCGGATCAGCTCGCGGCCGACGGGATCGGCGGCTGAACCGGCTTGCCGCCGGTCTTCACGGCCTCCACCTGCTGGCGGAACAGCTCCTGGGTCCACGGCCAGGCGGCGTACTCGTCGGGCTTGAGCACCGAGGCCCAGGCGTCGCGGTCCTTCTGCTCGATCAGGACGATCGGGAAGGTCATCTGCTTGGGCACGTCCTTGCCGCCGAGCAGGTCCAGGGCCTCCCAGAGCGCGGCGACCGACTGGCCGGGGTCGGACATGACGGCGACCGAGCCGTTGTCGATCTTGTTGTCCCGCCAGTAGCCCAGCGCGCGGCCGTTGGTCTCGAAGTCGACCGCGGGCACGGGCTTGCCCGCCGTGGCGAACGCCTGGGCCACGCCGTAGCCGTCGCCGCAGCCGATGACGCCGTCCACCTTCGGCACGCTGGACAGCACGCCGAGCACGGCCTTCTGCGCGGTGGCGCCGTCGCACATGCCGGTGACGGTCGCCACGGTCTTCACCCCGGGGTAGTCCGCGAGGATCTTCTTGGTGGTGTCGAGCATCTCGGCCTCGGGCTGGGAGCCGACCACGCCGCGGCTCACGATGACCGAGCCCTTGCCGCCGATGCCCTCCAGCAGCGGCTTGGCGGCGTACGTCGCCCAGTCGACGAAGCTGTTCTGCAGCACGTGCGCGCAGGGCGCGTCGATGGCGGAGTCGAAGACCACGACCTTCACGCCGGCCGTACAGGCCTGCTGGATCACCGGCTGCAGCGCGGTCGGCGAGGCGGGGTCGATGAGCAGCGCGTCGGGCTTCTGCAGCAGCAGGCTCTTGATCTGGGCGACCTGCTCGGTCGCCGAGTTCTCGCCCGGCGCGTTCACGACCTTGTACTTGCCGATCAGCCCGTCGGTCTTGGCCTGCTCGGCGGCGGCCTCGAACTTGGCGATCATCGTCTGCCGCCAGCCGTTGCCGATGAAGCCGTTGCTGAGCGCGATGAAGGGCTTGTCACCGCCGCCGCCCGCGGTCCCGCCGGCGGCGTCCGCGGTGGCGCTACCGGAGCCGCCGGAGCCGCAGCCCGCGGCCAGTACGGCGAGAGCGGAGATCGCCGCCGCGGCGGAGGCGGCGCGCCAGGGCCGGCGTGTGGGACGCATGTGCATGGTGTCTCCAGACAGAGCGGGTTCGCGAGGGGGGAGAGTCGGCGTGAAGGCTTCGCCCGATCGACCTGTCATTACAGGTCTGTAGTGACAAGCAAACTAAGTGGGCGTTACGGGCCTGTCAAGAGTCTGTTTTTGGTCACCTCGAACCGCCGGTGCCGGATAATCTTGGTAACAGCCGGGCCCACTTGTAGTTACAGGTCCGAGTGGGGCATCCTGCTGCGGTGCCGCCGAGGAGGTTCCCGTGACGATGACCTATCCCCCCCTCAACCGCGACGGGGCGGAACCGCTGTGGATGCAGCTCATGCGGGCGTTGCGCGCGGAGATCGAGAGCGGCGTGCGCGGGCCCGACCAGCCGCTGCCGTCCGAGGCCGAGCTGAGCGACCTGTTCGCGGTCTCCCGCACGGTCGTCAGGGAGGCGCTGCGCGAGCTGGTCCAGCAACGGCTGATCTACAAGGTAAAGGGCAAGGGAGCCTTCGTCGCGCCCCGCAAGACCGAGCTGAGGTTCGTCGGGTCGATGTCCGGGTCCGCCGACGACCTGCGGGAGTCGGGGCGCCGGGTGACCACGCAGACCGTCCATCAGGCGCTCGGCGAGGCCGACGAGCGGGAGGCCGCGCTCCTGCGCATACCGCTGGGGGAGCAGGTCGTCCGGCTGCGCAGGCTCCGCCGGGTCGACGGCCAGCCGTGGCTGCTCGTCGACACCGCGCTGCCCGCCCGGCTCGTCCCCGGTCTAGAACGCGCCATCCTGGAGAACCAGTCGCTGTACGACGTGCTGCGCCGCCGATATGGCATCGAGCCCGCCGCGGCCGACCGCTGGATCGAGGCGGTCTTCCCCAACCGGGAGGACGCGGCCCTGCTTGAGGTGGCCACCTCGACGCCGCTGCTCGGCATCGAGTCGGTCGCGTGGCTGGAGGACAACACTCGGTTCGAGGCGTACTACGCCCTCCACCGCAGCGACCAGACGCGCTTCTACGTCGGCATCCGCTGACCCCCGCCGGGCGTTCAGACCCGGCCGAGCTGTCCCGCGGCGCGGATGGCGAGCCACACCTCGGCGAAGTCGCCGGTCGCCGACAGGTCGCGCCCGGTCAGCGCGCCGAAGCGGCGCAGCCGGTACGACAGCGTGTTGGGGTGCACGTGCAGGGCCCGCGCGGCGTCGTCGACGCGGCGGTCGCGCTCCATCCACGTCCGCACCGACGCGATCAGTTCCGATCCGTGCTCGGCGTCGTACCGCATGACGTCACCGAGCACGTGCTCGACCAGGGCGGCCAGCACGCCCACGTCGTCGGGCAGCCACCGGCCCGTGGTGTCCTCGCCGTAGGCGACCAGCGGCCTGCCCGCCTCGGCGGCGCGGGAGGCCGCCCACAACGCCTCGCGCTGGGCGACGCGCAGCGACGACCCGGGCTGCAGGGGGCGGCTGACGCCGGCCGCGACGCCGGGCACCGCCTCCAGCTCCGCGGTGGCGACGGCCGCCGCCGTCAGCACGTAGAGGTCCCGGTGGCGGCGGAGCATGAGGTGCGGGTGCTCGCCGAGGGCCTGCAGGACGGCGTCGTCGGGGGCGTCGCGCACCACGAGCAGCGCGATGTCGCGGTCGGGCGGCAGGCCCATCAGGGCGAGCCTGCGCCGGGCGGTCTCCGGGTCGAGCACGTCCTGCAGCAGCTCGGCCAGCGTCTCCGCGCCCTGGCGGCGCAGCGTCTCGCGTTCGCTGCGCACCATGGCCACCCGCAGGGCGGCGACGGTCGCGATGTGCTGGACCACGGCGAGCCCCGCCGGGCGGGCCCCCTCCCGTTCGAAGGCGACCAGGAACCCGGCCGGTCCGCCGGGTGCGGGCACCGGGAGCGCGAACCCGCCGGGGATCGTCGGCGGGGCGTCCGCCGAGGCGGGCAGCCGCACGGACGGCGGGGGCGCCGGCACGCCGGGCAGCAGTGGGCGGCCCTGTGGCGTGCTCAGGTAGATCTCGTAGCCCGACAGGCGTTCGAGCCGCCGGAACAGCCCGGCCGTGTCCAGGCTCTCGGACGCGAGCCAGCGCAGCGCGCCGAACACCTGGAGCTGCGCTCCCAGCCGCTGCCTGGCGTCCTCCTGCACGGCCGCCGCGACCTCCTGCGCGATCGCGATGAACGGCACGGCCAGCGGCACCTCCAGCACGGGGAACCCCCGCTCCTCGGCCGCGTCGAGGAAGGCCCGGCCCAGCGGGGGGACGTGCAGCCCCGCGCTGAGCGCGAGCGCGGCCACCCCCGCGTCGTCGAGCCGCTCCAGGTACGCGCGCTGGGCACCCGCGCTCTTCGGCACGCCGATACCGGTCGTCATGATGACCTCGGCCCCGAGAAGCCAGGGTGTGGGGTCCTCCAGCTCGCTGACGTGGGCCCAGGAGACCGATCTGCCGAGGCCGCGCTCGCCCGCCAGCACCCTCAGCTGCAGCGCGGGGGAGCGCAGCAGGTCCTCCACGGTGTTGTGCGCGTCCACGACGGCCAGCCTATTTCCCGAGATGACACTGATTGTCCTGATGCAGGGGAGTCGGGCACACTCGAGCGATCTCCCCCTCACCTGGAGGAACGTATGAGTCCGAGCGCCCGGCCGCACGATGGTGGGGCCCTGACCCGGGTCGCCGTGGCGCAGCTTCCACTGCGCGTCGGCGAGCCGGAGGCGAACCGCGCCGCCGCCGCGGCGGCCGTCGCCGAGGCCGCCGCGGCCGGGGCCCGCCTGGTCGTGCTGCCCGAGCTGGTCAACAGCGGATACGTCTTCACCGGCGCCGAGGAGGCCAGGGATCTGGCCGAGCCCGCCGACGGCCCGACCGTCACGGAATGGGGCCGGCTGGCCGAGGACCACGACCTGGTCGTCGTGGGCGGGTTCTGCGAGCTGGCGGAGGGCGTCGTGCGCAACAGCCAGGTCATGGTCGACCCCACCGGGACCAGGGCCGTCTACCGCAAGGCCCACCTGTGGCACGACGAGCAGGACGTGTTCGCGCCCGGCGACGCCGCCGCTCCCGTGGTGGACACCGCGCTCGGCCGGATCGCCATGATGGTCTGCTACGACCTGGAGTTCCCCGAGTGGGTGCGGGCGGTGGGCCTGGCCGGGGCCGACCTGCTCGCCGTCTCCACCAACTGGCCGGTCTCGCCCGTCCCGGCCGGGGAGCGCTCGGTGCTGGTCGCCCACGCCCAGGTGGCCGCCGCCGCCAACCGCATGTTCGTCGCGGTGGCCGACCGCTGCGCCGCCGAGCGCGGGGTGGGCTGGGTGTGCGGCACCTCGGTCATCGGGCCGGACGGTTACCCGCTGGCGGGGCCCGTGCTCAGGGACGGGCCCGCCGTGCTGGTGGCCGACTGCGACCTGGCCGCGGCCAGGGACAAGGCCACCGGCCCGCGCAACGACGCCCACCGCGACCGGCGGACGGATCTGTACGGGATCTCGCGGACGCGCTGACGCCGACCCGTCCCCCGTGTGGCCTACGATCTGATCGGCCTGCTCGCGCTCGGAAAGGCCGGGAGAAGCACATGATCGTCGACCTGTCGGTGCCCGTCGTGAGCGGCATGCCCGTCTACCCCGGGGACCCGGAGGTGGAGATCGCTCCCGCCCTCACGGTGGCGGCCGAGGGCGTGAACGTCCTCGGCCTGCACCTCGGGTCGCAGTCCGGCACGCACGTGGACGCGCCGTATCACATCGACGACGCGCTGCCCACGCTCGACGCCCTGCCGCTGGAGCGGTTCCTCGGCCCGGCGGCGGTCCTCGATGTCCGGGGCCTGCCCCCGCGCACGCCGATCACCCCCGCGATGCTCGGCACGGTGGCCGCACGGCTGGGCCCGGGGACCGTCCTGCTGGTCGCGACGGGCTGGGACGAGCACTGGGACACGCCCGGCTACCCGGCCCACCCCTACCTGGAGGCGGAGACCGCCCGCCGGATCGTCGCCTCGGGCGTGCGGACCGTGGGCGTCGACGCGCTCAGCGTCGACCCCACCCCGGCTCCCGCCGATCTGCCGGCGCATCGCGTGTTGTGCGGGGCGCACGCCGTCATCGCGGAGAACCTGCGCGATCTCGGCCCGCTCCTGGAGGCCCAGGCCGCCGGCCGTCCGATCGAGGTCTCCCTGCTGCCGCTGCGTCTCCAGGCCGCCGACGGGTCTCCCGTACGCGCCGTCGCCCGGATCGGCTGACCTTCGGCGAACGCGTCGAGTTGACGGATGGCGGCGTCGAGCTGCTATGGTGTCGGGCGCTCGTGATCCCAGGCTAGGAGACCAGACGTGGTAGGTGAGGACGACATCTCCGGGTGATACCGGAGGTTGACCGGCCCCGGCAGGCGCGTATGACCGCCGCCGATGTGGCCCTCGTCGTCGTTCCCCCATCCCTGTCCCCTTGCCGGGCGGCTCCGGCACGCCCGGATCACGTACGAGGTCTCTCGCATGTCCGATGCGTTCATCATCTGTTCCAGCCTGTCCTTCTCCTGGCCTGACGACACGCCCGTCTTCAGTGACCTGTCCTTCACCGTGGGCGGTGGCCGTACGGGCCTTGTCGCTCCGAACGGTGCGGGCAAGAGCACGCTGCTCAAGCTGATCGCCGGCGAGTACCGGCCCCGCGGCGGGAGTGTCTCCGTCAGCGGCGTGCTCGGTTACCTGCCGCAGAGCCTGCCTCTCACCGGCGACCTGACCGTGGCCGAGGTTCTCGGGATCGCCCCGGTGATCGCCGCGCTCGACGCCATCGAGGCGGGCGACGCCGCCGAGGAGCACTTCACCACGATCGGCAACGACTGGGACATCGAGGAACGCACCCGTGCCCAGCTCGACCGGCTCGGGCTCGGCGACCTCGCGTTCGGCCGCACCCTGCGTACGCTGAGCGGCGGCCAGGTCGTCTCGCTCGGCCTGGCCGCCCAGCTCCTCAAGCGGCCCGACGTCCTGCTGCTGGACGAGCCGACGAACAACCTCGACCTCGGCGCGCGCCGCAGGCTCTACGACGTGCTCGGCGACTGGAACGGCTGCCTGCTGGTGGTCAGCCACGATCGGGCCCTGCTCGACCGCATGGACCGCATCGCCGAACTCGACCGGGGGGAGGTCCGCTTCTACGGCGGCGGATTCACCGCGTACGAGGCGGCCGTACGCGGTGAGCAGGAGGCCGCCGAGCGGACCGTGCGCAGCGCCGAGCAGGAGCTCAAGCGCGAGAAGCGGGAGATGCAGCAGGCTCGCGAGCGGGCCGAGCGCCGCGCGGGCAACGCCGCCCGCAACCTCAAGAACGCCGGGCTGGCGCGGATCTTCGCCGGAAACATGAAGCGGGGCGCCCAGGAGTCGGCGGGGCGGGCGGGCCAGATGCACGCCGCCCGCGTCAGCGACGCCAAGGCCAGGCTCGACGAGGCCGGTCGGGCGCTGCGCGACGACCAGAAAATCGCGCTGGAGCTGCCGGGGACCAACGTGCCCGCCGGGCGAACGGTCTTCCTCGGCGAGGGCCTGCAGGCCCGCGGCCTGTTCGCCGAGCCGGGCGTCGACCTGGCGATCCGCGGCCCCGAGCGCATCGCGCTGACCGGCCCCAACGGCGCGGGAAAGTCCACCCTGCTGCGCCTGATCGGCGGCGAACTGGAGCCGGACGCCGGCACGACCAGGCGAGCCGACGGCCGGGTCGCCTACCTGTCGCAGCGGCTCGACCTGCTCGATGTGGATCGCACCGTGGCGGAGAACCTCGCCGCGTTCGCCCCCGGCATGCCGGAGGCGGAGCGGATGAACCTGCTCGCCCGCTTCCTGTTCCGGGGCGCGCGTGCGCACCTGCCGGTGGGCGTGCTGTCGGGCGGCGAACGGCTGCGTGCCACGCTGGCCTGCGTCTTGTGCGCCGAACCGGCGCCCCAGCTCCTGCTGCTCGACGAGCCCACCAACAACCTCGACCTGGTCAGCGTGGGGCAGTTGGAGAGCGCGCTCGGCGCGTACGAGGGGGCGTTCGTGGTGGTCAGCCACGACGAGCGGTTCCTCTCGGAGGTCGGGGTGGACCGGTGGCTGGAGCTGTCCGGGGGCCGTCTGCTGGAGACCGGGGGACCCGCCGGTGAGTGACGCGCTGCTCGCCCGCGACCTCGTTCGCACGCTGGGCGGTCGGCGGGTGCTCGACGGTGTCACCCTCACCGCCGCCCCCGGCCGCCGGATCGGACTGATCGGCGAGAACGGCGCGGGCAAGTCCACCCTGCTGAGGCTGCTGGCGGGGGCGGACCAGCCCGACGCAGGCACCGTCGTCCGCCCGGCCGACCTCGGGTTCCTGCATCAGGAGATGCCGTTCGACGGCCAGGTCACGATCGCCGACGTGCTCGACGACGCCCTGCGCGAGGCACGTGCGGACCTGGCCGAGCTCGACCGGCTCACCCGTGCGCTGGCCGCCGCCCCGGACGACGCCTGCCTGCTCAGCGCGTACGGGGCGCGGCTGGAGCGGGCGCAGGAGCGCGAGTCCTGGGACGCCGATCGGCGCGCCGGGATCGTTCTCGACCGGCTCGGCCTCGGCGGTGTGCCCCACTCCCGTACGCTCGCGACGCTGTCGGGCGGGCAGCGCGGACGGCTGGCCCTGGCGGCGCTGCTCGTCAGACGGCCCGCGGCGCTGCTGCTCGACGAGCCCACCAATCATCTGGACGACGACGCCGCGGTGTTCGTGGAGGAACAGCTCCGCGGGATGACGGGGGTCGTGGTGGTGGCGAGCCACGACCGGGCGTTCCTCGACGCGGTCTGCACGGACCTGGTCGATCTCGACCCCGCCGTCGGCGGGCCCGTCCGGTACGGGGGCGGCTACGGAGCCTACCTGACGGAGAAGCGCGCGGAGCGGGAGCGCTGGGAACGGCGTTACGCGGAGGAGCAGTCGGAGCTCGGCGAGCTGCGCCGGGCCGTCGCGGTGACGGCGCGGCGGGTGGCGCAGGACGGATTGAGGCGCGACAACGAGAAGATGGGGTACGGCCACACCGGGGGGCGCGTGCAGAGCCAGATCTCGCGACGGGTGCGCAACGCCGCGCGGCGGCTGGCCGAACTGGAGAGCGACCAGGTGGCGGCTCCACCGGCCCCGTTGCGCTTTCGTGCTTCCGCCCTGGTCGCCGACGTCGCCTCCGGCACTCCGGAGGACGCCGCTTCCGGCGCGCCTCTGCTTTCGCTGCGGGAGGTGCGGGTGCCGGGGCGGCTCGCGATCGACCGGCTCGACGTGCTCCCGGGCGAGCGGTTGCTGGTCACCGGGCCGAACGGAGCGGGCAAGTCGACGCTCCTGGCCGTGCTGGCCGGACGGCTGGGCGCGGAGGGTGAGGTGCGGCGCAGGCGCGGCCTCACCGTCGCCCTGCTGGCCCAGGACACCGTGTTCGAGCGGCCGGACCGCACGGCGCGGGAGACGTACGAACTGGCCCTCGGCGCGGAGCGCGCCGAGTCCGTGCCGCTGCGCTCCCTCGGGTTGATGGGGCCGCGGGACCTGGACGTGCGGGTGGGCGAGCTGTGCGTCGGACAGCGCCGGAGGCTCGCGCTGGCGCTGCTGGTGGCGGACCCGCCCGAACTGCTTCTGCTGGACGAGCCCACGAACCACCTCTCGCCCCGCCTGTCCGGTGAGCTGGAGGAGGCCATCGGCGCCGAAGGGCCCGGCGCGATCGTGCTCGCCAGCCATGACCGGTGGTTGCGCACCCGATGGCGGGGCCGCCGCATCCGGCTTCCTTAGGCAGCACACGCTCCGGCTGCGGAAGGCCGGCGCCGGAGCCTCCGTCAGCGGGTGCCTCAGGAGGTCAGTGGGTACCCCAGGAATAGGTCTGCTTGTGCAGCTTGAGGTAGACGAACGTCTCGGTCGCGCGCACGCTGGAGATCGCCCGGATCTTCCCCAGGATCTCGAGCAGGTGGGTGTCGCCCTCGCAGACCACCTCGACCATGATGTCGACCGAGCCGGCCGTGAGCACCACGTAGTCGATCTCGGGGATCTGCGACAGTTCGTCGGCGACCCGCTCCAGGTCGCCCTCGCACTTGATGCCGATCATGGCCTGGCGGGGGAAGCCCAGGGTGAGCGGGTCGGTGACGGCGACGATCTGCATGACGCCGAGGTCGAGAAGGCGCTGCACGCGCTGACGCACCGCGGCCTCCGACAGCCCCACCGCCTTGCCGATGGCGGCGTACGGCTTTCGCCCGTCCATCTGAAGCTGCTCGATGATCTGCTTGGAGATCTCGTCGAGCACCACCGGCCCACCCTTCGCGGCAGCCGCGCGAGCCTTAGGCGGAGTCGTCATCCTCGGGGGGTGTCCTCTCTTGGCGGGCTTCGATCGCCGTAGCGACCTGGTGTTACAGCATCGTGTTTGACATGTTGCGCTTGTGGTCTGACATGTTGTCAGCTCCATCGCTCGCTTCAAGCGATTCCGTAGCAATTTGGTATCTTAGCGACGAAATCCCTTGTCGTAGGCTCTTTCCTCTGCCAGAGTCGCGACAACTCAGCCACCACCAGGAGGTCAACGGTGACCACCCGTCTCCAGAACTTCGTGAACGGGAAGTTCGTCGACGCCGCGAGCGGCCGTTTCTCCGACGTCGTAGACCCTACGACGGGGGAGGTCTACGCCCAGGCACCGGTGTCGGGTCAGGAGGACGTCGACGCCGCGTACGCCGCCGCGACGGCCGCCTTCGAGACGTGGGGCCAGACGACGCCGGGCGAGCGCGCGGCGCTGCTGCTGAAGGTCGCCGACGCGATCGAGGCCCGCGCTGAGGAGATCAACGAGGCCGAGTGCCGCAACACCGGCAAGCCCCGCGCCCGCATGGCCGAGGACGAGACCCCGGTCGCCGCCGACCACTTCCGGTTCTTCGCCGGTGCGGCCCGCACCCTGGAGGGCCCCACCGCCGGGGAGTTCCTCGCCGACCACACCTCGATGATCCGGCACGAGCCGATCGGCGTCATCGGCCAGGTCACGCCGTGGAACTACCCGATGATGATGGCGGTGTGGAAGATCGCCCCCGCTCTCGCGGCCGGCAACACGATCGTGCTCAAGCCGTCCGACACCACCCCGGTCTCCACGCTGAAGCTGGCCGAGATCCTCGGCGACGTCCTGCCGGCCGGCGTCTTCAACGTCGTGACCGGCGACCGGGAGACCGGCTCACTGGTCGTCGGTCACCCGGCCGCGAGCATGGTCGCGATCACCGGCTCGGTCGGCGCGGGCATGTCGGTCGCCAGGACCGCCGCCGACGACCTCAAGCGCGTCCACCTGGAGCTGGGCGGCAAGGCCCCGGTCGTGATCTTCGAGGACGTCAAGGACATCAAGGCCGTCGCCGAGGCGGTCGCCGGGGCGGGCCTCTACAACGCCGGCCAGGACTGCACCGCCGCCTGCCGCGTGCTCGTGCAGGAGAGCATCCACGACGAGTTCGCCGCGGCGCTGGCCGAGGCCGCCGCCGCCACCAAGCTGGGCGGCCATGACGTGGAAGACGCCTACTTCGGGCCGCTGAACAACGCCAACCAGCTCGCCCGGGTCGAGGGCTTCTTCGAGCGGGTCCCCGAGCACGCGAAGGTCCTCACCGGCGGCGCCCGCGTCGGCGACCAGGGATTCTTCTTCGCGCCGACCGTCGTGGACGGGCTGAAGCAGGACGACGAGATGGTCCAGGACGAGATCTTCGGGCCCGTCATGACCGTGCAGACGTTCTCCGACGAGGCCGACGCGCTGGCCAAGGCCAACGGCGTCCGCTACGGCCTGTCCGGCTCGGTGTGGACCTCCGACCACGGCCGGGCGATGCGGATGTCCAAGCGGCTCGACTTCGGCATCGTCTGGGTCAACACCCACATCCCGTTCGTGTCCGAGATGCCGCACGGCGGCTTCAAGCACTCGGGCTACGGCAAGGACCTGTCCGTCTTCGGCCTGCACGACTACACCCGCGTCAAGCACGTCATGCACTACATCGGCGAATAGGTACGTCCGGCTCCGGACGGACACCTATCGAAAAAGAGGGATAAGCCTGGAATGACAGAGATCCAGGCGGGCCCGGGGGCAGCCGTCGCGGCTGCCCCCGTATCAGGAGACGTGCCCGCCATCGAACTCGACAACGTGGTCAAGGAGTACGTCTCGCACGGCGAGGTCGTACGGGCGGTCAAGGGCGTGAGCCTGGCTATCGCGGAGGGGGAGTTCTTCTCCCTCCTCGGCCCCTCAGGCTGCGGCAAGACCACCAGCATGCGAATGATCGCCGGGTTCGAGGACCCCACACAGGGGGTCGTCAGGCTCCACGGGGAGGACGTCACGAACGTCCCGCCGAACAAGCGTGACATCAACATGGTGTTCCAGTCCTACGCGCTGTTCCCGCACATGAACGTCTGGGACAACGTCGCGTTCGGGCTCAAGCGCAAGAAGGTCCCCGACGCGGAGATCAAGCGCCGCGTCGGGGAGATCCTGGAGGTCGTGGACCTGGTCGGCCGCGAGAAGCGCCGGCCGAAGGAGATGTCGGGCGGCCAGCAGCAGCGCGTCGCGCTCGCCCGCGCCCTGGTCAACCGGCCCCGCGCGCTCCTGCTCGACGAGCCGCTCGGCGCGCTCGACCTCAAGCTCCGCCAGGCCATGCAGATCGAGCTCAAGCGCATCCAGCGCGAGGTCGGCCTCACGTTCGTCTACGTGACGCACGACCAGAGCGAGGCGCTGACGATGAGCGACCGCATCGCGGTCATGAACGACGGCCTCGTGGAGCAGCTCGCGGACCCCCGCGAGATCTACGAGCGGCCCGCCAGCAAGTTCGTGGCCGGGTTCATCGGCACCTCCAATCTGCTGAGCGGCACCGTCCAGCAGGTCACCGGCGACACGGCCGTGCTCGCGCTCGGCGCGAGCGACCGGATCCTCATCCCCGCCGACGGCGCGCTCGCGGCCGGCGCCACGGTCGACCTCACGGTCCGGCCCGAGAAGATCAAGATCGCGAAGGATCAGCCGGAAGGCGACCTCAGCGTGGTGCGGGGGACGGTCGCCGAGGTCGTCTACCTCGGCACTTACAACAGCTACGTCGTGGTGCTCGGCGACGGCGCCGAGATCACGGTCTTCGAGCAGAACGCACACGACAGCACGATCACCGCCGAGCGAGGCGACACGGTCTGGCTCTCCTGGCAGCCCTGGCACTCCTACGCGCTGCGGTAAATCCCCGCGTCGACTTCCTTCCCCCGTCGAACCCCCGCGACGAATCCCCGAACCCGGTACAGCGAACCCGGTACAGCGAACCCGGAGCACGAACCCCATGAACGACCCATACAGGCAGGACCCCGCCCTCCTCCGCGGCATGACCCAGCGCCGGCTCGGCAGGCGCGACGCCTTCCGGCTCGCGGGCCTGTCGGCCGCCGGGCTCGCCCTCGCGGCCTGCGGCGTGCAGGGCAAGGGCGCGGCCAGGCCGTCCTCCTCCGCCCAGGCCCAGTCCGAGGTGGAGAAGTACTGGTCGGGCAAGACCAAGAACGGCCACGTGGACTTCGCCAACTGGCCGCTCTACATGGACCCCAAGCAGCCCGAGCTCAAGCAGTTCACCCAGCAGACCGGGATCACGGTGACCTACAAGGAGGTCATCCAGGACAACCCGAGCTGGTTCGCCAAGATCCAGCCGCAGCTCGCGGCCGGGCAGTCGATCGGCTACGACCTGATGGTCGTCACCAACGGCCTGCACTTCACCCAGCTCGTCCAGCTCGGCTACCTCGTTGCGCTCGACCACGCCAAGCTCCCGAACTTCACGGCCAACGCGGGGGAGCGGTACAAGAACGAGTCGTTCGACCCCGGCAACGTCTACAGCATCCCGTGGGCCTCCGGCATGACCGGCATCGCCTACAACCCCAAGTACGTCGACACCCCGCCGACCAGCATGGCCGACCTCTGGAACCCCAAGTACAAGGGCAAGGTCGGCATGATGTCCGACTCCCAGGAGATCGCCAACTTCGGCCTGTTCGCGCTCGGCATCGACCCGGACACCTCGACCGAGGCGGACTGGCAGAAGGCCGCGGCCAAGCTCCAGGAGCAGCGCGACGCCGGCATCGTGCGCAAGTACTACGACCAGGCGTACATCGACCCGCTGGCCAAGGGTGACATCTGGCTCACGATGGCGTGGTCGGGCGACGTCTTCCAGAAGAACGTCTCCGACGGCACGGACCTCAAGTTCGTGATCCCGCAGGAGGGCGCGACCATCTGGACGGACAACATGATGATCCCGAAGACCGCGACGAACCCGGTCGACGCGATCATGCTGATGGACTTCTTCTACGACGTGAACGTGGCGGGGCACCTCGCGGAGTACATCAACTACGTCACCCCGGTCCCGGCCGCCAAGGACGTCATCGCCGCCGACGCCGCCAAGGCCACGGGCGCCGACAAGAAGCTCCTGGAGCAGGTGTCGACCAGCCCGCTGGTGTTCCCCAGTGCCGAGGACTACGCCAAGCTCCGGAGCTACAAGAACTTCAAGACGCCGCAGGAGCAGAAGAAGTTCGAGTCCATCTTCCAGGCGATCACGACGGCATGAGCAGGCTCAGGGCTTCGCTGACGCCGTACCTGCTGCTCTTCCCCGGCACGCTCTGGTTGGCGATCTTCTTCGTGATCCCGACGGTCGTCATGCTTTCGCTGTCGCTGCAGTCGGGCGACGTGGTCAACGGCTACGCGTTCACCTTCAACTGGCACAGCTACGTCGACGGAATCAGCACCTACCACGACCAGATCATCCGGTCCCTGGTGTACGGCCTGGTCTCGACGCTGATCCAGATCGTCATCGGGTTCCCCGTGGCGTACTGGATCGCCTTCAAGGGCGGCAGCCGCAAGTCGGTCTACCTGTTCCTGCTGCTGCTGCCCTTCCTGGTGTCGTTCGTGCTGCGCACCATCTCCTGGCAGTTCTTCCTGTCCGACAACGGCATGCTGCTCGGACCGCTCAAGTCGATGGGCCTGGTGCCGCAGGACTTCCACATCCTGGCCACGAGCGCGGCGGTGATCGGCGGCCTGGCGTACAACTTCCTGCCGTTCATGATCCTGCCGATGTACGTGGCGCTGGAGCGGATCGACCCGCGCGTCCTGGAGGCCGCGCAGGACCTGTACGCCAGCAAGACGCAGACCTTCCTGCGCGTCGTGTTGCCGCTGTCGCTGCCGGGCGTGTTCGCCGGCGTGCTGATGACGTTCGTCCCGGCCACGTCCGACTACGTCAACGCGTCCGTGCTCGGCGGCACCAGCAACACGATGATCGGCAACGTCATCCAGAACCAGTTCCTGATCAACCAGGACTACCCGACCGCCTCGGCGCTGTCGTTCACGCTGATGGCCCTGCTGCTGGTGGGCATCTTCGCGTACGCCAGGGCGCTCGGCACCGAGGACGTGCTGGAGGTGGCGGCCCGATGAGGGGTGGCCTGCTGCGGGGCCGCGGCCTGCAGATCTACACCTGGCTCGTGATCGCGTGGCTCGTGCTGCCGATCGCCGTCATGATCCTGTTCGGCTTCAACGACACCCACGGCCGGTTCAACACGACCTGGCAGGGCTTCACGCTCAAGTGGTACGGCAAGCTGTTCGAGATCGACGACCTCACCAGGGCGCTGGTGAACTCGCTGCTCATCGCCGTGCTGACGATGCTGGTCGCCGGGGTGCTCGGGTCGCTGATCGGGCTGGCGCTCGGCCGCTACCGCTTCCGCGGGGCCGGGGCGATGAACCTGGTGATGTTCGCGGCGATCTCCTGCGCCGAGATCGTGATGGGCGCGTCGCTGCTGTCGCTGTTCGTCACGCTCGCCGTGCCGCTCGGGTTCTGGACGATCCTTATCTCGCACGTCATGTTCTCGATCTCGTTCGTGGCCGTGACGGTGCGGGCCCGGGTGATGACGCTCGACTCCTCGCTCGAGGAGGCCGCCCGAGACCTCGGCGCGAGCCCGTGGACGACGTTCCGCCTGATCACGCTGCCGATGATCTTTCCCGGTGTGCTGGCGGGCTCGATGCTGGCCTTCGCGCTGTCGATCGACGACTTCGTCATCACCAACTTCAACTCCGGCGGCACGGTGACGTTCCCGCTGTGGATCTGGGGCGCCACCCGCGTGGGCATCCCGCCGCAGGTGAACGTCATGGGCACGCTGATCTTCGCGGCCGGGGTGCTGATCGCCGTGGCCAACGCCCTGGTGGCCCGCCGCCGCGCCAACGCGTAAGGGAAGTGGAATCCGTGGTTCCGTCGAAGGCGCTCGCCGACGCGGAGCGCAAGCCCTACTGGCTGGACCGGCCGATCGCGCCCGAGCCGCTGCCCCCGCTGACGGGAGACGTCACGGCGGACCTCGCGGTGGTCGGCGGCGGCTTCACCGGCCTGTGGACCGCACTGATGGCCAAGGAGCGCGACCCCTCGCTCGACGTGGTCCTCCTGGAGGGCCGCGCGGTCGGGTGGGCCGCCTCCGGCCGCAACGGCGGGTTCTGCGCCGCGAGCCTGACCCACGGGCTCGGCAACGGGCAGGACCGCTGGCCCGCGGAGATCGCGACGCTGGAACGGCTCGGCCGGGAGAACCTCGACGAGATCGAGGCGACCCTCGCCCGGTATGACGTCGACTGCTCCTTCGAGCGGACCGGCGAGCTGCGGGTGGCCACCGAGGAGTGGCAGCTCGCCGGGCTCGACGAGGAGGTGAGCGGGGCGGCCTCGCTCGGCCTGCGGCTGGAGCGGCTCGACCGCGAGCAGGTGCGGGCCGAGGTGGACTCCCCGACCTACCTCGGGGGCGTGTGGGACCGGCAGGGCGTCGCCATGGTCGACCCGGCGCGGCTGGCGTGGGGGCTGCGCGACGTCTGCGTGCGGCTCGGCGTGCGCGTCTTCGAGCACACGCCGGTGCGCTCCCTGCACGACGACGGTGTCGCGCTCGAACTGGAGACGCCGAAGGGGCGGGTCAGGGCCGGGCGGGTGGCGCTCGGCACCGGCGTCTTCCCTCCGCTGCTGCGCAGGCTCAGGCACTTCCTCGTGCCGGTGTACGACTACGTGCTGATGACCGAGCCGGTGCCGGACCACCTGCTGGCGGAGGTCGGCTGGCGGGGCCGCCAGGGCATCGGCGACTCGGCCAACCAGTTCCACTACTACCGGCTGACCGACGACAACCGGATCCTGTGGGGCGGCTACGACGCCGTCTATCACAACGGCGGCCTGGTCAAGCCGGAGTACGACCAGCGCGACGCCACCTTCGAGAAGCTCGCCACGCACTTCTTCGAGACGTTCCCTCAGCTCCACGGCCTGCGCTTCACACACAAGTGGGGCGGGGTCATCGACACCTGCAGCCGGTTCAGCGCCTTCTTCGGCACCGCGTACGGCTCACGCCTCGCCTACGCCGCCGGATACACCGGCCTCGGCGTGGGCGCCACCCGGTTCGGGGCCAACGTGATGCTCGACCTGCTGCAGGGCCGGGTGACCGAGCGTACGGACCTGCGCATGGTGCGGCAGAAGCCGATGCCCTTCCCGCCGGAGCCGGTGCGGTCGGGCGTCATCCAGCTCACCCGCTGGGCGATCGCCCGGGCCGACGAGCACGAGGGCCGCCGCAACGCCTGGCTGCGCACCCTCGACGCCTTCGGCGTCGGCTTCGACTCCTAGGGACGCCGTCGGCCCGGTGCCTCACACCCCGGCGCTCCGTCGATGCGTTCGCGGAGGAGGTCGGCGTGTAGAAGCAATCCCCATAGCGGTGCTCCAGCACGGTCCACCACCAGTCGCATGTGGACTTGCCTCTCCCTGTCATTTTCTCGATGAAGAGACTCGATCCACGGCACGATCACGGCAGAGACGACGCCTGAGCGTCGCACATCGCGCACTGCTCATCCTGGCTGCTTGAAGCGCCAGGAGTCGTTTTCGTAACCTCGGCTTATGGATCTTCTCCTCCGCCGGCTTCAGGACGCAGGCTTTGCCGTGCAGTCCGTACGGGTGGCCACCGGCGGTGTGGTGGCCATGGCGGGCATGGCCACCATGAGCGACGGTTCAGAGATTTTCGCCAAGACGCTACCCGGGTCCGGTTCGGACGTCTTCGAAGTCGAGGCCGAAGGTCTGCGGGCGCTCCGCGAACTTGGCGGCGCCATCACCCCCGGCGTGCTGGCGGTGACACCGAACCTACTCGTACTTCAGCCGCTCAAGCCTTGCCAGGACAACGAGGAGCAGTTCTGGGAGGACCTGGCCCGCGTACTTTCCAGAATGCACACCACCACGATCAGCGATCGTTTCGGATGGCACCGGGACGGCTGGCTGGGCCGCATGCGACAGGACAACACCTGGGACGACGACGGATACTCCTTCTTCGCCCAGCGCCGCATCCTGCGCTGGCTGCCCGAACCCTTGGTCGAGGCGGCGTTCGACCGCGAGGATCGCCGGGCACTGGAACACCTGTGCGCCGCCCTTCCCGAGTTGGTGCCGCCCCAACCGCCGGTGCTGACTCATGGCGATCTGTGGTGTGGGAACATCGCCAGTGATCAATCGGGCGCGCCGGTCCTGCTTGATCCGGCGGTTTCCTACAGTTGGGCCGAGGCCGACCTGAGCATGCTGTGGTGCTCACCACGTCCGCCCGCATCGGACTGCTTCTTCGCCGCATACACAGAGATCACTCCTCTGGCTGACGGTTGGCGCGACCGCATGCCGCTGTTTCACCTACGGGAGTTGCTGAGCATCATCGCCCACGGCGACGACAACTGGGGTGCCGCCCGGGCCGTTCGCGAAATCGCCGCGCCTTTCGCTCACAGGTAGCCACCCGCACAGAAGCCACAGCCGACTGAGGATCCCGGAGATGACCACAGAAGCCAAGCCGGCCGCTCCTGGCCGTGGCGCAGCCGCCGCATCCCGCCCGATCGCGCTGGTGACCGGTGTCGGCCGGACCGCGGGCATCGGCGCGGCGATCGCCCGCGAGCTGGCCGCGTCCGGCTGGGACATCGCGTTCACCTACTGGACGCCGTACGACGAACGCATGGCCTGGGGCGCCGAGCCCGGCGCGGCAGACGCGGTGGGCACCGCACTCGCCGGGCAGGGTGCGGCATTCGCAGCGATCGAGGCGGACCTTGCCGATGCGCATACGCCGGCGCGGATTTTCGACGAGGCGGAGCGCCTGCTCGGAGGCGTCACCGCGCTGGTGATGTGTCACTGCGAGTCGGTTGACTCTGGCCTGCTCGACACCACCATAGAGAGCTTCGACCGGCACTTCGCGGTGAACGCGCGTGCCGTCTGGCTGCTGATCCGCGAGTACGGGCGGCGGTTCCGCGGCGTGCGGGGGTCAGGGCGGATCATCGCCCTGACCAGCGACCACACCGTCGGCAACCTGCCCTATGGCGCGAGCAAGGCCGCGCTGGACCGGATCACGCTGGCGGCTGCGCATGAACTCGCCCATCTCGGCGTCAGCGCCAACGTCGTCAACCCGGGGCCCGTGGACACAGGGTGGATGTCGGATGAGGTGCGGGCGAGATGCCTCGCGCAGACACCACTGGGCCGGCTCGGCACGCCGCAGGACACCGCGCACCTTGTGAGCTTTCTATGTTCCCCACAGGGGCAGTGGGTCAACGGTCAGCTGCTCATGAGCAATGGCGGATTCGCCTGAGGCGCCCATCACGGGTCACCTGGCGCACTCCAGCGGGCCTGGGCCGGCTCGATCGGCGTGAAGACCATGCCAGCCGGGTCACCGGTGGCGATCCGCTCGGCGTAGGCGTCGCGGTGGATCGGCGACACGACCTCACGCTGCTCCCGGGCGCCGGCGGCGTCGAACCGCTTGAAGACGACATGTCCGGTCATGGCTGTTCCTCGGAGCTCTTCAGTCGCTCAGGTGGAGCCACCAGGTGATGTCGTCGCCGACGCGGGTGAAGCCACACGCGCTGTAGAGCCGCTCGCCCTCGGGGGTCGCGTTCAGCACGGCGTGCCGCGCCCCGGCAGCGCGGGCGGCCTCGCACACCGCGTGCAGCAGGCCGGTGCCGAACCCGCGCCGCCGGAAGGGCTGCCAGACCTCCATGTCGAAGATCCCGGCCAGGTCGCCGTCGAGGAACGACCAGGCCCGGCCCGCGAACCGGCGGGAGCGGGTGTAGGCGGCGGCGTACCAGGCGCGGGCCGGCCGCAGCCGGGTCAGCGCCAGCAGCTCGCGGTATGCGGGATCCGTCTCCCGGTAGTCGGCGGTGTCCTCCTGCAGCTCGATCCCGGGGTCCGGGCGGCCGATCGGCCGGGACAGGTCGGCCGTCATCCACCAGGGCGCCCACCCGCGCTCGAAGCCCGCCTCCGCCAGCGGCGCCGGGTCGACGGCCGGATCGAGCCAGGCGCCCACGATGGGCCGCCCTCGGTCACGGGCCCGCTCGACGCCGCGGACGACGGCCGCGGTCGTCATCTCCCTCGGAAACATGAGGTTCTGGCCGTCCGGCCCGTCGATCCAGGTCAGCGGGCCGTCCGTCCACACCTCGCCGCCCAGGGCCCGGGCCTGGAGCAGGAACCAGCCGGTCTGGACGCGTCGGCAGTCGGCGATCGTCACCACAGCCGTACATCGTGCCATCCCCGCGGACGCGTCAGGCGGTGAGCCAGCGGAGCGGGTTCTCGTGGGTGATGAGACGCAGGGTGTCGCCGTCCACGCCGGCCTCCCGCAGGGCCGGGAGGACGGCGGAGAACAGCCGGCCGTAGCCCTGCCCGCCGTAGCCGGACAGGTGCTCCCGCAGCCGTACGCCGCTGCTGAGCAGGACGCGCTCGGCGTGCCCGGAGTCGAGCAGGGTGAGGACGTCCTCGGCGTCGTCCACGCTCACGTACGCTCCGGTCTCGGCGATCTTGCGCTGGACCAGCGGGTCGCCGGCGCGGGCGCTGAGACGCCGGGCGGGGACGTTCTGCGAGAGCAGGAGTTCCAGCAGCTCCAGGCCGCCCGTCGCCACCGGGAGGTCGGTGCGCAGCGAGGCGCGGGCGGCGGCGGTGACGGCCCGTTCCTCGGCGGGAGTGGGCGTCTCGTCCCACGCGGCGGCGACGATGACGCCCGGCCGCGCGCCCGTCCCGTCGAGTCCGGCGCCGATCTCGTGCAGCAGGTCGGCGGTCAGGTCCTCCACGCTGAACCGGGTGATGGTCTCACCCGTGAACGGCTGCGCGGCGAACCCGGTGGCGGCCACGATCGGGACCCGCGCGGCCATCGAGATCCGGGCGAGCGCCGCGGGGTCGCGCGCCATCCCGATGCAGCTGTGCTCCACGACGAGGCCCAGCGCCTGTTCCCTGCCGAGGTGCTTGACCTCGGCCAGCACGTACCGCTCCTCGTCCAGCCACCGATCGGGATCGGAGTCCACGCCGATCCCCCAGCGGGTGTCGGTGCGCAGGTGCTCGTACGGCAGCACCGGCCCGTCGATCTCGGCGACGGGGACGGCGCCCGTGACGGTCTGGATTCGGGGAAAATATGCGCCGGACATGAACGGACATTAACCGATTTTTTGCCGAAACTGCTCGTGAATCACATGATTCTTTACGTTAAGCGGCGTCGGCGGGTCAGCTCATCGTCTTGCCGCCGTTGACGGCGAGCCGCTGGCCGGTGACGAACCGGGCACCGGGGGAGGCGAGGAACGCCACCGTCTCGGCCACGTCCGCCGGCACGCCCATGTGCCCCAGCGGGACGTCGCGCAGGTAGCCGGTGTAGTCCTCCGGGGGGACGTCCGCGTGCCGCTCCACCGGGATCCAGCCCGGCTCGACGGTGTTCACCGTGATCCCGTACGGGCCCAGCTCCCGGGCCCACGACCGGGTGAGCCCGTGCATCGCGGCCTTGGCGGCGACGTAGTGCCCGAACTCCGGGTTGCCGAGATCGGCGACCTCGCTTCCCACGTTGACGATCCGGCCGGAACCGGCCTCGCGCATGCCGGGCAGCACGGCCTGAAGGATCAGCAGCGGGGCCTTGACGAAGAAGCGGAGCTGGCCGAGATGGTCCTCCCAGGTCTGCTTCTCCACCGGCATCAGCGGCTGGGGGCCGGTGGCGTTGTTGACGACCACGTCGACCTGCCCGATCGCGGCCACGCCCTCCCGTACGGACTCCTCGTCGGTGACGTCGAACCGGGCCAGGCGGGCCGAGCCGCCGGCGGCGGTGATGCGGTCGGCGACGGCGGAGGCCCCGGCCGTGTCGTTGGCGTAGTTGACGGCGACGTGCCAGCCGTCCGCGGCGAGCCGTTCGGCGATGACGGCGCCCAGACCTCGTGAGGCGCCCGTGACCAGTGCGGTACCCATGGGAACCGTCCCTATCACAGATCACGTAGGGCAGGATGGTGCCCATGGATGAGATCGCCGCACTGGTGGACCGGGCCGAGATCGTGGACGTCGTCACGGCCGTCTTCGACACCGTGGACGCCAAGAACTGGCCGGTGTGCCTGGAGCTGTTCGACGACGAGGTGGACGCCGACTTCACGAGCCTCAACGGCGGGGAGCCCGCCCGGGTGAGCGCCGAGGCCCTCGTGGACGGGTGGCGCACCGGCCTGCACGCCCGCAAGCAGAGCTTCCACAGCGTGAGCAACTTCGCCGTGACGGTGGACGGCGCCGAGGCGCACGTGACCACCAAGGGGTACTCCTACAACCTGCTCGACGCCGCGCTGGGCGGCGGCATGTTCGAGGTGTGGGGCGTCTACCGGCTCGGGCTCGTACGGCAGGCCGAGGGATGGAAGGTCACGGCGCTGGCGTTCCACGCCTGGCACAGCCGCGGCGACGAGGCGGTGCGCACGCACAGGCTGGAGGGCTAGCGGGTGATCGCCGGGGCCTCGGTGTGCAGCCGCCGCAGGACCCGGCGGAACGCCCAGATGGACGCCACGAAGGCCAGGCCGGTGACGGCGGCGACGGCGGCGGTGCGGATGATCAGATAGTCGCCGATCGACTCGTGCAGCAGCAGCCAGATGCTCATGGCCGAGTTGACCATGAGCACGAACGCCCACAGCAGGGTGATCCGGGCGAAGAAGGTGCGGACGCGCTCGTGCCGCAGCACGAACGACGGCAGGTGGATGTAGTCGAGTGTGAGCCGCTGGACCAGCGGGCGGCGCATCCGCACCGACGCCAGCAGCACCATGCTGATGCAGATCGTGCCGAGCTCCGGCTGGATGAAATAGAGGACGGGGCTGCCGGTCCACAGGCCGATCACCGTGCGGAAGGTGATCGCGATCGTCGCCATGATCATCGTCCCCGGCACGGGCTGACGCCGGATGATCCGCCACAGGACGCCCACGTAGACCCAGGACACCGCGGCCATCAGCGCGCCGCGCAGGCCGAGCACCGCGAGGGCCGTGTAGAAGACCACGAGGGGAGCCACCACGCCTTCGAGGAGCCGGGGCACCGCCTGCTTGATCAGCGCGGTGAGCCGTGGCAATGCGAAGGACGTGTGGTTCATGGTGACTCCAACGGGCCGGTGGGGGGACCGACGCTGTAGTTGGGCAACGCGCCTACCCGGACATAGCGGATGGAAACGCCCGGGTTGGGCGGCCTCGTCGGTGGCTTACCGTACCTGACCGTCAGGCCTGCGGGGGCCGAATGCGCGAACCGCCCCCGCGCTTCATAACGGTACGGCATACCTCTCGCCGGCGTCCTGGTGGATGGAAAACCCCTGATCAGCGCTTTACCGGGGGTCGCTGGGCGCTTTCCCCGGCGGGCGGTGGAGGCGGGTTACGTTGACGGCATGGACTCAGGTTTCGGCTACTTCGCAACGGATGATGCGGTTCGTCCTGATGTCTTGGCCCGGCTCGTCGAGCAGCGCGGCCACACGGCGCTGCTGTTCACCGAGCACACGCACATCCCGGTGCCGCCCGGCGGCCAGACGCCGAAGGACGAATGGGGCGGCGAACTGCCCCGGCGCTACTGGCACACCTACGACCCGTTCGTCGCCTCGATGGCCGCGGGCGCGGCGACGACCCGGCTGCGCGTGGGCACGGGCATCTGCCTCGTACCGGAGCATGAGCCGCTCGGCCTGGCGAAGACGGTGGCGAGCGTGGACAACCTGACCGGCGGGCGGTTCGAGTTCGGCGTCGGCGCCGGGTGGAACCGCGAGGAGCTGCGCCACCACGGCGTAGACCCGGCCCGCCGCTTCGCCGTCATGCGGGAACGGGTGCGGGCGATGCAGGAGATCTGGACCCGTGACGAGGCCGAGTTCCACGGCGACTTCGTGTCCTTCGACCCGGTCTGGTCGTGGCCTAAACCGGCACAGAAGCCCTACCCGCCGATCCTGGTGGGCGGCGTCGGGCCGCGCGTCTTCGACCGCGTGCTCGCCTACGGGGACGCCTGGCTGCCCAACTACGGCCCCGGGATCCTCGAGCGCGTCCCCGAGCTGTTCCGGCGGGCGGAGGAGGAGGGCAGGGATGTCGGGGTCGTGATGCTGTCCGCGCCGGCCGACCCCGACGCGCTTGAGCGGTGCGAGAAGGCCGGGGTCGCCCGGGTCATGGCCTGGCTGCCTTCGGCCGGATACGACTGGATCCAGCGGGCGATGGACGCCTTCGAGAACGCCCTCGCCGACCTGCACGGCGAATGAGCACGGCCGGCGGGGAGGGGCGTCAGCTCAGTGTCGCGGTGGCCAGCTTGGCGCCGAAGCCGAGGAAGAGCGCGCCGACCCCCGAGGTGAGCCCGGCGGCCAGCCTGCGGCGGCGCCGGAAGTGGGTCGCGAGGAACGTGCCGCCGAAGATGAGCGTGGTCAGATAGGTCACGCTGAAGACCTGCACGATCAGCGCCAGGATCAGGAACGACAGCGCCGGCGCGCCGTACGACGGGTCCACGAACTGCACGAAGAACGCCACGAAGAACAAGATGGCCTTGGGGTTGAGCAGGCTGATCGCGAACGCCTTACGGAACGGGTTGCCCACCGGCGCCGGGACGGCCTCCTGCGCCGCTTCCGCACCCTGCTTCTGTGTCGCCTCCGCGACCTGCTCCTGTGTCGCCTCCGCACCCTGCTTCTGCGCCGCCTCCGCGACCTGTGCCGGAGGAGTCGCGCTCCGGGACGCCCGCAGGGAGCGCCAGGCGCCGCGCAGCATGCCGAAGCCGATCCACGCCAGATAGATCGCGCCCGAGTACTTCACGATCGAGAACAGGACGGGCGTGGACTTCAGCAGCGACGCGACTCCCGCGGCCGACAGGAACATGAGGACCGAGTCGCCGGCGAAGACCCCCGCCGCCGCCCGATAGCCCTGCCGTACGCCGCGCTGGGCGGCGGTGGACAGCACGAACAGCGAGTTCGGCCCGGGGAGCAGGATGATCAGGAACGATCCCGCGATGTAGGTCCAGATGTTGGTGATGCCGAAGAACATGCCCGCTCCCGTCACGAAACCGCATGTCCTGTTATAGCCCTATCCAGGCTCCGGTCACAGTCGGTAGATTCCTATTGACTTGGTAGGGAACTCGGGAGAATCCTGGAGAGCATGACGTTGTGGAAGCCTGACCCCACCTTCTATCCCTCGCCCAGGGACGCCGCCGAGGCGCCGCCGGAGAAGCTGGCCTACGTGGCCGCCTTCGATCGGTCGGCCGAGCGGCCCGACGCGCTCGCCGTGCTCGACACCGACCCCGGCTCCCCGTCGTACGGGACCGTGGTCGGCTGGACCGACCTGCCGTACACGGGGGACGAGCTGCACCACTTCGGCTGGAACGCCTGCAGCAGCGCGCTGTGCCCGTACGCGCCGCACCCGCACGTCGAGCGGCGCTACCTGATCGTCCCCGGCCTGCGATCGTCGCGGATCTACGTCTACGACACCAAGGACCGGGTCAGCCCGGAGCTCGTGAAGGTCGTCGAGGCTGAGGAGCTGGGCAAGCGGGCCGGCTACTCCCGCCCGCACACCGTGCACTGCGGCCCGGAGGGGCTGTACGTCAGCGCGCTCGGCGGCTACGGCGACGACGGGCCCGGCGGCATCGCGATCCTCGACCACAACTCGTTCGACGTGCTCGGCCGGTGGGAGGTGGACCGCGGCCCGCAGTACCTGGCGTACGACTTCTGGTGGCACATCAACCACGACGTGATGATCACCTCCGAGTGGGGCACGCCCTCCATGATCGAGGACGGTGTCGTCGGCGAGCTGCTGCTCGGCCGCAAGTACGGCCACAAACTCCACTTCTGGGATCTGCGCAAGCGCCGGCACGTCCAGGAGGTGGACCTCGGCGACCAGCACCAGATGACGCTGGAGTTGCGCCCCGCCCACGACCCGACCAAGACATACGGCTTCGCCGGGGTCGTCGTCAGCGTCGAGGACTTGTCGGCCTCCGTGTGGCTGTGGCACAGAGATGTCAGGCACGGGGACGGCTCCCGCTGGGCGGCGCAGAAGGTGATCACCATCCCGGCCGAGCCCGCCTCACCAGACGACCTGCCCGACGTGCTCAAGCCGTTCGGCGCGGTGCCGCCGCTGGTCACCGACATCGACCTGTCGGTGGACGACCAGCGCCTGTACGTGTCGTGCTGGGGCACCGGCGAGCTCAAGCAGTTCGACGTGTCCGACCCGTTCAAGCCGGTCGAGATCGGCTCGGTCCGCCTCGGTGGCATCGTACGGCGGGAGGCCCACCCGGCCGCGCCGGACGAGCGGCTCGCGGGCGGCCCGCAGATGGTCGAGGTGAGCCGCGACGGCCGCCGGGTCTACGTCACCAACTCGCTGTACGGCGCCTGGGACGACCAGTTCTACCCCGACGGCGTGGGCGCCTGGATGGCGAAGATCGACACCGAGTCGTTCACGCTGGACGAGCGGTTCTTCCCGCACGGCGACGACTTCCGCGGGCTGCGCCCGCACCAGGTCAGGCTGCAGGGCGGCGACGCGTCCTCCGACTCCTACTGCTACCCGTGACGCTGACCGCGGTCATCCTGCTCGGCGCCTTTCACGGGATCAACCCCGCGATGGGCTGGCTGTTCGCCGTCGCCCGCGGGTTGCAGGAGCGCAGCCGCGACCTGCTGCTGCAGTCGCTGCCGGTCATCGCGCTGGGCCACCTCGCGTCGGTGGCCCTCGTGGTGCTCGCCGTGTCGGCGACCGGATCGATCGTGACGGCCACGGCCCTCTCGATCGGGGCGGGCGTCGTGCTCGTCGGGTTCGGCCTGTGGCACCTGCTCGCCCGGCGGCACTTCCGCTGGGTGGGCATGCGGCTGTCGCTGCCGCAACTGGCCGCCTGGTCGTTCCTGATGTCGTCGGTGCACGGCGCGGGACTGATGTTGCTGCCCGTGCTGACCCGCATGCCGGCGAGTCACCACGGGCACGCCCTGTCGGGCGGCATGCTCGTCGCCGGTGTGCACACGCTCGCGATGTTCCTGACGGCGACCGTCGTCGCCGTCGTGGTGTACGAGTTCCTCGGCGTCGCCGTCCTGCGCCGGGCCTGGTTCAACCTCGACAGGATGTGGGCGTTCGCCCTGGTGGGGGCGGGCGTCGTCACCCTCGTGGGCGCCATCTGAGCGACCGCGGGACGGGCGGGCGCCGCGGGCCCCCGGGTGCCTGGCAGGATTGACCGGCGTGCGGGTTCGTCTCCTCGGCGCGCTCGAGGTTCTCGACGACGGCGGGGCTCCGGTCGCCGTCGCGGGCGCGCGCGTGCGCGCGCTGCTGGCCGTGCTGGCCCTGCGGCCCGGCCGCCTCGTCCCGGCCGACCGGCTCGTGGACGCGCTGTGGGAGGACGACCCACCGGCCAACGCCGCGAACGCGCTGCAGACGCTGGTGAAACGCCTGCGCGCGGCGCTCGGGCGGCCCGGCGCGGTGGTGTGGCGCGACGGCGGGTACGTGCTCGACGTCGAGCCGGCGCAGGTCGACGCCCACGTGTTCACCGCACTGACCCTGCCGTACGCGACGGGCACGCTGCCGGACCGGATGACGGACGCCGAGGCCTCCAACGCGGAGCTGGATGACGCGTGCGCGGAACTGGACGAGGCACTGGCGTTGTGGCGCGGGCCCGCCCTGGCCGACCTGCGCGCGGTGCCCTACCTGGCGGCCGCCGCGGCCAGGCTGGAGGAGCGGCGGCTGGCCGTGGTCGAGGCCCGCGCCGCCGCGTACCTCGCGCTCGGACGTGAGGTGGACCTGTCGGCCGAGGTGGCCGCCCATCCGCTGCGCGAGCGGCTGTCCGCCCTGGCGATGCGCGCGCTCGCCCGCTCGGGCAGGCAGGCGGCGGCGCTGGCCCTGTACGAGCGGGTCCGCGGGGCGCTCGCGGACGAACTCGGCGTCGATCCGGGCCCGGAGCTGCGGGCCGCCCATCTCGACGTGTTGCGCGGGCAGGAGACCCCGGCGGCGCAGGAGCGGCCGACCCGCAAACCCGCCACTCCCACCACCCCCGGCGCTGCCAGTGGCCCTGTCGGCGGCACAGGCCGGCGTGCGGGCAGGGTGTGGGCGCCGCCGACGACGTTCGTGGGCCGTGAGGAGGAGGTCACGCACCTCGCGGCCCTGCTGCGCGAATCCCGGCTGGTCACGGTCGTCGGGCCGGGCGGGGCGGGCAAGACGCGCCTGACGGTCGAGACCGCCCTGCGCGCCGCCGGCGACGGCGTGGCCCGAGAAGGCGTCGCCGGGGAGAGCATCTCCGAAGCGGGCGGGTACGGCGAGAGCGGGAACGGCGAGGGCGCGTGGCTCGCAGAGCTGGCCCCCCTGACGGACCCCGCGGATGTCGTGCGCTGCGTGCTCGAAGCGCTCGGCGCCGACGCCGAGCCGCGGGTGGGAGGGGACTGGCGGCAGGACCCGCCGGATCCGGACGAGCGTCTGGTCGCCTCCCTCGCCGGGCGTGAGCTGCTGCTCGTCCTCGACAACTGCGAGCACGTGATCGACGCCGCGGCGGGCCTGGCCGAGCTGGTGCTGCGCCGCTGCCCGGGAGTGCGGGTGCTGGCGACCAGCCGCGAGCCGCTGGGCGTGCCGGGGGAGACGCTCGCCCCGATCCCGCCCCTCGGCCTGCCCCCGGAGGGCGTCACCCCAGCCGAGGCGGGCGAGTATCCGGCCGTACGCCTCCTGGTGGACCGCGCCCGCGCGGTGAGCCCCGGCTTCGCCCTCGACGAGCACACGACCCCGCACGTCGTCACGATCTGCCGACGCCTCGACGGGATGCCGCTCGCCATCGAACTCGCCGCGGCGCGGATCAGGGCGCTCGGCCCCGAGCGGCTCGCGGCCCGCCTCGACGACCGGTTCCGCCTGCTGACCGGCGGGAGCCGTACGGCCCTGCCGCGGCACCGGACGCTGAGCGCGGTGGTCGAGTGGAGCTGGGACCTGCTCGCGCCCGAGGAGAGGACGCTGGCGGAGCGGCTCGCGGTGTTCGCCGGCGGCGCCACGCTGGACGACGCGGAGCTGGTCTGCGGGGGCGACGGCCTCGACGTGGTGGCGGTGCTGCCGTCCCTGGTCGACAAGTCCCTGCTGGAGACGCCGGGCGACGGCCGGTTCCGGATGCTGGAGACGATCCGCGCGTACGCGCTGCGGCGGCTGACGGACGACGGTGAGCTCGACCGCTACCGGCGCCGGCACGCGGCGCACTTCCTGCGGCTCGCCGAGGAGGCCGAGCCGTGCCTGCGCGGAGCCGGCCAGCTGGAGTGGATGGCCAGGCTGACCGCCGAGCAGGACAACCTGAACGCCGCCCTGCGCTGGGCCGTCGACTCCCGGGAGACGGAGACCGCGCTGCGCCTGTGCGGCACGCTGAGCTGGTATTGGTGGCTGCGCGGGCATCGCGGCCAGGCGGCCGTCTGGGCCGGGCAGGTCCTCGACCTCGTCCCCGAGGGCCCGCCCGCCGGGCTGGTGCGCGCCTACACCGGATGCCGGTTCGCGGTCACGGTCACCCGGCTCGGCACGATCTGGATGGAACCCGACCGGCTGGAGGAGATCCGCCGGGAACTCGCCGACCTCGTCGAGACGGCCCTGCGCGAGGGCCCGGTGCATCCGATGCTGCCGATCCTGCGGACGGTCGTGACGGCGATGGCCGGACGCAGGGAGGAGGCGGCCGGGATGCTCGACGCGTACGCCGGCTCCGACGATCCCTGGCTGGCCGGCTCGGCGCTGATGATCAGGGGCGGGTCGCTCGGCCTGCCGGGCGACAGCGAACAGGACGTCGAGGAGGCGGTGCGCAGGTTCCGGGCGCTGGGCGAGCGCTGGGGGCTCAGCGAGGCCCTGCTCACGCTGGCCACACTCCGCGCCCGCCGGGGTGCGCCGACGGCGGACCTGATCGACGAGATCGCCGGGCTGACCGCCGGATGGGTCAGCCCGGACGACACGATCTCCACGCTGACCCGCCTGGCCGAGCTGCGCCTTCAGGCGGGCGACGCCGAGGGCGCGGCGGCGGACGTGGCGGCCGCCCGTTCCCACGTGTCCGCCGGCGTCTCGCCGTACGCGCTCGTGCAGGTGAGCATGGGCGAGGCGAAGGTGGCGCGGAGCAGGGGCGACCTCGACGGCGCGGTGGCGGCGTACGAGGAGGTCCTGGCCGTGCTGGAGGCCCACCCAGCCGTCCCGCAGCAACTCGCGTCGGCCTACGCCGAGTACGGCAGGGCGCTGCTGGCCAAGGGCGACCTCGGCGGCGCGCTCGCGCGTCACCACGAGGCGCTGCGCACCCTCGGCGCCACCCCCGACCCGCCCGTCCTCGCGACCGTGCTGGCCGGGCTGGCCATGATCGCCCTGGCCGGGGGCGACGCGACGCGTTCCGCGGCACTCTTCGGCGCGGCCGAAGCGGCTCATGCGGGCTGGCGGGCGGACGCCGAGGCCGCCGAGGCGCTGGAGTCGGCGCGCGAGGCGGCGGGCCCCGGCTTCCTCGCCGCCTACGAGCGCGGCCGCACGTCGCCGCGCGAGGACCTCGGCCTGCCTGTCACCGGAAGCACCAGGTAGGACGGCGCGCTGATCGTGACCCGCACCGCGCCGGAATGCCGGGCGTACTTGGGGAAGTTCGACCCCGCGACCTCCACCCGCACCCGGTGTCCCGCCCCGAAGACGTGGGCCAGATTGCCGAGGAGGACGCGCGCCCTCTCCGGCTGCGCGCCGTCGCCCGCGACACGGGCGACACCGTCCGAGACGCGAGTGACGCCGTCCACGAGGATCTCCTCCCGGCCGTCCGGGCGCACATCCACGAGTTTGCCCATGACGGTGAAACACCTCGCGTCGGACTCGGCGGTCACCACCAGTTCGGCGGCCCCCATGACCTCCAGCGGCGCCGGCAGCGGTCCGGTCGTGTAGCGCAGCACGTCGGCCCGGCCGGCGAGCGGCCGCTGGTCCACGGGTCCCGGCCCCGGCGGGAGGAACTCGATCACGTCGCCGCCCATGGTGGGGACGGGATCGCCGGGGTCGGACAGGAAGCAGGCGCGCAGCGCCGCCTCGGGCCCGAGCGTGCCGCCGTCACCCAGGTGGTAGCGGACGGCCTCGCTCTCCTCCGGCGGCCAGCCAGCCATCGCCCGCCACTCGCAGGCGCCGGTGACGAACACCCGGACCCTCGCGTCGTCCCTCAGCGGCGTCCCGCGCATCCAGTGGCCGAACCAGTCGAGGTGGAGGCCCGTCCAGTCGACGGCCTCACCGCTCGCGTGTTCGCCGTGGTCGCGCCCGGCCAGCGTCCGCTCGCGGAACGCGTGAGTCCACGGGCCGACGACGAGGCGGGCCCTGTCGCCCAGAGCCCGGTAGGCGCGGATGGTGCTGTCGCGGAAGTAGTCGTACCACCCGGTCGACAGCAGCGCCGGCACCTCGACCCTGTCGTAGCGCGCCTTCAGGTCGGCGTCCCGCCACAGCTCGTGGGACGGGTCGGGATGCGCGAGCCAGTCGGCGTAGAAGGGGAAGAGGCCGTTGATCTCCGGCTGGTCCTCGACGGGCAGGCGCCGGAGCATCTCGCCGAGCCGGGCCGCCGGGGCGGCCGGGCGACCCTGTTCCGCCAGGCCGAGCCGTGCGCGGCGTGCCAGGTGCAGGGGCGCGAGCACGGTCGTCAGGACCGGGAGGACGACGCCCAGCCTGGGGACGCCGCCGGCGTACACCACGTCGTGCAGCCCGGCGGGGGAGACGGAGGGCGCCACGGCCCGCAGCCCGTCCGGCCGCTCGCTCGCGGCGAGAAGCTGGGCGATCCCGAGATAGGAGTCGCCGAACATGCCGACCTGCCCGTCGCACCACGGCTGGCGCGCGGCCCAAGTCACCGTGTCGTGCCCGTCGGCGGCCTCCCCGGTGAGGAACCGCAGGTCGCCCTCCGACTCGCCGGCGCCGCGCACGTCCTGCACCATGACCGCGAAGCCCGCCGACAGCAGCCGGGCGACGTCGAGCCGCAGGCCCGGGCCGTAGGGCCCCCTGCCGTACGGGGTCCGGGCCAGCAGGACGGGATACCGCCCGCCGGGCTTGGGCAGCCAGACGGTCGCGGCGAGCCGTACGCCGTCGCGCAGGGGCGTCCACACGTCCCGGCCGTCCGGGAGCGCACCGGCCCATTCAGGCGGGGGGAGAGCGAGCGAGCCGTTCATCGGGGCGTTCACCGGATCCTCCGGGTGTAGGCGCGTACGGCGAGCGGGACGAAACACGCGGTGACGGCGGCGGCCCATGCCAGCGTGACCCAGACGTGCGCCCCCACGGGAGCACCGGTGAGCAGCGCCCGGACGGCGTCGGCCAGGTGCGAGACCGGGTTGACCGACGACCACCAGCGCAGCACGCCCGGCAGGTTGGCCGGGGGGATGAACGCGCTGCTGCCGAACGTCAGCGGCAGCAGGACGGCGGTCGCCGTGCCCTGCATCGAGGCGACGGACTTGGCCTTCAGCCCGAGCCAGGCCGACACCCAGCTCAGCGCCAGCGTGAACAGCAGCAGGAGGGCCAGGCCGGCCAGCGCGTCCAGGGGTGAGGCCGTGATCCGGAATCCGGCCGCGATCCCGGCGAGCAGGGCCACCGCGATGGTGGCAGCCGTCGTCAGCGCGTCCGCGCTCACCCGCCCGATCAGCGGGGCGGAGCGGGCGATCGGCATGCTCCGGAACCGGTCGAACACGCCGTTCACGATGTCCTCGGCGAGGTTCATGCCCGTGGTGTTCGTCGAGATGAGGGCGACCTGCACGAGCACGCCGGGCATCAGGTAGCGCGCGGCGTGCTCGGGGTCGCCGGACATGGCCCCGAACATCAGGACGAAGACCACGACCATGAAGATCGGCTGAAGCAGGAACTGGACGAGCCGGCCGGGCTCGTTCCGCAGCGGCACCAGGCTCCGCCAGGCGAGGGTCATGCCCTGCGCGAGCGCGCCCCTGCGCCCGCTCGCGGATGGGATTGCGGTCATCGCGTTCTCCCCGCGGGCGCCGTCGGTCTGTCTCACCGGTTTCGTGGCGGGTGTGGTGGTCATCGCGTCCTCCCCGAGGTCGTGGTGTCTGTGAGAGCGAGGAACGCCTCGTCGAGCGTGGGCCTGCGCACGGCGTGCTCGGCGAGGGAGACACCGGCCTCCTCCAGCCGCCGGAACACGGCCGGGCTCACCGCCGAGTCCAGCAGCGGCACGCTGAGCAGCCCGTTCTCCCCGCGGTGCGGAGTCAGCCCGGTGACCTCGGCGAGGATCAGTTCCGCCTTCTCCGCGTCGTGCTCCGGCCGTATCTCCAGCCGCCGGTCGCCCGCCCTGGCCTTCAGCTCGCGGGGCGTGCCCCGCGCGGCCACCAGGCCGTGATCGATGAGCACGATCTCGTCGGCGAGCTGGTCGGCCTCCTCCAGGTATTGCGTCGTGAGCAGCACGGTCGCCCCGCCCGCCACCTGCTCGCGCACGATCCGCCACAGGTCCGCCCTGGCGCGCGGGTCGAGCCCGGTCGTCGGCTCGTCCATGAAGACGATCGACGGCCGGCCGACCAGGCTGACGGCCAGGTCGAGCCGCCGCCGCATGCCGCCCGAGTAGGAGCCCGCCGCCCGGTCTGCGGCGTCCTCCAACGCGAACTCCGCGAGCAGCGCCGCCGCCCTGCCCCGGGCCTCGGCCCGGCTCATGCCGAGGAGCCGCCCGATCATCACCAGGTTCTGCCGCCCGGTCAGCTTCTCGTCCACCGACGCGTACTGACCGGTCAGCCCGATCAGCTTCCGCACCTCGGCCGGCGCCTTCACCACGTCGTGCCCGCCGACCGCCGCCCGGCCGCCGTCGGGCGAGACGAGCGTGGCGAGGATGCGGACTGCGGTGGTCTTGCCCGCGCCGTTGGGACCGAGCACGCCGAGCACCGAACCCGGCGGCGCGGCGAGGTCGATCCCGGCCAGCGCGGCCTTGTCGCCGTATCTCTTCACGAGGCCGCGGGCCTCAATCGCGTACGTCATGCTCCGACGGTCGCCGCCCGCGCTGGCACGGAGCTGGCACCGTGCTGGCAGGGCGGCCGGCATCGTGCCGGCAGGGCGGCCGGCACCGTGCCGGCAGGGTCGCCGGCAGGGCACCGGCCGCCTCGCCGCGAACGGCGGCGGGGGGTGAAACTTGCAAAGAAGCGGGGCATCATGGATTACCGCAGATGGCGCCACTGGAACGTGCCCTCCTGCGACATGAGCCGCGCATAATCCGGGCTTAAGACTGCGCTCCTTGTCCGTCCGGCGGCGCCGCCACTACGCTCCCGCGACATTCCTCTTCCCTCCTCCGCGTCTCGTCGCGGAGGCTCGTCCTTGTTCGGAGCCCACCATGGGAGCGATCACGCGTGGCACCTTCGCCGTCGTGGTCCTGAGCGCCGTGCTGTCCTCGCTGTTCGTCGCCTGGTACGGCCCGGCCCGCGCCACCGAGACCGGCGCCACGGCCGTCAGCCGGACGCAGGCCAGGTCACGTGTCGTGGTGCGGCGGGCCGCCGCCGCACCGGCGCGGGCCGCGGTCGCTCCCGCGCGGGCAGCCGCCCCCGCACAGGCGGCACCGGCGCAAGCAGCACCGGTGCAGGCCGCTCCCGCGCGGGCCGCCGTTCCCGTGCCCGAGGTGACGGTCACCGTGACCGTCACGCCGTCGCCGTCCCCCTCGCCGGGCCGGATCAGAGTGGGCTACGTCCCCCAGCGCGGCGCGTACGGCGCCACGTCCACCGTGCGCGACCTCGACACCAGCGGGCTGGCGGGCAGGCTGACCCACGTCCTCTACGCCTTCGCGAACATCGACCCCGGCTCGCTGACCTGTCTCACCGGGGTCACCCGGCCGCTCGCGCCCGACCCGAACGACCCCGACCAGGGCGACGGCGCGGGCGACGCCTGGGCCGACTACCAGCGCGGTTTCACGGCCGCCGAGTCGCTGGACGGCGTGGCCGACCCCCCGGACGCCTCGCTCGCCGGCAACTTCAACCAGCTGAAGAAGCTCAAGGCCCGACACCCCGGCCTGAAGGCATTGATCTCGATCGGCGGCTGGACCTACTCCAAGTACTTCTCGGACGTCGCGCGGACCGCCGCCACCCGCCAGAGGTTCGTCAAATCCTGCCTCGACGCCTACATCAGGGGCGACCTGCCGGGCGTCGAGGGCAGGGGTGGCCCGGGCAGCGCGGCGGGCGTCTTCGACGGCATCGACATCGACTGGGAGTGGCCCGGCGGCGAGGGGCACCTGGGCAATCACACCGGCGTCGACGACAGGCGGAACCTGACGGCCCTGCTGGCCGAGTTCCGCGCGCAACTCGACGCGCTCGGTGCGGCCACCGGCCGCCACTATCCGCTCTCGGTCTACCTCCCCGCCGACGACGATCGCGTCGAGGCCGGCTTCGACCTGGAGAAGCTGGTCGGCCTCGTCGACTTCGTCAACGTGCAGAGCGACGGCAGGCATGCCGTCCGCGAGGGTGCGATCCTGCGCTGACCTCGCTTCGCCCGCCGTGAGCCGGTGGCGCACGGCGGTCACAGCGTGCTCGCCTCAGCCGTGCTCACCTAAGCCGCGCTCGCCTCAGCCGTGCTCGCCTTAACGGACGAGCAGTCGGCCCTTAACGCGCGCATAACCCGGTCCCGCGCCTCCACCGGCGATGACACGGTTCGTTAGGAACGCTGTCGAATTGGGTCTTGTGAACCAGCGACCGCGAAGCTACGATCCGTACAACTCTTAGGAAACTTTCCTAAAAGAACGACTCGGGAGCCGGAAATGGTCCTTCCTCAGCCCTAGCGTCTTCCTCTCGCGTCCCGTCACCAGACGCCCTTGAGTGCCGTACGGCCGGTGCTGTTCCGATCGGCCGCCTCCGTCAGGCGCCGGCCGTACGGATTCCCATGACCTCCCCGTTCACCCCCCACAGAGGTTGTGTCCATGCAAACCAGGTACGTCTGGCGTGCGCTCGCCGCGATGGCCGCACTCGCGCTCGCTCTCGTCGCGCTGCCCGCCGAGGCCGCCACGGTCAAGGCCGTCTTCTCGGCCGACTCCGACTGGGGCTCCGGCTACCAGGGCCGCTACACCCTCACCAACACCGGGACCGCCGCGATCTCCGGATGGACGGTCGAGTTCGACCTTCCCGCAGGCTCGTCGGCCGGGTCCTACTGGGACGCGCTGATGACGCGTTCCGGCGACCACTACACGTTCAAGAACCGTGAGTACAACGGCGGCCTGGCCGCCGGCGCCTCGACGACGTTCGGCTGGGTGAACAGCGGACCCGGCAAGCCGGCGAACTGCCGCCTGAACGGCGGCCCGTGCGACGGCGCGACGACCTCGCCGTCCCCCTCGCCGAGCGCGTCCCCCAGCGCGTCTCCGAGTTCGCCGCCGCCCGCGCCCGGTGCCCTGCGCACCGCGCCGTACGTGGACATGGGCGCCTGGCCCACCCCGAGCCTGAGCGCGATGGCCTCGGCCTCCGGCCTGAAGAGCTTCACACTCGCGTTCGTCACCGCGTCGGGCTGTAAGGCGATGTGGTTCAACGCGTACGACCCACGGCAGCAGTGGGCCAAGGACCAGATCGACGCGATCCGGGCAGGCGGCGGTGACGTCAAGGTGTCCTTAGGCGGCGCGACCGGCATCGAGCTCGCCCAGGCGTGCACGGACGTGAACGCGCTGGTAGGCGAGTACGACGCGGTCGTCACCGCCTACGACCTGAAATACATCGACCTCGACATCGAGGGTTCCGCGGCGGCCGAGCCCGCGTCCATCGCCCGCCGGTCGCAGGCGCTCGCCCGGCTTCAGCAGGCCCACCCCGACCTGAAGATCTCCCTCACGCTGCCCGTGCTGCCGAGCGGCCTGACCGCCGACGGCCTCAACGTGGTGCGGTCCGCCCGCGACGCCGGGGTCAGGCTCGACGCCGTCAACGTCATGGCCATGGACTACTACCAGTCCGTCGACTACGGCGACGCGGCGGTCCAGGCGGCGAACAGCACCTTCGCACAGCTCAAGAGCCTGTATCCCAGCCTGTCCGACGCCCAGGTGTGGCGGATGGTCGGGGTCACGCCGATGCTCGGGCAGAACGACGACGGCCGTGTCTACAACCAGGACGACGCCCGCCAGCTCGTCGCCTTCGCCAAGGACAAGCACCTCGGCCTGCTGGCCTTCTGGGAGACGACCCGCGACCGCAACGCCTGCACCGGCGCGCTCTACTCCTGCACCAACATCCCCCAGTCGCCTTACGAGTTCTCCAAGATCTTCGCTTCGTACACGGGGTGAGGCACATGAACAAGCTCATCGGCCTGGGCGCGGCGGCGTCCCTCGCCTTCGCCGGCCTGCTCACGGCGACGTTCACCGGCCCGGCCCGTGCCGCCGACATCACGGTCAATCCGGGGTTCGAGTCGGGTCTGTCGGGGTGGACGTGCGCGTCCTCCGCGCAGGTGGTGCCGAGTCCGGTGCACGGCGGGTCGAAGGCGCTGTCGGCGACACCGGCGGGCAGTGACTACGCGCGGTGCCAGCAGACGATCAGCGTCGAGCCGTCCACGACGTACGCGCTGTCGGCGTGGGTCCAGGGCAACTACGTGTTCCTCGGGGCGACCGGCGCGGGGGTGAACGCCCAGACGTGGGGGTCGCCGGGATCGTCGTGGTCGCAGCTGTCGACGTCGTTCACCACGGGGTCGTCCACGACGAGTGTGACGATCTACGTCAACGGCTGGTACGGCCAGGGCGCCTACTACGCCGACGACGTCGTCCTCGACGGCCCCGGCACCCCGGCCTCGCCCTCTCCATCCCCCTCGCCCTCCATCAGCCCGTCCCCATCACCGTCGCCGTCCCCGTCGACCTCACCGAGCCCGCCGCCGCCGGGCGGGAAGCGACTGCTGGTCGGCTACCTGCACGCCTCGTTCGCCAACGGCTCCGGCTACGTGCGGATGGCCGACGTCCCCGACGCGTGGGACATCATCGACCTGGCCTTCGGCGAGCCGACCTCGCCCACCTCCGGCGACATCCGGTTCACCCGCTGTCCGGCCGCGGAGTGCCCGAGCGTCGAGAGCGACGCGGATTTCGTCGCGGCCATCCGCGCCAAGCAGGCGGCCGGCAAGAAGGTGCTGATCTCGATCGGAGGCCAGAACGGGATCGTCCAGCTCACCACCACCGCCGCCCGGGACAAGTTCGTCCAGTCCGTCGCCGCGATCATCGACAGGTACGGCCTGGACGGCCTCGACATCGACTTCGAGGGCCACTCGCTGTCGCTGAGCCCCGGCGACACCGACTTCCGCAACCCGACCACCCCGGTGGTCGTGAACCTCATCTCCGCGATCAAGACGCTCAAGGCCAGGTATGGCGCGAAGTTCACGCTCACCATGGCCCCCGAGACGTTCTTCGTCCAGCTCGGTTACCAGTTCTACGGCCCGGGTCGGAACGGGACGGCCGACGCCCGCTCCGGGGCGTACCTGCCCGTGATCCACGCGCTGCGTGACGATCTCACGCTGCTGCACGTCCAGGACTACAACTCCGGGCCGATCATGGGCCTCGACAACCAGTACCACACGATGGGCGTGGCCGACTTCCACGCCGCCATGACCGACATGCTGCTCACCGGCTTCCCCGTGGCCGGTGGCGCGACCTTCCCGCCGCTGCGTCCCGACCAGGTCGCGATCGGCCTGCCGGCCGCGCCGTACGCCGGCAACGGCTACACGAGCACGGCCGAGGTGCAGAGCGCCTTCGGCTGCCTGGCGAAGGGGACGGGCTGCGGTTCCTACCGGCCGCACGGCGTCTTCCCCGGCCTGCGCGGCCTCATGGCCTGGTCCGTCAACTGGGACAAGTACAACGGCTCCGAATTCTCCCGTTCCCACAGGGCGTATCTCGACGCCCTGAAGTGATCCCCCCACCCACCCCCCAACCCTTGCGAGGAAGAATGCAGCTTCGCTTCGGTACGGGCCGGCGCGCCAGGGCGGCCCTCGCCCTGCTCGCCTCCCTCCTCCTGGCCGTCGCCGGACTGGTCGCGGGAACGGCCGCGTCCGCCTCGGCGGCCCCGAACAGCGTGGTCATGCTGGCTTACCCGGCATGGGCCCCGAACACCTGGTACGCCATCGGCGCCCGGGTGACCTACAACGGCGTCGACTACGAGTGCATCCAGGCGCACACGTCCCTGACCGGCTGGGAGCCGCCGATCGTCCCGGCGCTCTGGAAGCAGGTCAGCGGCGGCGGCAACCCGAGCCCGACGCCTCCGTCCGGCGCGCCGGGCAAGCCGGGCAACCCGGCCGTCACCGGCACCACGAACTCGTCGATCTCGCTGTCGTGGTCGGCGTCGAGCGGCACGGTGACCGGCTACCGCGTCTACGAGGGCACCTCGGTCAAGGCGACCGGCAGCGGCACCAGCGCCACGATCTCCGGCCTCGGCACCTGCACCACTCACACGTACACCGTCAAGGCGTACAACTCGAACGGCGAGTCCGCGGCGAGCGGGTCGGTGACCGGCACCACCACGGGCTGCCCCACGAGCGGCGGGAAGCTCCCCGGCGCACCGTACCTGTACGAGGGGTGGGGCAACCCGCCGAACCCGGCCACGGTCATGAACGCCACCGGGGTCAGGCAGTTCACGATGGCCTTCATGCTCTCCGGCGGCGGCTGCACCCCGGCGTGGGACGGCTCCCGCCCGCTGTCCGGCAGCGCCGACGCCACCGCGATCTCGCAGATCAAGGCCGCGGGCGGCAATGTCCAGATCTCCTTCGGCGGCTGGCAGGGCAACAAGCTCGGTCCCAACTGCTCCAGCTCGTCCGCCTTCGCCTCGGCCGTCCAGCAGGTCGTCAACGCCTACAACCCGGCCGCGGTCGACTTCGACATCGAGAACACCGACGAGTTCGAGAACGAGGCCGTCCAGGACCGCATCCTCGGCGGTTTGAAGATCGTCAAGCAGAACAACCCGAACGTCAAGGTCGTCGTCACCTTCGGCACCAGCACGACAGGCCCGACCTACTACGGCACCCGGCTGATCAACCAGTCGAAGGCGCTGGGCGTGAACATCGACAACTACACGATCATGCCGTTCGACTTCGGCGGCGGCGCGAACATGTACCAGAACACGGTCAACGCGGCCGAGGGCCTGAAGAACGCGCTCAAGGCGGCGTGGGGCTGGACCGACGCCCAGGCATACGCGCACATGGGCATCTCGGGCATGAACGGCCTGTCCGACCAGCAGGAGCTCACCTCCGTGGCCACCTGGACCCAGATCCGCGACTGGGCCAAGTCGAAGGGCCTGGGCCGGCTCGCCTTCTGGGCGGTCAACCGCGACCGCGGCTGCGCGGGCGGCGGAGTGGTGTCGAACTGCAGCGGCATCGCGCAGAACGACTGGGACTTCACCAGGATCACCGCGGGCTTCTGACCCGTCCACCTGTCGACGGTCAGAGGGATCCGGGCACGGCCCGCCGGACCCGGATCCCTCGCCGCCCGCACGCGATGTGAGCGCGGACCGATGCGAGTCGGGCGCCCATGAGCAGGCGGCCGGTCCGGCGGGGACGACCCCCCTACCCGCCGTGCCGGTCGCCCCCGTGCGTGGGGGCGAGCAGGCCGATCAGCATCCCGACGATCACGGCCACGGCAAGGGTGATCCACAGGCGAATTTTCATGAAGTCTCCTGGATGTAACGCTCCGTGGTCACAATACCCCTAATCGTGACGGATCGCGATGGCTGGACGGCCGAATCCGGGATCGAGTCGCCTGTTTTGCCATTCGTCGGGCAGGCTTGGCACCGTCATGGAATACGCGATCCCCACCAGCATCGTCCTCGTCGCCGGCGTCGTGCTCGCGCTCGTCGCCCAATGGAAGGGCTGGCGGCCGTCTCTGGCCGTCACGCTCACGCTCGGCATCGCCGTACGCGTGCTGATCATGGTCTTGTCGGCCAGGGACACCCAGTGGCAGCCGGTCGACTACGTCAACAGCTTCCAGCCCGCCGGCGTGGCGATCCTCGACCACCGCGATCCGGTGCTCGAGAGCAACGGCGGATGGCACTTCCTCCCGACGATCCCGTACATGTACGGCCTGCTGCTGTGGCTGGGCATCCCGTGGGAGTACGCCGGCCGCATCGTCACCGTCGTCGCCGACGTCGTGCTGATCCCGCTGGTCGGCAAGCTGGCCGGGGCGCGGACCGAGAAACTGCGCGCCTTCCAGTACGCCTGCAACCCCCTCGCGATCCTCGTCGCCTCCGTGCACGGCCAGGTCGAGCCGGTCTCCCTGGTCTTCGGGGTCGCGGCGTACGTCGTGGCGCGCGGCCCGGGCGAGTGGCGGCGGCCCGAGCCCCTGCCGTGGGCCCGCATGCGGTTCGCGAACCGCGACCTGCCGCTGCCCTGGATTTCGCCGGGCGAAATCGTGCGGCGAATCGTCCACCCGTCACAGGAGGACCGCGCGGCGACGGGCCGGGCCGTATGGGCGGGTCTGCTCATGGGGCTCGCGCTCTGCGCGAAGAGCTGGCCGGTGATCCTCGTGCCGGCCCTGCTGATGTTCCTGCCCGGGCTGCGCAGCCGCCTGGTCTCGCTGGTCGCGACCGGTGTCTCGCCGGTGTTCTTCCTGCTGACGCTCCCGATCGGCGGCTGGACGGAGTGGCGGCAGCTGCCCGAGGTGCTCAACACCATCGGGCTGCGGCCCAGCGACGTCCGTCCGATCACGGGCGACTTCGGCTGGACCACCCTGGTCAGCGGCGGCAACTGGAACCTCGACCCGCTCCCGGCCAGGATCGGGCAGTACATGATCTACGCCGCGATCGTCGCCTGCCTCGTCTGGTGGCGCAAGGCCGACCCGGTCGACGTCACGATCGCGATCCTGCTGTCCTTCATGATCTTCACACCGCGCCTCGGCGCGCAGTACCTGCTGTGGTTCATGCCGTTCCTGGTCGCCCGGCCCACCCGCTGGGCCTGGCCGGCGATCCTCGGCAGCACGTTGTGGGCCGCGATCGGCTACATCGTGCTCACCCAGTTCCACGGGCCCAAGTGGGGCGAGCTGCACGCCCCCTGGGCGATCAGCTCGCTGGTGCTGCTCCCCGTGCTGATCGCGGCCATCCCATGGCGGCGCAGGTACGCGGAGACCACGCCGGTGCCGGTGCCGGGGGAGAAGAAGACCGTCCCCGCCGCCTGAGACGGGGGTCCCGCCGGTCTCAGGTCACGATGAGGCGGACCATGTGGCCATGGCTCTTGAAGCCGGGCGGGTCACCGTCGAGCATTCCGGTCACGCACTCGAACACGCCCGGTGAGGCATGCCGTACGAAGAAGACGGTCTCGGCGATCGCCGACAGCAGCCGGATCACGTCGCGCTGCACGTGGACGCCCTCCCTGTCGCCGGCCAGCGAGACCGTCACCTCGTACACGCCGTCGTCGAGCAGACGCTCACCGGTCAGGAGCCACTCCGACCCGCACGCACGGCGCAGGTGCGGGAGCAGATGCGCCTCGGGCTCCTCCGTCACCCAGCCGTCCCGTGCCATCGCGTCGAGCAGGGCGGACACCTGTGGCTCCATCGCCGAGGCGTCCGCGATTCCGGTGAGGCGCTCGTCGTCGTCCCATCGCCGCATGATCAGACCCTAAGCCGGAGCACGGCGGCGCCGCCCGCAGACGCTCCGTGTCGGCGCCCGTCGACGACCCTGGCCATGACTGCGTCCGGAATGTGTCGGACGGCTGCGAGGCTGACGCCGCACGGCGGAGCAGGGGATGGCCGGATGGCCTCAGCGGGGGTCGGGCTGTTCCGGCCGCGGGTCGGGGTGGGACCCCGGAGAGCGTTCAGGTAACCGCCCGGAGATGAGCGCGGCGGCCCAGGAGCCGTCCGGATCGCTGTCGACGAGCAGGGCACGGACGAGCAGGCTCAGCGGGATCGCCAGCAGCGCGCCGAGCGGACCGAGCACCCACGCCCAGACGATCAGCGAGAGGAACGTGGCCGTGGTGGACAATCCCACGGCGTCACCCAGGAACTTCGGCTGGATGAACGACTGGATCACCACGTTGATCGCGATGTACGCCACGATCACCAGCAGCATCGTCTTGGGCCCGCCCTCCAGCAGCCCGAGCAGCGCCGGTGGGATGAGGCCCAGGATGAACCCGATGTTCGGGATGTAGTTCGTGATGAGGGCGAGCACCCCCCACAGCAGCGGGAGCGGCACGCCCAGCACGTACAGTGCGATCACGTCCAGGACCGAGCAGATGAGGCCGAAGACGGTGGAGACGATCAGGTAGCGGCGCGTCCTGTTCGTGAAGGTCTTGAGCGCGCGGGCGAGGGCGGGCCGTTCGGCCGAGGCGGCGTCGACGATCCGGGCGAACACGGGGGCGTCGAGGCTCATGGCCAGCAGCAGCACGACGATCAGGAACAGGCTCGACAACACTCCCAGAAGGCTGCTCAACACGCTCTGGGCGACGCCGATCAACTTGCCGAAATCGAGCGACGACAGCGCCTTGTTGAGCTGTTCACTCCCGTAGCCGAGGCCCGCCGCCCAGTGCTGGAGGTCGGCCACCATCGCGTTGAACTGGTTCGCGTACGTGGGAGCCAGGATCGCGAGTTGCGCGGCGGCGAGGCTGAGCACCGCGACCATGCCGAGCAGGACCAGCAGCACCACGGCGAGCGGGACGGCCACCTGCAGCCATACCGGAGAGTTGTGGCGGGCCAGCCAGCCGCGTACCGGAGAGACGGCGATGACGAGGGTCAGCGCCAGGACGACCGGGCCGACGATCGAGCCCACCGCCTGGACGCCGGCGAGCGTTATCACCGCGGCAGCGGTACAGACCAGCACGATCAGGGCGCGAGGGAACCCCTGTCGAGTCACGTCCTGTTCCTACCCCTTCTCCAGGTGAAAAGGCTGTGCAAGGTGGATCAGTCGTAGCACGCCCCGGCCCCTACCCTTGTCCGGGCGGGCGAGTCGTGACGGGAATGAAGCCGGGCCTCACGCCGTTCGATCCGTGCGGAACTTCCATCCGGTGGATGACCTGCGGGAATAGGTCTCCGGCCGGCTGCGTTGGAGCCTAGCCGGGCCAAGTCGTCGGCAGGCCCTGGTAATCTTGTGGTGTCGGCGCGGTTCGGCGCACTCCTCTTCGATCACTTCGGTGGTTGTCTTGGTGTGCGCGGGTTGATTGCCGGCGGCTCCTCTCGCTTTTCGATCTTCTTGGTTCGGTGGTTTTGCGCCGGGCTGGGGGTTCGGGTAAGTTAGAGGGGTTGCCCCGGAAACGGGGTGGTCGAATTCCTGTCGGTCGGCGGGTTTCGGGTCAAATAAGTCCCGGTGGGGCGGATTTGACACGGAAGAGCCGGTCGGGAAGAATT